>NZ_VATP01000037.1:0-24773 GCF_005781125.1 Escherichia sp. E2748
CTGCGGGGTGCTCTGGAAGCAGTGTTCATAACAAAACGCCCCCGACCATCAAGGCCGAGGGCAGTTAAGATATCAAAAACCCGTTATCCGGTGAAACGCAGCACTGCTCCGCTTAAGTGAACGGCATTGCGCATCAGCGGGCTTTAATGTCACAGGGAGTCGCGACTCCGTTGCGTATCCTTTTTGTCTCCTCACCGTCTGGTCGGTGTCCTGCTGAGACTGCTAACTTCCTGTTTTTGTTGGTGTTGTGATAACACCATCCAATCATGATTGGTGGAGCTGGCGGGAGTTGAACCCGCGTCCGAAATTCCTACATCCTCGGTACTACATGCTTAGTCAGTCTTTACATTCGCTTGCCAGCTGCGGACGGACACGCCACTAACAAACTAGCCTGATTAAGTTTTAACGCTTCAACCCCAGGCAGGGCTTCCACGCGATCTCTTTTGGGTTTGACCTCTCTTGATCCCCGTCCTAAGAGCGGAGGCTAGGGAGAGAGGGCTCTAAGCAGGTTATTAAGCTGCTAAAGCGTAGTTTTCGTCGTTTGCGACTATTTTTTGCGGCTTTTTACGAGGCCAACCGCCCCTCGGCATGCACCTTGGGTTTCGCAAATCCCGTCGAATCCAGAATCAGCCCCAATGTGTAACGTTAAGTATACCAGATTTTTGAGCGCCATGACTAGCCCCAAAGGCGTTATCATCCTGGAATTAGCGCCTGCATAGTATGATTTTTCTTCGATTAAGCAATGGGATGGCTACATCAGTGTAAGACTTGACAGTCGACAAGATGTTCATTCGCGCCACCGGATAGGGAGGCGCGGTGAAGCTTTGATTAGTATCGCTTATATAGGTTTAACGGTGCGCGTTTTTCATGATACGTGCTTTATCAACCTGCCATTCGCGTTCTTTGATATCAGAACGTTTATCGTGTTGTTTCTTACCTTTCGCGACGCCGATTTTTACTTTGCACCAGGCATTTTTCCAGTACAGGGAGAGCGCCACTACGGTATAACCTTCACGGTTCACTCGGCCATAGAGAGAGTCAAGTTCGCGCTGGTTGAGAAGCAGTTTGCGGGTGCGAGTAGGGTCGCACACCACGTGCGTGGAAGCCACTGCCATCGGCGTGATGTTTGCTCCAAACAGGAACGCTTCTCCGTCGCGCAGAAGGACATAGCTGTCGCTAATATTGGCTTTTCCTGCGCGCAGGGATTTAACTTCCCAGCCCTGCAGGGCAAGTCCCGCTTCGAACTCTTCTTCAATAAAGTATTCGTGACGGGCGCGCTTGTTAAGCGCGATGGTCGCTGAACCAGGTTTATGTGCTTTTTTCTTCGTCATAAGCGTCGTGAATCATCGGTAATCTGAAATCGAAAATACCCCATATCAATCCTGCGGGGGACAAGGCTCTATCTTAGCATGAACCGGATGTTACCCAGCGCCGGGATAGCGTTTTTTTTACTGCAGGATAAATGATATTATTTGTTGGATTTTTGTTGATGGAAATTGTTATGCCTCAGATTAGCCGGACCGCACTGGTACCCTACAGCGCGGAGCAAATGTATCAGTTAGTGAATGACGTTCAGTCTTATCCTCAGTTTTTACCAGGGTGTACTGGAAGCCGGATTCTGGAGTCCACTCCTGGGCAGATGACCGCTGCGGTAGATGTGTCTAAGGCTGGGATCAGCAAAACGTTTACAACCCGCAACCAGTTGACCAGTAACCAAAGTATCCTCATGAGTCTGGTTGATGGACCGTTTAAGAAATTGATCGGCGGCTGGAAGTTTACGCCGTTGAGCCAAGACGCGTGCCGTATTGAGTTTCATCTCGACTTTGAGTTTACCAATAAGTTGATTGAACTCGCCTTTGGCCGTGTGTTTAAAGAGCTGGCAGCTAATATGGTGCAGGCTTTTACTGTTCGTGCAAAAGAGGTCTACAGTGCCAGGTAAAATCGCCGTTGAGGTGGCTTACGCATTACCCGAGAAGCAATACCTGCAACGGGTAAGTTTGCAGGAGGGCGCGACGGTTGAAGAAGCAATTCGCGCCAGTGGCTTGCTGGAATTGCGTACCGATATCGATTTAACTAAAAACAAAGTCGGCATTTACAGCCGCCCAGCAAAACTGAGCGATACCGTGCATGATGGCGATCGGGTGGAGATTTATCGTCCTCTCATTGCCGACCCGAAAGAGCTTCGCAGGCAACGAGCAGAAAAATCGGCGAATAAATAACAACCAGAAAAAAGGTGCTCATTGAGCACCTTTTTTAACGTCTTTGAGAGCAACTTTATTACTAGTTACCAGTCAGCGCAGGTTTGTTATCAATGTTGGTCAACACTCCGCTACTGTTAAAGGTCAGCGTCAGCGTTTGCTGCGTTACACCTTCATGACCTGGTTGCTGACGGAACACATAGAACCAGGTATTCGTACCAAATGGATCGGACATCAGCGGTGTACCCAATGCGTACGCAACTTGTTGTTGCGTCATGCCAACACGTATTTTGGATACGTCGTTAGCGGTCAGATAGTTCCCCTGGTTGATGTCAGGACGGTAAACCACTCGCTCCAGAGTGGAACAGCCTGCGGTCAACATCAATAGTACTGCTGCTGCAGCAGTCAGCGTTTTACAGCGCATAGTGATTTGATTCCTTTTCGGGCCCGAGCAGTACGTGGCTCATCTGTAATATGCCGATGATAATAGACCTTTCATCACTTTAAAACCTTTTGCTTTCCGGTCTTACGGCGTTTTGCTGTTTACTCTGACCGTGAAGCAGGAAAAAAGTTTACGCCGCAAGCAGTTCTTTCGCATTCGCCAGTGTGTTACGTGTGACTTCACTGCCACCAAGCAGGCGCGCCAGCTCCTGTAACCGCGCTTTTTTGTCCAGCGACTCCATATGAGTTTCGGTCATCGCGCCATCGGTTTCTTTGCTGACAAAATAGTGTTGATGACCGCATCCTGCGACTTGCGGCAAATGGGTAACGCACATCACTTGGGTTGATTCGCCAAGCTGACGTAGCAGTTTGCCGACGACTGCCGCTGTCGGGCCGCTAATCCCTACATCCACTTCATCAAAAATCAGTGCCGGGGTTTCCATTTTACGCGCGGTAATGACCTGGATTGCCAATGCGATGCGGGACAATTCACCACCGGATGCGACTTTGGCAATAGGCTGCATTGGCTGACCTGGGTTGGTGGTTACCCGAAACTCAATACGATCGGCACCGTCAATGCCCAGGTGATGCTCGTCAAATTTAACATCAATCGTAAACTGCCCATGCGGCATAGAGAGTGCATGCATACTATCGGTGATCAGCTGTGCCAACTCATTTGCATAATGCTGGCGTTGCTGGTGTAACGCGCGTGCCGTTTCCAGTGCTTGCTGATGATGTTTCGTTACCGCCAGCGCGAGCGTTTCTTGTGAGTCGGCCTGATCATCCAGTTGCTGCTGTTCTTCCAGTAGCGACTGGTAATACTGTGGCAATGCCTCAGGGCTGACGTGATGTTTACGTGCCAGCGAAATCTGTTTTGAGATGCGCTGTTCAAGTTCAAACAAACGGTTGGGATCGAGATCCAGACGATCGCAGTAGTGGCGCAGTTCGTCGCTGGCTTCAGCAATCTGGATGGTAGCTTCTTCCAGCATATCAAGTACGCCGGACAGTTTGCTGTCCATGCCAATCAATTCGCTCACCAGTTGTTTAGCCGTGTAAAGCTGACTTTGCAGGTTTGCGTCTTCACTGTCGGCCATTAATGCCAATGCATTCTGGCTGGTAGTCAGTAATTGACCGCTGTTCGCCAGACGTTTGTACTCTTCGTCAATTTGCTCAAACTCTCCGGGCTGCGGATTAAATTCGTTAAGTTCTTTTAATTGGTATTGCAGCAGTTCCGCACGGGCGGCGCGTTCCTGACTTAGTTGTTGATGGTGCGCGAGGTCGCGGCAGCTTTGATGCCACAACTGATAACGTACGGTCATTTCCTGGAGCAGAGAGGTTTCATTGGCATAGCCATCAAGCAGGAATTTTTGGTGCTCGGATTTGGTGAGTAATTGATGAGCGTGCTGACCATGGATCTGAATCAGCAACTGACCCAGTTCGCGCAGTTGTGACAGAGGAACAGCTGTACCGTTGATGAAACCACGGGAGCGACCATCGCTACTGATTACGCGACGAAGCAGGCATTCACGGCCATCTTCCAGTTGGTTTTCTTCCAGCCAGCGCAGAGCCGCTGGCGTATCTTTCAGTGAAAAACGGGCGCACAGGTCAGCGCGAGCAGCGCCGGTACGCACCATGTCGGCTTCAGCGCGACCACCGAGACAAAGGCCGAGGGCATCTATCGCAATAGATTTACCCGCGCCGGTTTCACCGGTTATTACGGTCATGCCGCTGTGAAAATCAATCTCAAGCTCACGAACGATAGCAAAGTTGCTGATGGTCAGTTGTGCCAACATAGTCGTTTTCCTGTATGAAAAACCATTACTGTTATTGTGTACAGTATAAACTGGTTTTATATACAGTAAAGAGGCTGGCGTAAAATTAGAATAATTTTTTTGACCAACCGAGCTTGGTGCTTAATGTATTGAAATAGCTGTAATCTTTCGGATGAATCAGATTCAGATGATAATCACAGCGACGAATCAGGACATCTTCACCTTCCTGAATCGGCAGCGCTATCTGACTGTCGCTGCTGATTTCCAGGTCGTTACGGCGATGCGAAAAACGCAGACGGATAGTGCTGCTGCTGTTTATCACCAGCGGCCGCGCTGACAACGTATGCGGGAACATTGGCACCAGGGTTATTGCATCCAGAGAAGGCGTCAGTATTGGTCCCCCTGCCGAGAGGGAATAGGCAGTAGAGCCTGTAGGTGTCGAAATAATCAAACCATCGGAACGCTGAGAAAACGCAAAGATCTCGTCGATATATACTTCGAACTCAATCATATGCGCAACTTTGCCTGGGTGAAGTACCACTTCGTTAATCGCTGTGCTGATGCGTTTCTGGCAATCTTGCTGGCAGACTTGTGCTTCCAGCAAAAAACGTTTCTCGCTGATGTAGTGGCCTTCCAGCACATCGGCTAATTGTTGCTGGGCGTTATCGGGGTCAAGGTCAGTCAGGAAACCCAGGTTGCCACGGTTGATTCCAATAACTTTAATATCGTAACGGGCGAGTGTGCGCGCCGCGCCCAGCATATTACCGTCGCCTCCAACAACTACCGCGAGATCAGCCAGTTGCCCAATCTCCGCGAGCGTGCCAGTTTTCACATTCTTCAGTTGCAGTTCGTGAGCGATTTGTTGCTCAACGATGACCTCGTAACCTTTTGTGCACAGCCAGCGGTAGAGCATTTCATGTGTTGTCAGTGCAGTAGGGTGCCGTGGGTGTCCCACAATGCCAATACACTTGAAATGATTATTCATTTTTCCGAGGTCCTTGTTGCGAAGATTGATGACAATGTGAGTGCTTCCCTTGAAACCCTGAAACTGATCCCCATAATAAGCGAAGTTAGCGAGATGAATGCGAAAAAAACGCGGAGAAATTCATGAGTAGTAAAGAACAGAAAACGCCTGAGGGGCAAGCCCCGGAAGAAATTATCATGGATCAGCACGAAGAGATTGAGGCAGTTGAGCCAGAAGCTTCTGCTGAGCAGGTGGATCCGCGCGATGAAAAAATTGCGAATCTCGAAGCTCAGCTGGCTGAAGCTCAGACCCGTGAACGTGACGGTATTTTGCGCGTAAAAGCCGAAATGGAAAACCTGCGTCGTCGTACTGAACTGGATATCGAAAAAGCCCACAAATTTGCGCTGGAGAAATTCATCAACGAATTACTGCCGGTGATTGATAGCCTGGATCGTGCGCTGGAAGTGGCTGATAAAGCTAACCCGGATATGTCCGCGATGGTTGAAGGCATTGAGCTGACGTTGAAGTCGATGCTGGATGTTGTGCGTAAGTTTGGCGTTGAAGTGATCGCCGAAACTAACGTGCCGCTGGACCCGAATGTGCATCAGGCCATCGCAATGGTGGAATCTGATGACGTTGCGCCAGGTAACGTACTGGGCATTATGCAGAAGGGTTATACGCTGAATGGTCGTACGATTCGCGCAGCGATGGTTACTGTAGCGAAAGCAAAAGCTTAATTTTTGTTTTCGTAATAAATCACGGCCCAGCATGCGAATGCCGGGCCGTTTTCGTTACTCCGCCACACTCTCGCGCAGCGGTTTTACAGGAAAAACTTTTACCTGCTTAATCATATTGTCCTGTACGTCGAGAATATCGATATCGTACTCGCCAATACGTACGCGGGTGCCTGCAACAGGGATCTCTTCCAGCGCTTCCAGAATGACGCCGTTAACAGTTCGAGCATCATCTTCCGGTAGATGCCAGTTAAAGGCTTTGTTAATTTCTCGCACGTTGGCGGTGCCATCGATAATCACCGAACCGTCGTTTTGCGGAGTGACTTCTTCGGCAAGTGTTGGCGACATGGATGTGGTGAAATCACCAACTATCTCTTCGAGAATATCTTCAACCGTCACCAGCCCCTGAATGTCTCCATACTCGTTGACGACCAGGCCGACTTTCTTTTTGTTGCGCTGAAACTTGACCAGCTGCGTGCTGAGTGGCGTGCCTTCCGGGACAAAATAGATCTCGTCCGCGGCGCGTAGCATGGTTTCTTTGGTGAACTCTTTTTTCTCCGACATCAACCGCCAGGCTTCACGCACACGCAGCATACTGATGGCGTCGTCCAGCGAATCACGGTAGAGCACGATGCGCCCGTGAGGTGAGTGGGAGAGTTGGCGCAGAATCGATTTCCAGTCATCGTTGATATCAATACCGATAATTTCACTACGTGGCACCATGATGTCATCGACAGTCATTTTTTCCAGATCGAGTACCGAAAGCAACATATCCTGATTGCGACGGGAAATTTGTGAGCGCGATTCATGCACGATAGTGCGCAACTCTTCTTTGCTCAAAGAGCCGCTAACCACGATATCGGTTTTGATACCCATCATGCGCATTAACATGCGGGTAATAGCGTTCAGCAACCAGACCAGCGGCATCATCAAAATTTGCAGCGGTGCTAACAGAAAACTACTCGGATAAGCGACTTTTTCCGGGTACAGCGCGGCAATGGTTTTCGGCAATACCTCAGCAAAAACCAGTACGACAAAAGTCAGCACACCAGTCGCAATTGCCACGCCCGCATCGCCGTACAAACGCATCCCAACAATAGTGCCGAGCGCGGAGGCAAGAATATTGACCAGGTTATTGCCGATTAACACCAGGCTTATCAGGCGGTCTGGCTTACGCAGCAATTTTTCGACGCGTTTGGCCGAGCGATTGCCCTGTTTTGCCATATGCCGCAGACGATAGCGGTTGAGTGTCATCATTCCGGTTTCGGACCCGGAAAAATAGGCTGAAATGACCACCATGATGATCAGAATAATGATCAACGTAGTAGTAGAAATGTGTTCCAGGGGAAACTCCTTTTCTGGGTTTAGCTGATTAACTGCTGGACAATTCGGCTGCCGAAGTAGGCCAGTGTCAGAATGACCGCACCCGCGACGTTAAACCAGACGACGCGGCGTCCACGCCATCCTTCATGATAATGTCCCCACAGCAGCACAATATAGACAAACCACGCCACGATAGAGAGCACAGCCTTGTCGATATTTTCCATGCTAAATAAGTTGTGCATGTAGAACAGGCCAGTGCAAAGAGTAAGCGTTAGCAGCACCACGCCAATCTGCGTAATGTGGAACATTTTACGCTCGATACTCATCAATGGCGGCATTTCCTGACTGAATGCCAACTTTTTGTTCTTCAGTTGGTAATCAATCCATGCCAGTTGCAACGCGTACAGGGCGGCAATTATCAGCGTGGCGTAGGAAAAGAGCGATAAGCCAATGTGCACCAGCATCCCGGGCGTGGCTTCCAGATGGGTAATGTATTCATTGGGCATGAAGGTCGCCAGCGCCAGGTTGATAAGCGCAAAGGCATAGACAATGGGTAGCAGCAACCAGCCACGATTGCGAGAAGCCACAATGGTCATTACCGTACAGATCATCAAACTGACCAATGAACCAACATTCAGCAGGCTGAGGTTTTGTCCGCTATCACCGTCGGGCAGGATGCGGGCTTCCAGAGCGATTGCGTGGCAGACCAGCGCGATGACCGCAGAAATAATAGCCATGCGCCGCCAGCCGCCGTTTTTTTGCAGCAGACCGGGAACAATCAGCGCAAGACTGACGGAGTAGGCGACAAGCGCGAGCAGAGCAAAAACGGGCATAGTAATGTCGACAGTTTGAGCAATAAGAAAGAGAAGCAGTATAGCGTCAGGTGAACGCTGCTCCAACCGTTGCATAACAACAAAGACGCCTTCATGTTATACTGCGGCAAAATACTGATGATGTGTCGCGATTGCGGCCAACCGTTTCCACCCCAGGCGAGAGACAATGTTTGATAATTTAACCGATCGTTTGTCGCGCACGCTGCGCAATATCAGTGGCCGTGGACGCCTCACTGAAGACAACGTAAAAGATACGCTGCGCGAAGTGCGCATGGCGCTGCTGGAGGCGGACGTCGCTCTGCCGGTAGTGCGTGAGTTTATCAATCGCGTAAAAGAGAAAGCGGTTGGTCATGAAGTTAATAAGAGCCTGACGCCGGGGCAGGAGTTCGTCAAAATCGTCCGTAACGAACTGGTTGCGGCGATGGGCGAAGAGAACCAGACCCTGAATCTGGCTGCGCAACCGCCTGCGGTCGTGCTGATGGCGGGCCTGCAAGGTGCCGGTAAAACAACCAGCGTGGGCAAACTCGGTAAGTTCCTGCGCGAGAAGCACAAGAAGAAAGTGCTGGTTGTTTCTGCCGACGTTTATCGTCCGGCGGCAATCAAACAGCTTGAGACGCTGGCAGAGCAGGTGGGCGTTGATTTCTTCCCTTCTGATGTTGGTCAGAAACCGGTAGATATCGTTAACGCGGCGCTGAAAGAAGCCAAACTGAAATTCTACGACGTTCTGCTGGTGGATACCGCCGGTCGTCTGCACGTTGACGAAGCGATGATGGACGAGATCAAACAAGTCCATGCGTCGATTAATCCGGTTGAAACCCTGTTTGTGGTTGACGCCATGACCGGTCAGGATGCTGCCAATACGGCAAAAGCATTCAATGAAGCGTTACCGCTTACCGGCGTAGTGTTGACCAAAGTGGACGGCGATGCCCGCGGCGGTGCGGCGCTCTCTATTCGTCACATCACTGGCAAGCCTATCAAGTTCCTCGGTGTTGGCGAGAAAACAGAGGCGCTGGAGCCGTTCCACCCGGACCGTATCGCTTCCCGTATTCTCGGCATGGGCGATGTTCTGTCGCTGATCGAAGATATCGAAAGCAAAGTTGACCGTGCGCAGGCAGAGAAATTAGCCAGCAAGCTGAAAAAAGGCGACGGCTTCGATCTCAACGACTTCCTTGAGCAGCTGCGCCAGATGAAAAATATGGGCGGCATGGCCAGCCTAATGGGCAAGCTGCCGGGCATGGGGCAGATCCCGGATAACGTCAAGTCGCAGATGGACGATAAAGTGCTGGTGCGTATGGAAGCCATCATCAACTCGATGACGATGAAAGAGCGCGCTAAGCCAGAAATCATCAAAGGTTCGCGTAAGCGTCGTATCGCTGCCGGTTGCGGTATGCAGGTGCAGGACGTTAACCGCCTTCTGAAGCAGTTCGACGACATGCAGCGCATGATGAAGAAAATGAAGAAGGGCGGAATGGCGAAGATGATGAGAAGCATGAAAGGGATGATGCCACCGGGATTTCCTGGTCGCTAAATGACCTTATGCGACAGAGTTATTAACTGCTGATTGCATTTTCTCCAGAAATCAGTAAAATTTTCGGGCTTTTAATATGACACCGGACTCCGTTCCTCGATGGGGTCCGGTTGTTTTATTCACACAAGAGGATGTTATGGTAACTATTCGTTTAGCACGTCACGGCGCTAAAAAGCGTCCGTTCTACCAGGTTGTTGTCGCTGACAGCCGTAATGCACGCAACGGTCGCTTCATCGAGCGCGTTGGTTTCTTCAACCCAATCGCTAGCGAAAAAGAAGAAGGCACTCGCCTGGATCTGGATCGCATCGCTCACTGGGTTGGCCAGGGCGCAACTATTTCTGATCGCGTTGCTGCGCTGATCAAAGAAGTAAACAAAGCAGCTTAATCTGTCACGGTGGTCATGATGAGCAAACAACTCACCGCGCAAGCACCTGTTGATCCCATCGTTTTGGGAAAAATGGGTTCGTCTTACGGTATTCGTGGGTGGCTCAGAGTGTTTTCTTCCACCGAAGACGCCGAAAGCATTTTTGACTATCAGCCCTGGTTTATCCAGAAGGCGGGTCAGTGGCAGCAAGTCCAGCTGGAAAGCTGGAAGCACCACAATCAGGACATGATCATCAAGCTGAAAGGCGTTGACGATCGTGATGCGGCGAACCTGCTGACGAATTGTGAAATTGTCGTGGATTCATCGCAACTGCCTCAGCTTGAAGAGGGCGACTACTACTGGAAAGACCTGATGGGCTGCCAGGTAGTAACCACTGAAGGCTACGATCTCGGTAAAGTCATTGACATGATGGAAACCGGATCCAATGACGTTCTCGTCATTAAGGCAAACCTGAAAGATGCGTTTGGTATCAAGGAACGTCTCGTACCGTTCCTCGATGGGCAGGTTATCAAGAAAGTCGATCTCACTACTCGTTCAATCGAAGTAGATTGGGATCCTGGTTTTTAAACCACCGGATAAACGGTAAAAGACGGCGCTATGTGGATTGGCATAATTAGCCTGTTTCCTGAAATGTTCCGCGCAATTACCGATTACGGGGTAACTGGCCGGGCAGTTAAAAATGGCCTGCTGAGCATCCAGAGCTGGAGTCCTCGCGACTTCACGCATGACCGGCACCGTACCGTGGACGATCGTCCTTACGGTGGCGGACCGGGGATGTTAATGATGGTGCAACCTTTGCGGGACGCCATTCATGCAGCAAAAGCCGCGGCGGGTGAAGGCGCAAAGGTGATTTATCTGTCACCACAGGGACGCAAGCTTGATCAAGCGGGCGTCAGCGAGCTGGCAACGAATCAAAAATTGATTCTGGTGTGCGGTCGCTACGAGGGTATAGATGAGCGCGTGATCCAAACCGAAATTGACGAAGAATGGTCAATCGGCGATTACGTTCTCAGTGGTGGTGAGTTACCAGCAATGACGCTGATTGACTCCGTTTCCCGGTTTATTCCGGGAGTACTGGGACATGAAGCCTCAGCAACGGAAGATTCCTTTGCTGAAGGATTGCTGGATTGCCCGCACTATACGCGGCCTGAGGTGTTAGAAGGGATGGAAGTTCCGTCAGTGTTACTGTCGGGCAACCATGCCGAGATACGTCGCTGGCGTTTGAAACAGTCGCTGGGCCGTACCTGGCTTAGAAGACCTGAACTTCTGGAAAACCTGGCTCTGACTGAAGAGCAAGCAAGGTTGCTGGCGGAGTTCAAAACGGAACACGCACAACAGCAACATAAACATGATGGGATGGCGTAAGCCCCCGAGATATCAGTTTACCCAGGATAAGAGATTAAATTATGAGCAACATTATTAAGCAACTTGAACAAGAGCAGATGAAGCAGGACGTACCTTCCTTCCGTCCGGGTGATACCGTGGAAGTGAAAGTATGGGTTGTTGAAGGTTCCAAAAAACGTCTGCAGGCATTCGAGGGCGTGGTTATCGCTATTCGTAACCGCGGTCTGCACTCTGCATTCACTGTTCGTAAAATTTCCAACGGCGAAGGCGTTGAGCGTGTCTTCCAGACTCACTCTCCGGTAGTTGACAGCATTTCTGTCAAACGTCGTGGTGCTGTTCGTAAAGCTAAACTGTACTACCTGCGTGAGCGTACTGGTAAGGCTGCTCGTATCAAAGAGCGTCTTAACTAAGATTTCGCTTAAGCGACATCCTGTTAAGAAGGGCTGGCCAATTGGCTGGCCCTTTTTTTATTTATTGAAATTGCGTTTACGGTGCACTAATCACCACAGCGACGCGGCGGTTCTCGGCGCGACCCTGTGCGGTCTTGTTACTGGCGATGGGGTATTTTTTCCCTAAGCCCTGAGTGGTGAGATTGCTGCGAGGAATTTGTCCACCTTCTGCCCACGCATCGGCGACGACATTTGCCCGCTTCAGCGATAAAGCTTCGTTGTAACTGTCTTCGCCGTAATTGTCGGTATGTCCATCCATGCGGGCATGGGTTAAGCCCGTGGAGGTCAGTTTTGCGGCCATGGTCTGGATCTGTTGCTGACTTTCCGGGAGCAGTTTGTAGTCATTTTTAGCAAACAGAATGGTATCAGATAAGCCCAGCGACCAGTCGCCAGCGGATTCAGTAAAACCATAAGACTGCATAGCGGCGACTTGTTCTGGAGTAAACTTCCCTTGTGGTGACTGGCAGCCAGTCAGTATCAGTGAAGAGAACATCAGGGGAACTACCAGTTGCTTTATCATGTAGATATTTCCTTGTTATTTCACCAGCTTTTTAGCGCGCTGGTGTTTGGCCTGATACATATTATGGTCGGCCAGCTCTTGTAATTTTTCGGCGGAGACGTGCTCAATGGTCATCGCGTAACCAATGCTTAATGTCATAGTGGTTTGATGGCCATTATTAAGATCGAATGGTCGATTAAAAATTTGCGTCAATGCCGTGCAAATCCGCTGCACTTCGGATTCCGACTGCACGCCATAGAGGACCATAGCGAATTCATCGCCGCCAATACGGTATGCCTGATGTCGCAGCCCACCAAATTCAGCTAATCGTTTTGCCACTTCAATCAAGACCTGATCTCCCGTCGCATGACCCCAGGTATCATTGATATATTTGAAATTATCGCCATCAAGAAACAGTAATGCCGACGTTTTTCGGGCATCAGTACTGTTCATCAACGTGTTGATGCCGCTACGAAACGCTGCGCGGTTAGCCAGCCCGGTTAATGGGTCATGTAGCGCGGTACGTAGAAGCTGCGCATTTTTGGCCTGTAAACGAAGCTGCCACTCTTCCATTTCATCTAGCAGACTGTTGAAGTCGAGAGCGAAGCGGTGAAACTCTGCGATACGTTCTTCCGAAACTCGTCGGGAAAAATTGCGGTTGGAACGCACATCATGTACGACATCGGTGATGTTTTTTAACGCTTCAACCAGACCATTGTGCAAATGGCGGGTGAGGGTAATCGCGATGCCTGATGCCAGCAGAATACATGCAGTCAGGACAGCGAGTGAAAACCAGATAAAATGGCTAATTGAGCTGTCGCGTGCGGTTAACTGCACTTCGCCAATGGTTTCGCCATTGTGGCGAATCGGCTGAATGACGGGAGCCGGAAAGAGCCAGTGACTAATGAAATTACTGAAGGTATCTCCCGGTTCTCTGGCAGTGTAGTGCCAGGAAGCAATAATGTTTTGCTGATTATCACGCACTTCTGCGGTTGAAAATTGGCCTTGCTGACCTAGTGCGGCCAGAGTTTCTGTTGCTGCAGGACCATCGGCAAAAACGACCGCAGCTTCCAGGCTGTAAGTCATTGTTGCAGCGGTTAGTGCCAGGTTTTTTTGCGCGTATTGTTTCAGGGTTAGCACTGACGTCACGGAAAGCAGCAGCCAGATCAGCGTCATAGTGATAAATATGCTGGTCATGCTGATGTTGCGTAATGCTCTTTTAAACGTGGGGCGCTTATGAAGAGAATTATCGTTATCCATCGTTTTTCTTCCGTGCGAGCATTAAGACATCCGGGTTGACCTTAACACCACTACGCGATAAGGCATCCAGGTTTACGGCAAACCTGACGTTATTATTGTTGATGACCAGACAAAATGCGCTGCCAATAATGCACTCGGTATTTTGTTCGGCAATTAATAATAACGCCTTAGACGGATATTGTTCGATTAATTCTGTCTGGAATGTCGGTGACTCGCTGCCAAAATAAAAACCATTGCAGCCTGAAATCATCGCCTCTTGTTTGCTGTTAACGATGACAGGCAGATAAGGCAAAGGCGTCGCACCTTTCTCTTGCAGGGCGGTGCTAAATCGTGAAGATGAAAAAATACATAGTCTTGGTGGACCAGATACCGTCGGCCAGCGAGTGTAGCTTACGATACCGGAAACCATTAAACGCACATTTTTCGCAACGTCAGTGGTTTCCTGAGCGAGTAATGGCGCGCCTGCCAGAAGGAATAGCAGCAGTAAGAACAGTAGGTGAGAAAAGCGCATTCAGGGATCCTCACCATCTTCGCTCGAAACGCATCGAAAATTTTTCAGAATGTTCATTAAAATATCATTCTTTTGTGTAGTCGTCATCCAGAAGAGAATTAAAAATCGAATAAGTTAAATCTTATGATTAATTTTGTGGTGGGATTTAAATTAATTAAGTTTCATCGTGCGGGCATTTTCATCAGCTCCTTTTTGCCATACTTCATGCAATTGGCTGGCATTTTCTACATTGTTGCAGCTGGCAGGGAAACTTTTACCGGAAAGCCCTCGGGCATAAGTAAAATCGACCTGGCAGGTTTTCTTTTGCCCTTCGGCATATCCTTTAAGATATATCCCCCGATCAGCCTGTGAATCGTTAAAAGCATCGTCATTTTTTATAGCAACGCCTGATATCGCATCTTCCATACCAACATCATACCAGTCAGTGCTGGTCAAGGTTGGTGCGTGAGTATAGGGATCAATCTGACAGCCGCTAACAACCAAAGCTAACAAAGGGGCGATAAAGTGTTTCATTGTTTTTTCTCCTTTTTCAAAGCATAGCGGATTGTTTTTATTGTGTGTGTAAATTTATTTGTACATTTATTGGTGGTTAAAACGTATATGAATTGCTTGCGTAAACTATTATTTACGAAATATGGATTGAAATCTTTACTTGTTGTGATATCGTTGCGTCATCCTCGCTGAGGATCAACTATCGCAAACGAGCATAAACAGGATCGCCATCATGCAAAAAGACGCGCTGAACAACGTACATATTACCGACGAACAGGTTCTGATGACCCCGGAACAGTTGAAGGCAGCTTTTCCATTAAGCCGACAACAAGAGGCCCAGATTGCTGATTCGCGTAAAACTATTTCAGATATCATCGCTGGGCGCGATCCCCGGCTGCTGGTGGTGTGTGGTCCTTGCTCCATTCATGATCCTGAAACCGCACTGGAATATGCTCGTCGATTTAAAGCCCTTGCCGCAGAGGTCAGCGATAGTCTCTACTTGGTGATGCGCGTCTATTTTGAAAAGCCCCGTACCACTGTTGGTTGGAAAGGGTTGATTAACGATCCACATATGGATGGCTCCTTTGATGTTGAAACAGGATTAAAGATTGCACGTAAGTTGCTGTTGGAACTGGTAGATATGGGATTACCGTTGGCGACGGAAGCGTTAGATCCAAACAGCCCGCAATATTTGGGTGATCTGTTTAGCTGGTCGGCAATTGGTGCTCGTACCACGGAATCGCAAACGCACCGTGAAATGGCATCCGGGCTTTCCATGCCGGTTGGTTTTAAAAACGGCACTGATGGCAGTCTGGCGACAGCAATTAATGCTATGCGTGCCGCTGCACAACCGCATCGCTTTGTTGGTATTAATCAGGCAGGGCAGGTGGCGCTGCTGCAAACTCAGGGTAATCCGGACGGACATGTGATTCTGCGTGGCGGAAAAGCACCGAACTATAGCCCGGCGGATATCGCGCAATGTGAAAAAGAGATGGAACAGGCGGGACTGCGCCCCTCACTGATGGTAGATTGCAGCCACGGTAATTCCAATAAAGATTATCGCCGTCAGCCTGCGGTGGCAGAATCCGTGGTTGCCCAAATCAAAGATGGCAATCGCTCAATTATTGGTCTGATGATCGAAAGTAACATCCACGAAGGCAATCAGTCTTCCGAGCAACCACGCAGTGAAATGAAATACGGTGTATCCGTAACAGATGCCTGCATAAGCTGGGAAATGACCGATGCCTTGCTGCGTGAAATTCATCAGGATCTGAATGGGCAGCTGACGGCACGCGTGGCTTAAGAGGTTTATTATGGTTGCTGAGTTGACCGCATTACGCGATCAAATTGATGAAGTCGATAAAGAGCTGCTGAATTTATTAGCAAAGCGTCTGGAACTGGTTGCTGAAGTCGGTGAAGTGAAAAGCCGCTTTGGGTTACCCATTTATGTACCGGAGCGCGAGGCATCCATGCTGGCCTCGCGGCGCGCAGAGGCGGAAGCTCTTGGCGTTCCGCCAGATCTGATTGAAGATGTTCTGCGTCGGGTAATGCGTGAGTCCTACTCCAGCGAAAACGACAAAGGATTTAAAACGCTTTGTCCTTCACTACGTCCGGTAGTCATTGTTGGTGGCGGTGGTCAGATGGGGCGCATGTTCGAGAAGATGTTGACGCTCTCTGGCTATCAGGTGCGGATTCTTGAACAACATGACTGGGATCGCGCGGCTGAGATTGTTGCCGATGCCGGTATGGTGATTGTCAGTGTACCGATTCATGTTACTGAACAAGTCATTGGCAAATTACCACGTTTACCGCAAGACTGTATTCTGGTCGATCTGGCATCAGTGAAGAATGGACCATTACAGGCCATGCTGGCGGCGCATGATGGTCCAGTGCTGGGGCTTCACCCGATGTTTGGTCCGGATAGCGGCAGCCTGGCGAAGCAGGTCGTGGTCTGGTGTGATGGACGTCAGCCAGAAGCGTACCAATGGTTTCTTGAACAAATTCAGGTCTGGGGCGCGCGACTGCATCGCATTAGCGCCGTCGAACATGATCAGAATATGGCGTTTATCCAGGCGTTGCGCCACTTTGCCACTTTTGCTTATGGCCTGCATCTGGCAGAAGAAAATGTTCAGCTTGAGCAGCTTCTGGCACTCTCTTCGCCCATATATCGTCTTGAGTTGGCGATGGTCGGGCGACTGTTTGCCCAGGATCCGCAGCTTTATGCCGATATTATTATGTCTTCAGAACGTAATCTGGCGTTGATCAAACGTTACTATAAGCGTTTTGGTGAGGCGATTGAGTTGCTGGAGCAGGGCGATAAGCAGGCGTTTATTGACAGCTTCCGCAAGGTGGAGCACTGGTTCGGCGATTACGCACAACGCTTCCAGAATGAAAGCCGCGTATTATTGCGTCAGGCGAACGATAGCCGCCAGTAATAACTCTGTGCCGGATGATTCACATCATCCGGCTTTTTTCATCAGGTTGGATCAACAGGCACTACGTTTTCACTTGGGTAACAACCCAATACCTTCATTGAACGGGTGATTTCTCCTAACTCTTTTAACGCCTTTTGCATTTCCACGGATTCAAGATTGGCCTGAATATCCAGATAAAACATCTCTTCCCACGGATTACCGTGAATCGGACGTGATTCCAGACGGGTCATAATCAGATTGTGGTTGCGCAATACCAGCAACGCTTCAACCAGAGCACCAGCTTGTTGTCCGGTAGCCATTAACAGTGTGGTTTTTGCCGGAACCTGGTCAGACACGTTAATGGCTTTACGTGCCAGCACCACAAATCGGGTGAAGTTTTGTCGTTGATTCGCCTCAATGCGCTCCAGTACCTGTAAACCGTACAAGGAACCGCCAGCTTCGCTCCCCAGCGCAGCGACATGTGGTGATTTTGCCTGTGCAACTTTTTCCATTGCCGCAGACGTACTCTCGGTATATTCAATCTTCCAGTGCGGGTAACGGTTAAGGAATTTGCTGCATTGCTGGAACGGCTGCGGGTGGCTGTAGACCGTGTTGATAGTCGATAAATCGGTGGTGCCGGAAACCAGCAAACAATGGTCGATAGTTAACGTCATCTCGCCAACAATCGACAAGCTGGTATGTTGCAGCAGATCGTAAACGTCGTTTATGGCACCGGAGCTGGTATTTTCAATCGGTACGACAGCATAGTCGGCCTGGCCGGTTTCCACCTGATTAAAAATATCGGCAAATTTGGCGCAGCCGCTTTCAATGAATTGCTCAAAGTGACGGGCAGCGTACTGGCGCGCCGCAAGATGTGAATAAGAGCCTTTGGGCCCGAGAAAAGCAATGCGGGCTGAGTGCGGATTAATTTTATTGAGATGCTGCTGGAGTAAAGCCTGCTGAGTTAATACGGAATCTTCAATGATGAGCTGGAACAGGCGAGTAATGTAGTGGGCATCCAGATGGTGTGTTTTACCAAGCGTAATTAATCTTTCCAGCAAATCGCGCTCACGATCGATATCACGCACCGGGCGATGTGAAAGCAGTTTGGCTTTTCCCACCTCAACGGCTAGCTCGCGCCGCTCAGCCAGTAACGCCAGCAATTTTTCGTCCAGCGTGCTAATTTTCTCGCGCAGCGCCAGTAACGGGTTTTCCGATGTCATAGTGTTGCCTTTTTTGTTATCAATAAAAAAGGCCTCCCGATTTGGGAGGCCTTATTGTTCGTCTTCGCATTCTGTTTCACACGACGAAACGCCTCCCATTCAGGGGAAGGTAAAAAAGAATGCGAAGAAAAACGGCGTTTGTTTCATGTTTGTTTCCTTAAGCGACTTCAGTACAGTACCCGTACTGTTTTCATGCTGTCAACAAAAAACGCGCCCGAAGGCGCGTTGGCGATACACTCAATATAAAGGACTACTCTTCTTCAACTTCTTCGACGAAGTTGGCGTCTTTCACCGACGTTGCGGCACGACGTGCTTCGCCTTTGTGCTGCAGTTTATTGAGCTGCCGTTCCAGCTTGTTGATCAATTCGTTAATAGCGGTGTACATATCTTCATGTTTACCACTGGCAACCAGAACGCCGTTAGGTGTATTGATAGTGGCGTCAGCAACGAACCCCTGTGGTTCCTTGGACAGAATGATATGCGGATTAATCAGGTGCGTTTGCCATTTTTCCAGTTTGGCGAGACGGTCTTCGACATGTTGGCGGATTGCCGGAGTAATTTCCATTTGTTTGCTGGTAATGTTCATTGTCATAAATTTTACCTCTTGTCTTCCCGTCTTGGTGAATTCAGCATACCGCTCCTGATGTCAAAATGTGTGATGAAAATCTCATAATTTTGTCACTTTTTGTCAACGAAGTTTTTTTGTGAGAAATCGCAGGAAGAGGTGTTTTTTTACTTGAGGAATGTCTCAAAGCGAGCCATATTTGATAGGATCAGTCGCGACTGAATCGCTTTAGTTAGCGTTCAAATCGAATAAAAAAACGACAGCTCCAGGGCTGCCGTTTTGCGTATATCACACCTGTTAAGTGTTGCTGCTGTTAGCGGCAATAATTTTCGCGACTTTTTCAGCCTGAGCGTTCATCTGCATCTGGCGGTAAGCATTTTCCATCAGCGGCAGCGCATCACGCGTAGCCTGGGTATCCGGGTAGTCACGCAGCATGCCTTCGACGCGGTTGACGACGGCAACCCATGCGCCACGTTCGGTGTAGTACTCTGCAACGGAGTATTCATATTTCGCCAGACGATCTTTCAGGAACACCAGACGTTTGGTTGCATCAGTGGTGTACTGGCTGTTTGGATAGCCGCGCACCAGTTTGGAAAAGTCACTAAACGCAGCTCGAGCATGTTGAGGATCGCGATCGCTACGGTCAACGCCAAAGAACCCTTGCAGCGCACTGTCATCCAGCGCCATATTGGTCAGGCCACGCATGTACATGACATAATCGATATTCGGATGGGTCGGGTTGAGGCGAATAAAACGATCGATGGCAGCCTGCGCTAACGGCAGATCGGCGTTTTTATAGTAGGCGTAGATGAGATCCAGCTGCACCTGCTGCGAATACGGACCAAACGGATAGCGATTATCTAACGCTTCCAGTTGCGTTATTGCCTGTCTCCAGTTACCGTCCTGCAGCTTTTGTTGTGCAGTCGCGTAAATTTCATTTGGCGGATTATCAGGTACTTCTTCCTTTGACCCCGAGCAACCCGCCAAAAACAGGCTTAGTGTGGCGGCTGCCACCAGATATTTCATGCGCGTCATGACGTTTTGACTTTCCTCAAAATGTAATACGGGAGATTCTCTGTTCCTGCTCCCGGTTAAGACCAGCTACAATAGCACACTATATTAAACGGCAAAGCCGTAAAACCCCAACGATAAACGAAGAAGCAGTATATATGGCACAACGAGTAGAACTCACTGCAACAGTGTCCGAAAACCAACTCGGTCAACGCTTAGATCAGGCTTTAGCCGAAATGTTCCCGGATTATTCACGTTCGCGAATAAAAGAATGGATCCTCGACCAGCGCGTGCTGGTTAACGGCAAAGTTTGTGATAAGCCGAAAGAAAAAGTATTGGGTGGCGAGCTGGTGGCCATCAACGCCGAGATTGAAGAAGAAGCGCGTTTTGAACCGCAGGATATCCCGCTGGATATCGTCTATGAAGATGAAGACATTATCGTCATTAATAAACCGCGCGACCTGGTGGTACATCCTGGCGCGGGTAACCCGGATGGCACGGTATTGAATGCGTTGCTTCATTACTATCCGCCCATTGCCGATGTACCGCGTGCGGGTATTGTCCATCGTCTGGATAAAGACACCACAGGCCTCATGGTTGTGGCAAAAACCGTTCCAGCCCAGACGCGCCTGGTGGAATCTCTACAACGACGTGAAATTACTCGTGAGTATGAAGCGGTAGCAATTGGTCATATGACTGCTGGTGGCACGGTGGACGAGCCAATCAGTCGCCATCCGACCAAACGAACTCATATGGCGGTGCATCCGATGGGCAAACCGGCGGTCACTCACTATCGCATTATGGAACACTTCCGTGTGCACACGCGTCTGCGGCTGCGTCTGGAAACTGGACGTACGCACCAGATCCGCGTGCATATGGCCCATATAACCCATCCGCTGGTGGGCGATCCGGTTTATGGTGGCCGTCCGCGTCCGCCAAAAGGTGCTTCGGAAGCGTTTATCTCCACGCTGCGTAAGTTTGATCGTCAGGCGCTTCATGCAACCATGCTGCGTCTTTATCACCCGATCTCCGGCATTGAAATGGAATGGCATGCGCCTATTCCACAAGATATGGTGGAGCTGATTGAGGTGATGCGCGCCGATTTCGAAGAGCATAAGGATGAAGTGGACTGGTTATGAGTAAGCTGATTGCCCCGCAGTGGCCGCTGCCAAAAGGTGTTGCGGCCTGTAGCTCTACCCGTGTCGGCGGCGTGAGCTTGCCGCCCTACGACTCGCTCAACCTCGGTGCTCATTGTGGTGATAACCCGGAGCACGTCGAGGAAAATCGCAAGCGGCTTTTTGCTGCGGGTAATTTGCCTTCAAAACCGGTCTGGCTTGAGCAGGTACACGGTAAAGATGTGCTTAAGCTTACTGGCGAACCTTATACCTCAAAACGGGCGGATGCCTCGTATAGCAACACACCCGGCACGGTTTGTGCCGTAATGACAGCCGATTGCCTGCCTGTGCTGTTTTGCAATCGGGCAGGAACGGAAGTCGCGGCTGCCCATGCTGGCTGGCGTGGACTGTGCGCAGGCGTGCTGGAAGAGACGGTTTCCTGCTTTGCCGATAAGCCCGAAAACATTCTTGCCTGGTTGGGGCCGGCAATCGGTCCACGCGCGTTTGAAGTGGGGCCGGAGGTTCGCGAGGCGTTTATGGAAGTAGACGCCAACGCGAGTACAGCTTTCATTCAGCATGGTGATAAGTATCTGGCGGATATTTATCAGCTTGCCCGACAGCGTCTGGCGAGCGTTGGTGTTGAGCAAATTTTCGGCGGCGACCGTTGTACATATACGGAAAATGAGACTTTCTTCTCTTATCGTCGCGACAAGACCACCGGTCGTATGGCAAGTTTCATTTGGCTGATATAACCTAAAGAATCAAGACGATCCGGTACGCGTGATTTTCTTTTCACATTAATCTGGTCAATAACCTTGAATAATTGAGGGATGACCTCATTTAATCTCCAGTAGCAACTTTGATCCGTTATGGGAGGAGTTATGCGTCTGGATCGTCTTACTAATAAATTCCAGCTTGCTCTTGCCGATGCCCAATCACTTGCACTCGGGCACGACAACCAATTCATCGAACCACTTCATTTAATGAGCGCCCTGCTGAATCAGGAAGGGGGTTCGGTTAGTCCTTTATTAACATCTGCTGGCATCAATGCTGGCCAGTTGCGCACAGATATCACTCAGGCATTAAACCGTTTACCTCAGGTTGAAGGTACAGGTGGCGATGTCCAGCCATCACAGGATCTGGTGCGCGTTCTTAATCTTTGCGACAAGCTGGCGCAAAAACGTGGTGATAACTTTATCTCGTCAGAACTGTTCGTTCTGGCGGCACTTGAGTCTCGCGGCACGCTGGCCGATATCCTGAAAGCAGCAGGGGCGACCACCGCCAACATTACTCAAGCGATTGAACAAATGCGCGGAGGTGAAAGCGTGAATGATCAAGGAGCTGAAGACCAACGTCAGGCTTTGAAAAAATACACCATCGACCTTACCGAACGAGCCGAACAAGGTAAACTCGATCCGGTGATTGGTCGTGATGAAGAAATTCGCCGTACCATTCAGGTACTGCAACGTCGTACTAAAAATAACCCGGTGCTGATTGGTGAGCCTGGTGTTGGTAAAACTGCCATCGTTGAAGGTCTGGCGCAGCGTATTATTAATGGTGAAGTGCCGGAAGGGCTGAAAGGCCGCCGCGTACTGGCGCTGGACATGGGCGCGCTGGTGGCTGGGGCGAAATATCGCGGTGAGTTTGAAGAACGTTTAAAAGGCGTGCTTAACGATCTCTCCAAACAGGAAGGCAACGTCATCCTGTTTATCGACGAATTACATACCATGGTCGGCGCAGGTAAAGCCGATGGCGCAATGGACGCCGGGAATATGCTGAAACCGGCACTGGCGCGTGGTGAACTGCACTGTGTGGGTGCTACGACGCTGGACGAATATCGCCAGTACATCGAAAAAGATGCTGCGTTGGAACGTCGCTTCCAGAAAGTGTTTGTTGCCGAGCCTTCTGTTGAAGATACCATTGCTATTCTGCGTGGCCTGAAAGAACGTTACGAGCTGCACCACCATGTGCAAATTACTGACCCGGCAATTGTTGCAGCGGCGACATTGTCTCATCGCTACATTGCTGACCGTCAGCTGCCGGATAAAGCCATCGACCTGATCGATGAAGCAGCATCCAGCATTCGTATGCAGATTGACTCAAAACCGGAAGAACTCGACCGACTCGATCGTCGTATCATCCAGCTCAAACTGGAACAACAGGCGTTAATGAAAGAGTCTGATGAAGCCAGTAAAAAACGCCTGGATATGCTCAACGAAGAACTGAGCGACAAAGAACGTCAGTACTCCGAGTTAGAAGAAGAGTGGAAAGCAGAGAAAGCGTCGCTCTCTGGTACACAGACCATTAAAGCGGAACTGGAGCAGGCGAAAATCGCCATTGAACAGGCTCGCCGTGTGGGTGACCTGGCGCGGATGTCTGAACTGCAATACGGCAAAATCCCGGAACTGGAAAAGCAACTGGAAGCCGCAACGCAGCTCGAAGGCAAAACTATGCGTCTGTTGCGTAATAAAGTGACCGACGCCGAAATTGCTGAAGTGCTGGCGCGTTGGACGGGGATTCCGGTTTCTCGCATGATGGAAAGCGAGCGCGAAAAACTGCTGCGTATGGAGCAAGAACTGCACCAGCGCGTTATTGGTCAGAACGAAGCGGTTGATGCGGTATCTAACGCTATTCGTCGTAGCCGTGCGGGGCTGGCGGATCCAAATCGCCCGATTGGTTCATTCCTGTTCCTCGGCCCAACTGGTGTGGGTAAAACTGAACTTTGTAAGGCGCTGGCGAACTTTATGTTTGATAGCGACGAGGCGATGGTCCGTATCGATATGTCCGAGTTTATGGAGAAACACTCGGTGTCTCGTCTGGTTGGTGCGCCTCCGGGATATGTCGGTTATGAAGAAGGTGGCTACCTGACCGAAGCGGTGCGTCGTCGTCCGTATTCCGTCATCCTGCTGGATGAAGTGGAAAAAGCGCATCCGGATGTCTTCAACATTCTGTTGCAGGTACTGGATGATGGGCGTCTGACTGACGGGCAGGGGAGAACGGTCGACTTCCGTAATACGGTTGTCATTATGACCTCTAACCTCGGTTCCGATTTGATTCAGGAACGCTTCGGTGAACTGGATTATGCGCACATGAAAGAGCTGGTGCTCGGTGTGGTAAGCCATAACTTCCGTCCGGAATTCATTAACCGTATCGATGAAGTGGTGGTCTTCCATCCGCTGGGTGAACAGCACATTGCGTCGATTGCGCAGATTCAGTTGAAACGTCTGTACAAACGTCTGGAAGAACGTGGTTATGAAATCCACATTTCTGACGAGGCGCTGAAACTGCTGAGCGAGAACGGTTACGATCCGGTCTATGGTGCACGTCCTCTGAAACGAGCTATCCAGCAGCAGATCGAAAACCCGCTGGCACAGCAAATACTGTCTGGTGAATTGGTTCCGGGTAAAGTTATTCGCCTGGAAGTTAATGAAGACCGGATCGTCGCCGTCCAGTAAATAAGACAAGCGAGTCCTTCGGGGCTCGCTTTTTGTCTAATTTCCAACCGGAAATGGTCGTTTTTAAGGTGTTTTGCTTAAGAATTGAACGAACGATAAATTTTTTATATTTTCCGCTTGTCTCTTCAGAATAACTCCCTATAATGCGCCACCACTGACACGGAACAACGGCGAACAAGCCGCCGGGTCAGCGGGATTCTCCTGAGAATTCCGGCAGAGAAAAGCGAAAATAAACGCTTGACTCTGAAAGAGGAAAG
>NZ_VATP01000038.1:0-34457 GCF_005781125.1 Escherichia sp. E2748
GGTGCGGCATCATAATGGTGACACGACCGCTTTCGGTAGTGACCGCCGTAATACCGTTCGGGGAACCGTTCGGGTTAGCCGGGTAGGTTTCGGTGACTTTGCCGAAATTATCGACATAGCGCAGCGCAATCAGCCCTTTGCTTTCCAGTGCCGCCAGATGCGCCGCATCGCGTACTTCAACGCGCCCTTCACCGTGAGACACAGCAATCGGCATCTGCGAGCCCACCATCCCCTGCAACAGCAGAGACGGGCTTTGGGTCACTTCAACCAGGCTGAAACGCGCTTCAAAGCGATCGGAGGTGTTACGCACGAAACGAGGCCACAGCTCGCTACCTGGGATCAGCTCACGCAGATTAGACATCATCTGGCAACCGTTACATACCCCCAGCGCCAGCGTTTGCGGACGATGGAAGAAGGTTGCAAACTCATCGCGTACACGGTTGTTGAACAGAATAGACTTCGCCCAACCTTCACCGGCACCCAGCACATCACCGTAGGAGAAACCACCGCACGCGACCAGGGCGTGGAAATCCTCCAGACCAGTGCGTCCAGCCAGCAGATCGCTCATATGCACGTCGATAGCATCGAAGCCCGCACGGTGGAACGCTGCCGCCATTTCAACATGCGAGTTCACGCCCTGCTCACGCAGCACGGCCACTTTCGGGCGTGCGCCAGTGGCAATATACGGTGCTGCCACATCTTCGTTGATATCGAACGACAGTTTCACATTCAGGCCCGGATCGGCGTCGTTTGATTTCGCCTGATGTTCCTGATCGGCGCACTCCGGGTTGTCACGCAGGCGCTGCATCTGCCAGGTGGTTTCTGCCCACCAGACTCGCAGCGTAGTGCGGCTTTCGCTGTATACCGACTGGCCGTTGGCGGTAATCACAAAACGGTCACCGGAAACCGCCTGCCCAACATAATGGACGCAATCAGCAAGCCCATGCTGTGCCAGTACCGCTTCGACCGCTTCACGGTCAGCGGCACGAACCTGAATCACCGCGCCCAGTTCTTCGTTAAACAGCGCCGCCAGGTGATCGTCGCCCAGAGAGGCGATATCCGCTTCAATGCCGCAATGACCGGCAAATGCCATTTCCGCCAGCGTCACCAACAGACCACCATCAGAGCGGTCGTGGTACGCGAGCAGCTTACGCTGTGCAACCAGCGCCTGAATCGCGTCATAGAAGCCTTTCAGTTGTGCGACGTCGCGCACATCAGCCGGTTTGTCGCCAAGCTGACGATAAACCTGCGCCAGCGCCGTTGCGCCCAGCGCATTATTGCCAAGGCCCAGATCAATCAGCAACAGTGCGTTATCTTCGGTAGAAAGCTGCGGCGTGATGGTGTGACGCACATCTTCCACGCGGGCAAATGCAGAAATAACCAGCGACAGCGGCGACGTCATTTCACGCTCTTCGTTACCGTCCTGCCAGCGGGTTTTCATCGACATTGAATCTTTACCCACCGGGATCGTCAGGCCCAGCGCCGGACAAAGCTCTTCGCCCACCGCTTTAACAGCTTCATACAGGCCAGCATCTTCGCCAGGATGACCTGCCGCCGCCATCCAGTTGGCGGAAAGTTTAATGCGTTTGATATCGCCAATTTGTGTTGCGGCGATGTTGGTTAACGCTTCACCGACCGCCAGACGGGCAGAAGCGGCGAAATCCAGCAGCGCAACTGGCGCACGTTCGCCAATTGCCATCGCTTCACCGTAGTAGCTGTCGAGGCTGGCAGTAGTGACCGCACAGTTAGCGACCGGCACCTGCCACGGCCCCACCATCTGATCGCGCGCTACCATGCCGGTTACGCTACGGTCGCCAATGGTCACAAGGAAGGTTTTCTCCGCCACGGTCGGCAGATGCAGCACACGTTTCACCGCGTCAGCAATGGTGATCCCTTCACGGACCAGCGCGTCGCCTTTCGCTTTCAGCGTTTGCACATCGCGGGTCATCTTCGGTGTTTTACCAAGCAGTACGTCCAGCGGCAGATCGATCGGCTGATTATCAAAATGACGATCGTGCAGAGAAAGATGCAGTTCTTCGGTCGCTTCACCAATCACCGCGTAGGGCGCGCGTTCACGCTTACACAGTTCGTCAAACAGCGGTAACTGATCGGCAGCAACCGCCAGCACGTAACGTTCCTGGGATTCGTTACACCAGATTTCCAGCGGGCTCATGCCCGGTTCGTCGCTCAGGATGTCGCGCAGTTCAAATTTACCGCCGCGCCCGCCGTCGCTTACCAGTTCCGGCATCGCGTTAGAAAGACCGCCTGCGCCAACGTCGTGGATAAACAGGATTGGGTTGGCATCACCAAGCTGCCAGCAACGGTCGATCACTTCCTGGCAACGACGTTCCATTTCCGGGTTGTCGCGCTGAACAGAAGCAAAGTCGAGGTCGGCATCAGATTGACCAGACGCCATAGAAGACGCCGCACCGCCGCCAAGACCAATGTTCATAGCCGGACCGCCGAGAACGACCAGCTTCGCACCAACGTTGATCTCGCCTTTTTGTACGTGATCGGCGCGAATGTTGCCGATCCCGCCCGCCAGCATGATCGGTTTGTGATAACCGCGCAGCTCTTCGCCGTTGTGGCTGTTCACTTTTTCTTCATAAGTACGGAAGTAGCCGTTCAGTGCCGGACGACCAAATTCGTTGTTAAATGCCGCGCCGCCCAGCGGACCTTCGGTCATGATGTCCAGCGCGGTGACAATGCGCTCAGGCTTACCGAAATCTTCTTCCCACGGCTGTTCAAAGCCAGGAATACGCAGGTTGGAAACGGAGAAACCGACCAGACCGGCTTTCGGCTTCGCGCCGCGTCCGGTGGCGCCTTCATCACGGATTTCACCGCCAGACCCCGTCGCCGCACCCGGCCACGGAGAAATCGCCGTCGGGTGGTTGTGAGTTTCGACTTTCATCAGGATGTGCGCCGGTTCCTGATGGAAATCGTAGCGGCCCGTTTCGTGGTCGGCAAAGTAGCGGCCAACTTCAGAACCTTCCATCACCGCGGCGTTATCTTTATAAGCTGAGAGAACGTGATCCGGCGTGGTTTCGAAGGTGTTTTTGATCATCTTAAACAGCGATTTCGGCTGCTGTTCACCGTCGATAATCCAGTCGGCGTTAAAAATTTTGTGGCGGCAGTGCTCAGAGTTCGCCTGGGCGAACATATACAGCTCGATGTCGTTCGGATTACGACCAAGCTTTGTGAAAGCATCCTGCAGATAGTCAATTTCATCGTCCGCCAGTGCCAGGCCGAGACGCAGGTTAGCGTCGATCAGCGCCTGACGGCCCTGCCCCAGTAAATCAACGCTGGTGACTGGAGTCGGTTGATGATGCGCAAACAGCTGCTCTGCATCATCTAAAGCAAAAAAGACCGTTTCCATCATACGGTCGTGTAGTTCAGCGGTAACCTGCTGCCACTGTTCATTGGTCAGCGTAGCGGCTTCTACATAGTAAGCCACGCCGCGCTCAAGGCGGTTTACCTGTTGCAGCCCGCAGTTATGGGCGATATCGGTCGCTTTTGAAGACCAGGGAGAGATGGTGCCTGGGCGCGGGGTCACCAGCAGTAATTTGCCTTCCGGGGCATGGCTGGCGAGTGCCGGACCATATTTCAACAGGCGTTCAAGTTGCGCGTGCGCTTCTTCGTTTAACGGCGCATTGAGGTCAGCAAAATGGACATACTCGGCGTAAATGTTGTGAACCGGGAGCCTGGCAGCCTGAAAACGCGCCAGCAGTTTATTGATTCGGAATGCCGACAGTGCAGGCGAACCACGCAGAATTTCCATCATAAGTCTCTCGTCTTCTAAGCTTTCGGTGTACCCAAGGGGGGGAAACGGGCGTCATTATAAAGAATCTGCCGCGCTGACGAAACCGTTTGCGTGGAAATAAAATCACCATCGTGAATTAGCAACGCGTGCCGCCAATGGCTGTAATAAGTTGCCAACTGGCACAGGTTTACGCAAAATGCCGCTCATTGATGATTATACCTTTGTTTAGCATATCGTTTTTTCAAGCCAGGACACGAACGACACAGAGAATTAACTAATTGAAAAAATTAAAGATTAATTATCTGTTCATTGGCATTCTGGCACTGCTTCTCGCGGTAGCTCTCTGGCCATCTATTCCTTGGTTTGGTAAAGCCGACAACCGTATCGCCGCCATTCAAGCGCGGGGAGAATTGCGCGTGAGCACCATTCATACTCCCCTCACATGGAATGAGATTAACGGTAAATCTTCCGGGCTGGATTATGAGTTGGCCAAACAATTTGCCGACTACCTCGGCGTGAAACTGAAAGTGACCGTACGGCAGAATATCAGCCAGTTGTTTGACGATCTCGACAACGGCAACGCCGACCTGCTGGCAGCAGGTCTGGTTTATAACAGTGAGCGGGTAAAAAACTATCAGCCTGGTCCTACCTATTATTCCGTTTCACAACAACTGGTTTACAAAGTGGGTCAATATCGCCCACGCACGCTGGGCAATTTGACGGCGGAACAGCTCTCCATCGCACCAGGACACGTCGTCGTTAACGATCTACAAAGACTGAAAGAAACTAAATTCCCGGATTTAAGCTGGAAGGTGGACGACAAAAAAGGCTCAGCGGAATTACTGGAAGATGTCATCGGAGGTAAGCTGGATTACACCATTGCTGATTCTGTCGCCATCAGCCTGTTCCAGCGAGTTCACCCGGAACTCGCCGTGGCACTCGATATCACCGATGAACAACCAGTGACCTGGTTTAGCCAGTTAGATGACGATAATACCCTTTCCGCAGCTCTGCTCGACTTCTTCAACAAAATGAATGAGGACGGCACGCTGGCACGCATTGAAGAGAAATACCTGGGGCATGGCGATGATTTTGATTATGTCGATACGCGCACATTTTTACGCGCCGTCGATGCGGTGCTGCCACAATTAAAACCTTTGTTTGAGAAATACGCCGAGGAAATTGACTGGCGTTTGCTGGCGGCTATTGCTTACCAGGAATCACATTGGGACGCGCAGGCCACCTCGCCGACCGGTGTGCGCGGCATGATGATGTTGACCAAAAATACCGCGCAAAGCCTGGGCATTACCGATCGTACCGATGCTGAACAAAGCATCAGCGGCGGCGCGCGTTATTTGCAGGATATGATGAGTAAAGTGCCGGAAAGCGTGCCAGAAAATGAACGGATTTGGTTTGCGCTCGCCGCTTACAATATGGGTTATGCGCATATGCTGGATGCTCGCGCCCTGACGGCAAAAACCAAAGGTAATCCAGACAGTTGGACCGATGTTAAACAACGTCTGCCTTTACTTAGCCAAAAACCCTATTACAGCAAGCTGACTTACGGTTATGCGCGGGGACATGAAGCTTACGCCTATGTCGAGAATATCCGTAAGTATCAGATTAGTCTGGTGGGGTATCTGCAAGAGAAAGAAAAGCAGGCAACAGAAGCGGCGATGCAGCTGGCTCAGGATTATCCGGCAGTGTCGCCAACAGAATTGAGTAAAGGGAAATTTCCTTTTCTCTCGTTTCTTTCACAGTCGTCATCTAACTACCTGACACACTCCCCTTCGCTGCTGTTTTCCAGGAAGGGAAGTGAAAAGAAGCAAAATTAATCCGCAGAAGATTGCGCTTTTTTCTGCGCTTTGATTTCCTGACGGCGCATGCGAAAGAAGTCGCTGAGCAGCGCTGCACACTCTTCCGCCAATATCCCTTCCGTGATTTCCACCCGGTGATTCATGCCCGGATGGTGCAACACATCCATTAATGATCCGGCAGCCCCCGTTTTCGCATCTCGTGCACCAAAAACTACACGACCAATCCGGCTGTGAATCATCGCTCCGGCGCACATCACACACGGCTCCAGCGTGACATATAATGTGGCGTCGATCAGGCGATAATTTTGCATCACCAGACCGCCCTGACGCAGGGCCATGATTTCAGCGTGCGCGGTAGGATCATGCCGACCAATCGGACGATTCCAGCCCTCGCCGATTACCCGGTTGTTATGCACCAATACCGCGCCGACCGGTACTTCCCGCTCCTCCCAGGCACGCTTTGCCAGCGTCATGGCATGGCGCATCCAGTATTCGTGACTAAATTCGACTTCAGACAAAAAGAAAACTCCGGTTATAAAAGCGCGGCGCATTATACACGGACGCTATGCTTTACTCTATTCCAGTTGCTGGAGTTCACCGCGCGGGGTTACTCGCCAACGATGCTGGCAGAAATAAAGCAGCGGGTTGTCCTGATTACTGTCGCTGTAACCACTGTACAACCGCAGTGGCGTGCCGATTTTGCGTTCCAGTTGCGCGACCTTCTCATGCCCGAGGCAACGCATTGTCAATACCCAACCGCCATAACCACGCTGAATTTGGCTGGCGATAAGATTCACCCGCGGTAACCAGGGCGTATCGAAATAGACCGCCTCAACCAGCGGCTGTGGAGAACCGGTAATCAACCAGATATCAGCATCGGAACTGAGCAAGTAGGTGGTCAGGCGCTCTTGCACCAGCGGAAAGGCAGTAACATTGTCGCGAAACCAGTGTACAAAATCGGCTTTTAATGCCTGTAAACGCGCTTCGCTGTGACCAAAAGTGCATCCCCACAATAGCAGACTCATCGGCCAGCGCGCAGCACGGCCTTTTATCAATAATGCCATGGCAATAACCGGCAATAGCGGCAGGACAAGCAGTGTATTCAGCGGTTGGCGACGCAGTAAGTAGCGCAGAAAACTACCGAACATATCCTGTTGATGCAATGTTCCATCTAAGTCAAAAAACACCACACGACGCTCGTGAGTTGCCAAACCATACTCCTCTGGACTGAAACATCCTGATTAATCATCGCTACTACATAGCCTAACAGATAGATCATCACTTTTCCGGCAACAATCTACCGTATAATGCTGAATGGAATTTTTAATTCATAGATCTTACAAGCTATGGAATATAATATTCACTCGCTTATGTCTCATATTGCCTGTTGTCGCCATTATTTCATCGCGAGGAAAGATATGAACGGCTTACTTCGTATTCGTCAGCGTTACCAGCAGCTTGCCCAGAGTGATAAAAAACTGGCGGACTATCTCCTGCTACAACCTGATACGGCGCGCCATTTAAGTTCGCAGCAATTGGCCAACGAAGCTGGGGTCAGTCAATCCAGCGTGGTGAAATTCGCACAAAAACTCGGCTATAAAGGTTTTCCAGCCTTAAAACTGGCGTTAAGCGAAGCTCTGGCGAGCCAGCCGGAATCCCCTTCTGTCCCCATTCATAACCAAATTCGCGGTGATGATCCGCTGCGACTGGTGGGTGAAAAACTCGTAAAAGAAAACACGGCAGCCATGTATGCGACGCTGAACGTTAACAGTGAAGAGAAATTGCATGAATGCGTGGTGATGCTGCGTTCTGCGAGGCGGATTATTTTAACTGGCATTGGTGCTTCGGGTCTGGTAGCGCAAAACTTTGCCTGGAAACTGATGAAGATTGGTTTCAATGCTGCCGCAGAACGCGATATGCATGCGTTGCTCGCTACTGTACAGGCATCTTCACCGGACGACCTGTTATTAGCCATCTCTTACACTGGTGTACGACGTGAGTTAAATCTCGCGGCAGATGAGATGCTGCGCGTGGGTGGAAAGGTGCTGGCAATTACCGGTTTCACGCCGAATGCTCTGCAACAACGAGCGTCCCACTGCCTGTATACGATTGCCGAAGAACAGGCGACGAATAGTGCATCGATCTCCGCTTGTCACGCTCAGGGAATGCTTACAGATTTGCTGTTCATTGCGCTAATTCAGCAGGACCTGGAACTGGCCCCTGAGCGCATTCGCCACAGCGAGGCACTGGTGAAAAAACTGGTTTGAGCAAAGAATGCGCGTATAATGCCCGCCCGGTTTGTGTTGTTTTGAGAGTTTCCTTATGGCGCTGTTAATCACTAAAAAATGCATCAATTGTGATATGTGTGAACCTGAATGCCCGAATGAGGCGATTTCAATGGGTGATCATATCTACGAGATTAACAGCGATAAGTGTACCGAATGCGTAGGTCACTACGAGACGCCAACCTGCCAGAAGGTGTGTCCGATCCCTAATACTATTGTGAAGGATCCGGCGCATGTCGAGACAGAAGAGCAGTTGTGGGATAAATTTGTGCTAATGCATCACGCAGATAAAATTTAATATTCTGCTCTGGAAGTAGAGTATTTATTATTTTTTAGAGAAACCTTGACGCTATTATATTTATTTAAATGATGACAACGGCATAATCATTCTCCAAATGAATTCATATAATATCTGCGCAGACATTTATTTATAATTATTAAAGGCGCGCCTGGCTGGTTAACCTGACGCGCCTTAAGTACGTTTCCTTGTGTTATAAGAACAGAAGGATCAGCTGTAAAACAGCAATGATGACTTTAATGACCCGTTTAAACAGGTATCGACAATCAGTCATTCGTTTTTCCTTAAACAAGGAATGCAGCCGTTCAGATTAGCCCTTACATCTCCCCAAAACTGAACGTGCGAGTTATTGAGGATGCATGCTGCACTCCACACCAGAGCTTTGACGACACCACTCGTTTCAATGGGGGAATTCAGTGGCATGGTGTAAAGCACAGCAAAATCGCCAATAACGAAACCAATTTTAATGTACTTACGAATTTGCGGTCACGTTAATATTTCCATCAATATCGCTTTCTTCGTAAAGGCTCGAGTTTTTATGATAAAGATTGCAAGTTGCTTGTAAAAGATAACCACCCTGATCCATAATCGCTGTTGTTGAGGGTGCATGCTGTACAAAATTAAAGTTATAAAGTAAAACCCCCGTTCCTTACCAGTTCGGGGGTTTTACTTTATAAAGAGAACGGTATTATTTTAACTTTCAATAATTACCGTGGCGCAAGCATAATGACGTTCATCTGCCAGCGTCACATGCATATGTGCGACGCCCAGCTTTTCCGCCAGTTTTAATGCCTCGCCCCACAGTCGCAACCGTGGCTTACCAAGCTCATCGTTGAATACTTCAAACTGATTAAACGCCAGGCCATTGCGGATCCCGGTTCCAAACGCTTTTGCCGCCGCTTCTTTCACAGCAAAACGCTTCGCCAGAAAACGCACTGGCTGTTGGTGCGTTTTCCAGATTTCCCATTCGTTATCGCTTAATACGCGGCGAGCAAGGCGCTCACCGGATCGGGCGAGCACCGCTTCAATGCGAGCGATCTCCACGATATCCGTGCCTAAACCTAATATTGCCATTAGCCACGCGCTTCCAGCATCAGGCGCTTCATTTCTGCCACCGCATCTTTCAGTCCGGTCATCACTGCACGACCAATAATGGCATGGCCGATATTCAGTTCATGCATCTCAGGAATGGCGGCAATGGCTTTCACGTTGTGATAGGTCAGACCGTGGCCGGCGTTAACTTTCAGACCGAGACTTGCAGCAAAGGTCGCGGCTTTAGCAATGCGCGCCAGCTCTTGCGCCTGTTCAGCGTCAGTTTTGGCATCGGCATAACAACCAGTATGGATCTCGATAAACGGGGCGCCTACCTCTGCTGCAGCTTTGATCTGCTCTTCATCTGCGTCAATAAACAGAGAAACCTGAATCCCGGCATCCGCCAGACGTTTACAGGCATCGCGCATTTTGTCACGCTGACCTGCGACGTCCAGGCCACCTTCAGTTGTCACTTCCTGGCGCTTTTCCGGTACCAGGCAGCAAAAATGAGGCTTCGTCTCAATGGCAATCGCCATCATCTCTTCGGTCACCGCCATTTCCAGATTCATGCGGGTATCCAGCGTCTGACGCAGGATGCGCACGTCGCGGTCAGTAATGTGGCGACGATCTTCACGCAAATGCACGGTAATGCCATCCGCGCCAGCCTGCTCGGCAATAAACGCGGCCTGCACCGGATCGGGGTAAGCAGTACCACGTGCATTACGCAGCGTTGCGATATGGTCAATGTTGACGCCCAACAGTAATTCAGCCATGACAATCCTCATCAGTCATTATGTGTTTGCACTGTTCGCTTAGGTATAAACTGCCGGAACAGTTCCCTGCTCTTTAAAGGTTTACCGCCAAGATACGGCTTAAGCGCCATGCGGGTAAAGCGTTTCGCGGCACGCAATGTGTCTGCGTCAGGAAATTCCCGCGTGTGTAACGCTTTCAACTGCCTCCCGGTGAAGGTTTTATTGTCGATAACGACGCTTGCGATAAACCCTTTTTCTTCGCGATAACGATACGTCATGGTGTCATCCACCGGTTCGCCGCTACCTGCACAATGGGTAAAATTGACGCCATAACCCAGATGCCCGAGCAATGCCAGCTCAAAGCGGCGCAACGCGGGTTCCGGTGTGCCAGTAGCCCCAGCCAGAGACTGGATGCAGTGTAAGTAATCGAAAAAGAGTTCCGAGAAGCGCGTCTCGTATTCCAGCACGCGGGAGAGAAGCTCGTTGATGTACAGACCGCTGTAAAGCGTGATACCGCTTAATGGCAGCGCCAATGAGACAGCTTCAGCGCTGCGCAGTGTTTTGACTTCACCGCGCCCACCGAAGCGAAGCAAGAGAGGCGTGAAAGGCTGTAATGCACCTTTCAGGGTAGAGCGTTTAGAGCGTGCGCCTTTGGCAACCAGACGCACGCGGCCCGATTCCTCCGTGAAGACGTCCAGCATCAGGCTGGTTTCGCTCCACGGGCGACTATGCAATACGAATGCGCGCTGCCAGCCTTCCATCATACTCGTCGCCTTTCAAGTTGCAGGTGCCTTGGCTGCACCCGTTCACCCTGGTCACTTACTTTAGTAAGCTCCCAGGGATTCACGGTCTTGCCGCCTTCCTGCACCTCGAAAGTCATAGAGTATGCTAATTAAAGATCGTCAACGTAACCGAGACTACGCAGTGCGCGTTCGTCGTCGGCCCAGCCGGATTTCACTTTTACCCACAGTTCAAGATGGACAGGCGCTTCGAACATTTCCTGCATGTCTTTACGCGCTTCAATACCGATGGTTTTAATCTTGGCCCCTTTGTTGCCAATGACCATCTTCTTCTGCCCTTCACGCTCAACGAGAATCAAACCGTTGATGTCGTAACCACCACGTTCATTGGTGACAAAACGTTCGATCTCCACGGTCACGGAGTACGGCAGTTCTGCGCCGAGGAAACGCATCAGTTTTTCACGGATGATTTCAGAGGCCATAAACCGCTGTGAGCGGTCGGTGATGTAATCTTCCGGGAAGTGATGCGTCGCTTCCGGCAGGTGTTTGCGCACGATTGCCGCGATAGTGTCAACGTTAAGTCCGGTTTCGGCGGAGATTGGCACGATATCGAGGAAATTCATCTGGCTTGCAAGGAACTGCAGGTGCGGCAGCAGATCGGCTTTCTCCTGCACGTTGTCCACTTTGTTCACCGCGAGGATCACCGGCGCTTTGCCATCACGCAGCTTGTTGAGCACCATTTCATCGTCCGGCGTCCAACGGGTGCCTTCAACGACAAAAATCACCAGCTCAACGTCGCCAATGGAGCTGCTCGCCGCTTTGTTCATCAGGCGGTTAATAGCACGCTTCTCTTCCATATGCAGGCCCGGGGTATCAACGTAGATCGCCTGATACGCGCCTTCAGTATGGATCCCCACAATGCGGTGACGAGTTGTCTGCGCTTTGCGGGAAGTGATGGAGATTTTCTGCCCCAACAGTTTGTTCAGCAGCGTGGATTTGCCAACGTTCGGACGTCCGACGATGGCAATAAATCCGCAGTAACTTTTATCGATGCTCATTCCAGCTCCAGTTTTTTCAACGCCTGTTCGGCGGCAGCCTGCTCAGCCTTACGACGGCTTGAACCTGTGCCAACCACCGGTTCACTCAGGCCGCTGACCTGGCAGTGGATAGTAAATTCCTGATCGTGCGCTTCGCCACGTACCTGAACTACCAGATAAGTCGGCAGCGGCAGATGGCGACCCTGCAAATATTCTTGCAAGCGCGTTTTCGGATCTTTTTGTTTATCGCCTGGGCTAATTTCGTCCAGACGGGTTTGATACCAGTTAAGGATTAACTTCTCGACAGTTTGAATATCACTGTCGAGGAATACGCCGCCAATTAATGCTTCGACGGTGTCGGCGAGAATTGACTCGCGACGAAATCCACCGCTTTTAAGTTCACCCGGCCCTAAACGCAAGCACTCGCCTAACTCAAATTCGCGTGCCAGTTCTGCCAGCGTATTGCCACGGACCAACGTAGCACGCATGCGGCTCATATCGCCTTCATCCACACGCGGGAAACGGTGATACAGCGCATTGGCGATAACGTAGCTCAAGATTGAGTCGCCTAAAAATTCTAAACGCTCGTTATGTTTGCTGCTGGCGCTGCGGTGAGTTAATGCCTGCTGCAGCAGTTCCTGATGATTAAAAGTGTAGCCCAGCTTCCGTTGAAGCCGATTAATTACGATGGGGTTCATGCGATACCAATAAATAAATGCGTCAACAATTCAGCACACGAAACAGACCTGATACACATAGGCTCTGTTAACCGCTTTGTCGCGGATTCATTACGCCATATATGGAAACCAACGCTGTTTCGTGTGCCGTGGCAACCAGAAGGCGCCAACCTTAAACTTCGGGGGAATATTCTATACACAACGATAAGGGATGTCGTTAGCCTGGGGAGATTTATCTCATAAATAATTCACGTTGCCGCCAGAATGACGACAACGTGAACGAGAAGCAGCAATTAATGGATGCCGCCAATGCGACTTAAGCGCACACCTGTCGGCCATTCACCTTCTTGCTTATCGAAACTCATCCAGATTACCGTTGCCCGACCTACCAGATTCGCTTCCGGCACAAAGCCCCAGTAACGGCTGTCCGCGCTGTTGTCGCGGTTATCGCCCATCATGAAGTATTGACCCGGCGGGACAATCCAGGTTGCCAGTTGTTGTCCTGGTTGCTGGTAATACATCCCTACCTGATCCTGGGCGATTGGCACAGTCAGGATACGATGCGTTACATCGCCCAACGTCTCTTTACGTTCGGAAAGACGAATACCATTTTCTTTGGTTTCGTTTTTCGGCACTTCAAAGAAGCCACTGGTCGCTTCCCCGCCGTTACGACGCGAGAAGGTCTGTACGAAATCGCTCGGTTCAACGTTGGAATAAGTTACCGGCAGCGCGTTTTCACACGCTTGACCAGAACTGCATCCAGGTTGAATGGTCACTTCTTTCGCGACCGGATCATAAGTGACCTTATCGCCCGGTAAACCTACCGCTCGCTTGATGTAATCAAGCTTCGGATCTTCCGGGTATTTGAAGACCACGATATCGCCACGTTTCGGATGACCGGTTTCGATCAATGTTTTCTGGTAAATAGGATCTTTAATGCCGTAAGCAAATTTCTCTACCAGAATGAAGTCACCGATTAACAGAGTCGGCATCATCGAACCTGACGGGATCTGGAACGGTTCATAAATAAATGAACGCACAATCAATACGATAGCCAGCACCGGAAATACAGAAGCCCCGGTTTCCAGCCAACCTGGCTTCGGCGCAACCTTTTTCAGTGTTGCTTTATCCAGTGAATCCCCGGCAGCCGCTTGCGCCGCTGCCTGACGTTCCCGTCGTTTAGGTGCGAAAAAGAATTTATCCACGCACCATAAAATGCCCGTCACCAGTGTGGCAATCACCAGAATCAGGGCAAACATATTCGCCATGCCAACTCCTAAGGGTTATTTGTTGTCTTTGCCGACGTGCAGAATGGCAAGGAACGCTTCCTGCGGCAGCTCAACGTTACCGATCTGCTTCATACGTTTCTTACCTTCTTTCTGTTTCTGCAGCAGCTTTTTCTTACGGCTGATATCACCACCATAGCATTTAGCCAGTACGTTTTTACGCAGCTGCTTCACGGTAGAACGCGCAATGATGTGCGTTCCAATCGCTGCCTGAATAGCGATATCAAACTGCTGGCGTGGGATCAGATCTTTCATCTTCTCCACCAGCTCGCGGCCACGGTTTTGCGAATTATCACGGTGGGTGATCAATGCCAGCGCATCAACACGTTCACCGTTGATTAAGACGTCAACACGCACCATGTCAGAAGCCTGGAAGCGTTTGAAGTTGTAATCCAAAGACGCATAACCACGCGAGGTAGATTTCAGTCGGTCGAAGAAATCAAGCACCACTTCCGCCATCGGGATCTCGTAGGTCAGCGCTACCTGGTTTCCGTGATAGACCATGTTGGTCTGTACACCGCGTTTTTCCACGCACAGGGTAATGACGTTACCGAGATACGCTTGCGGCAGCAGCATGTGACACTCTGCAATCGGCTCGCGCAGTTCGTAGATGTTATTTACCGCTGGCAGCTTGGATGGGCTGTCGACGTAGATAACTTCTTTTGCCGTAGTTTCAACTTCATACACTACTGTCGGTGCTGTGGTAATCAGGTCAAGATCGTATTCACGTTCCAGACGTTCCTGAATGATCTCCATGTGCAACAGGCCGAGGAAGCCGCAGCGGAAACCAAAGCCCAGCGCCGTTGAGCTTTCTGGCTCATAGAATAGTGAAGCGTCGTTCAGGCTGAGTTTGCCCAACGCGTCACGGAAGGCTTCATAGTCGTCGGAACTTACCGGGAACAGACCGGCATATACCTGCGGTTTAACTTTCTTAAACCCAGGCAACGCTTTTTCTGCCGGATTACGCGCCAGCGTTAAGGTATCGCCTACCGGTGCACCGTGGATGTCTTTGATCGCACACACCAGCCAGCCTACTTCGCCGCATTTCAGTTCAGTACGATCAACCTGTTTCGGCGTGAAGATCCCCAGGCGGTCGGCGTTATAGGTCTGCCCGGTGCTCATAACTTTCACTTTGTCGCCCTTACGCAAGGTGCCGTTTTTAATACGGATAAGTGAAACCACGCCCAGGTAGTTATCGAACCAGGAGTCGATAATCAGCGCCTGTAACGGACCTTCTGGATCGCCTTCCGGCGGCGGAATGTCGCGCACCAGACGTTCGAGAACGTCCTGCACGCCCACGCCGGTTTTCGCTGAACAGCGCACCGCATCGGTGGCGTCGATACCAACAATATCTTCAATTTCTTCCGCCACGCGTTCAGGATCGGCTGCCGGTAAGTCAATCTTGTTCAGTACCGGCACCACTTCGAGATCCATCTCCATCGCGGTGTAGCAGTTCGCCAGTGTTTGCGCTTCTACGCCCTGCCCGGCGTCGACCACCAGCAATGCACCTTCACAGGCAGCCAGCGAACGGGAAACTTCATAGGAGAAGTCTACGTGGCCCGGGGTGTCGATAAAGTTAAGCTGATAGGTTTCACCGTCAGACGCTTTGTAGTCCAGCGTCACGCTTTGCGCTTTGATGGTAATGCCACGCTCACGCTCAAGATCCATGGAATCGAGAACCTGCGCCTCCATTTCACGGTCAGACAGGCCACCGCAGATCTGGATAATACGGTCAGACAGCGTCGATTTACCGTGGTCAATGTGAGCTATGATCGAAAAGTTACGTATATTCTTCATAAAGTATGATTATTGTGCCTTAACGCCCGGTTAACCAGGCTTTTAGAAGTCGCTGTTCTGAGCTTAACGTCTGTATTAATAGAAAGGCCGCATTCTACACTACAACATTGAGGCGAGGAAATGTTCATACCGTATGGATTGTGGTATCTGGAAACGTCCTCGCATTTGTTATGCAAAATGCAACAAAGCCAGTGAAATCACTGGCTCGCGTCTTCCGAAGATGTTTCAAACCGCACAAGACCTGGCGGCAATGCCACGCTTAAAATGATCGGTTGCCATTCAGCCCGGGCAGCAAACTTTCGCGAGAAGCCGCGCGCAATCAGGAATCCACCAACGCCACCAAGAATTGCGCCGCATAACGCCGCGATGTCTGAAGCAAAGAGTAGCTGAAATAACGAAGCAACAAGGAATAATCCCAACAGTGGCGACATATAAACCAGTAATGCGGAACTAAGCAGGCTACCTTCAGCGATTCCTAATTCGACTTTTTGCCCCGGCACTAACGGTTCATCACAGGGTACGACGATGGTATGTGTGGTTTGCGGACCAAGTTTATTCAACACGCGACTGCCGCAGCCAGCGCGGGAAGCGCAGCTGCTGCATGAGGCTTTGACATCACAACTGACCAGCGCCTGCCCGTTTTGCCAGGAGACCACGGTAGCCCACTCTTTGATCATTGCGCTGCCCCGAACTTAATGTTCTCGGCAATGCGTTTCGCCGTTTGCGGCGGTAGTTCACCAACAATAGTGATTTCCGCGTTGTCACGTATGCTGGTGCTGACTGTTCGGCGTCCGGTACGCAACATCTGATCGGTGCTCGATGGCGTCGCGCGGTTAACGTTTACCGAGAAGCTGAACAAGCCGTCGGAATAGAGACGTGATTCGATGGGCATATTATCCATCGTGGGCAACGGGCGTCGGCTACTGGAGACTTCGCTAAACCCCTGCGGCAACCAGGTTGGAGTCCAGTTGAATTTGGCTTTTTCACCTACAGGAACAGAAAGCAACGGCGGCAAATTTGCCTTCGCCAGCGTCTGCATACTGCTGCTGATATCCTGATTGACGTTAAAAGCAATCACGCGAAATTGTTCCAGCGTTTCACCATCGCGATCAAGGAGATCAACCCGCATCGGTAATTTCGATTCGGTGTCCATCCACACAATGTAGCTGTAGCGTGTACCATCACGGGCGACTACGCGAATGACTTCGCAAAGACGATCAGCAATACGCGTGCGTCCCACGGAGATAAAGTCGTAGTAAGGAGAAAGGCGTTTGAAATCGGTATAAATGAGCGATGGCAGAGAATCAACAATGTAATCGCCATTAAGAGTAAACGGTTCAAGGCCCGGCTCAAAGTAGCTGATTTCATTGCCGCGCTGTACCACTTCCCGGCGCGGGCCATCCATTTGCAACAATTGAGCAAGCGGACGGTTATCGAGGCGTGCATGTCGATAACGCAGAGACTCAACACCTTGTTTATTGATGCTGATGAATGACAGCTCGTAATTCAGTGACTGGCTAGCCAGGTTCATCTGCTGTAATAACGCCCCGGACGCGGGAGTGGCCGAGGCGTTAGCAGAGAATAACAGGCTACCTGTCACTAATGACATGGCAAACCAAAGTTGCTTCATTACTGCGATTGCGTTCCTAAAGTTTGAATTCCTGGCACCTGTACAGCGGCTTGCTGTGTTTGTGCCTGCTCAAACTGAAGCTGTTCGGAGTGGAGTCGACGTTGCAGTTCGTAATCCTGCAACATGGCATTAATGCGACGACGCTGCTCCTGTACCTGCTGCTGTTGACCATTGTTTGCGGTCGCTTCAGAAGGTACTCCCAGACTTACCGGACTGGCTTTCCCCATCATCGGCAGAGTATTGAATACCGGTGTTTCGGGCTGCTGGGACGTTTCAGATTGTCCATTATAGTGCTGGACGCCAACGATAACTGCAAGCGATACACATGCCGCTACGCCCATTTGGGTAAGCTGTGCCGCCCATGGACGTACTTTCTGCCAGAATGGCATTTTCTGCCATTGATGCGGAGCAGGCTGGGCCTCTGGGATCAATATCGTCGGTTGACGAACTGGCTCTTCTTCAATGGCGGCCATCACGCGCGATGAGATATCGAAATGAAGCAACTCAGGAGTATCACCCCGCATAGAGTCACGGATTAAGTGATAGCTTTCCCAGGTTTTCTGCATTTCCGGGTTGTGAGCCAGTTCGTTAAGCAGCTCACTATCCAGCGTTTCGCCATCCATTAAAGCGGAAAGTTGTTCTTTCTGCATGCCTAATACCCTTATCCAGTATCCCGCTATCGTCAACGCCTGATAAGCGGTTGAACTTTGTTATCAATAGCTTCCCTCGCTCGGAAGATACGTGAACGCACCGTACCTACCGGACAATCCATGATAGCGGCTATCTCTTCATAGCTCAGGCCATCCAGCTCCCGCAAGGTTATTGCCATGCGTAAATCTTCCGGGAGGGACTCAATAGTTCGGAAAACTATCTGTCTCAGTTCTTCTGACAACATTAAGTTCTCAGGGTTCGAAATTTCTTTCAGCGCGCCACCACTTTCGAAGTTTTCAGCTTCAATGGCATCCACATCACTGGAAGGTGGACGACGCCCCTGAGCAACCAGGTAATTTTTCGCTGTATTTACAGCGATCCGATACAGCCATGTATAAAAAGCACTATCTCCCCGGAACGAATCCAGCGCACGATAGGCTTTAATAAAAGCTTCTTGTACCACATCGGGAACATCACCCGACGGCACATAGCGGGAAACCAGACTCGCCACTTTATGCTGATAGCGCACTACCAGTAAGTTAAAAGCTTTCTGATCTCCCTTCTGGACCCGTTCAACCAGGACCTGGTCCGTTAACTGCTCGCTCATCCGAGGTAAAGTCTCCCCAAACCAAATTTCCACGCGCTATCGAAACGCCACTCCATTAGCTGCAATTTGAGCAAGCAAAACGTTAGAGTGTCTCGTTTTTGTAAAGTTCCGTAACGCATCTGTTTTTGTTTGTCATGCTGTAGACGGATCATTATCTATCATTATAAGTCTACAGAATCTGAACATCGCATTATCTGTGTAGAAATGCCCATTTAACTGCCTGAAGAGTACCCCAACGGCCTTTTTATTTCACCACCTAATCCTCCGCCAGCAAGCAACTTCTCTTTTTTCCACCGTCCAGGATCTCCCTGTTTAGCCATTGTAACAAATATTAAAATAGCAGGTGTTTAATTACACAACGTGATGCTATGCTGACCAAACCGTGTTTAGTAAATTAAACAAACAAAATGAATACTCTTCCTGAACATTCTTGTGATGTGCTGATTATCGGTAGCGGCGCAGCCGGGCTTTCACTGGCACTACGTCTGGCTGACCAGCATCAGGTCATCGTTCTTAGCAAAGGCCCGGTAACGGAAGGCTCAACATTTTATGCCCAGGGCGGAATCGCCGCCGTGTTTGATGAAACTGACAGCATAGACTCGCATGTGGAAGACACATTAATTGCTGGTGCCGGCATTTGCGATCGCCATGCGGTTGAATTTGTCGCCAGCAACGCGCGTTCCTGCGTGCAATGGCTAATCGATCAGGGAGTGTTGTTTGATACCCACGTTCAGCCGAATGGCGAAGAAAGCTATCATCTGACCCGTGAAGGTGGGCATAGTCACCGTCGCATTCTTCATGCTGCCGACGCCACCGGCAGAGAAGTAGAAACCACGCTGGTGAGCAAGGCGCAGAACCATCCGAATATTCGTGTGCTGGAACGCAGCAATGCGGTTGATCTGATTGTTTCTGACAAAATTGGCCTGCCTGGAACGCGACGGGTTGTCGGCGCGTGGGTGTGGAACCGTAATAAAGAAACCGTGGAAACTTGCCATGCTAAAGCGGTGGTGCTGGCAACTGGCGGCGCGTCGAAGGTTTATCAGTACACCACCAATCCGGATATTTCCTCTGGTGATGGTATTGCCATGGCCTGGCGTGCGGGTTGCCGGGTCGCCAATCTCGAATTTAATCAGTTTCACCCTACCGCGCTGTACCATCCACAGGCACGGAATTTCCTGTTAACGGAAGCCTTACGCGGCGAAGGCGCTTATTTGAAACGCCCGGACGGCACACGTTTTATGCCTGATTTTGATGATCGCGGCGAACTGGCCCCGCGCGATATTGTCGCCCGCGCCATTGACCATGAGATGAAACGCCTCGGCGCGGATTGTATGTTCCTTGATATCAGCCATAAGCCCGCTGAATTTATTCGCCAGCATTTCCCAATGATCTATGAAAAGTTGCTCGGGTTGGGTATTGACCTCACGAAAGAACCGGTGCCGATTGTGCCTGCTGCGCACTATACCTGCGGCGGCGTAATGGTTGACGATCATGGACGTACGGACGTTGATGGCCTGTATGCCATTGGCGAAGTGAGTTATACGGGCTTACATGGTGCTAACCGCATGGCCTCTAACTCCTTGCTGGAGTGTCTGGTCTATGGCTGGTCGGCAGCGGAAGATATTACAAAACGTATGCCTTATGCGCGTGGCGTCAGTACGTTACCGCCGTGGGATGAAAGCCGTGTTGAGAATCCTGACGAACTGGTGGTGATTCAACATAACTGGCATGAGTTACGCCTGTTTATGTGGGATTACGTCGGTATTGTGCGCACAACAAAACGCCTTGAGCGCGCTCTGCGGCGTATCAATATGTTGCAACAGGAAATAGACGAATATTACGCACACTTCCGCGTATCAAATAATTTGCTGGAACTGCGTAATCTGGTGCAGGTTGCCGAGTTGATTGTTCGCTGTGCAATGATGCGTAAGGAGAGTCGGGGGTTGCATTTCACGCTGGATTATCCGGAACTGCTCACGCATTCCGGTCCATCGATCCTTTCCCCCGTCAATCATTACATAAACAGATAAAAAGCCTGGGTCAGCGCAGTGTACGCTTCGGAATAGTTCTGGTCTGGCCCACGAATCACTAAGCGATCGCAAAAGCACTCCCCCGCCAGTGGGGAGAATGCCAGCAGCACCCGATGCGGCAATCGCGCTTCGTTTTCTGCCACATCCGTTCGCAAACGTAAATGCCACCCCATGCTTAATGCCAGCTCCGTAAAACTATTACCGATTTGCTCTGGCAGTACCACGCAGAAAAATCCCTCTTCGGTAATGCACTCTGCCGCGCAGGTCAGCAAGGATTGATGATCCAGCGTGGTGGTATAGCGCGCCTGTTCCCGCTGCGGTGTCGCACACTCCACTCCCTGCTGATAATACGGCGGGTTGCTGATGATTAAATCAAAGCGTGCTGTCTGCTGTGTGATCCACTGCTGAATATCCGCTGTATGGACGTTAATCCGCTCTGCCCACGGGGACTGGGCGATATTTTCCTGCGCCTGGGCAGCCGCTTCGTTTTCAAGCTCGACCGCATCAATCATCACACTGTCATCGGTTCGCTGCGCCAGCATCAGTGCCAACAACCCGCTACCAGTGCCGATATCAAGGCAGCGTTTTACCCCTGCCACCGGAGCCCATGCGCCAAGCAAAATTCCATCCGTTCCCACTTTCATCGCACATCGTTCGTGGCCGACAAAAAACTGTTTAAAAGTAAATCCATTACGACGAAGCACGGATGTAGACTGTGACATGTAAATAAAACCTTGCTGAAAAAACGGCGATAGCACCGGGTAAGAACAATACCTGAGAAGCGATATCCATACAAACAGATGAAGATTGCAGCCGTAACGTCTATAATCAGCGCCCCACACAGAGGTAGAACATGACTGTAACGACTTTTTCCGAACTTGAACTCGACGAAAGCCTGCTGGAAGCCCTCCAGGATAAAGGTTTCACTCGCCCGACCGCCATTCAGGCTGCCGCCATTCCGCCTGCGCTCGATGGCCGTGATGTACTCGGTTCTGCGCCGACAGGCACCGGTAAAACGGCGGCGTATCTGCTGCCAGCGTTGCAGCACCTGCTCGATTTCCCACGTAAGAAATCCGGTCCGCCGCGTATTTTGATCCTCACCCCGACTCGCGAACTGGCGATGCAGGTGGCCGATCATGCCCGCGAACTGGCGAAACATACGCATCTGGATATCGCCACTATCACCGGCGGCGTGGCCTATATGAACCACGCAGAAGTTTTCAGCGAAAACCAGGACATCGTGGTCGCCACGACCGGACGTCTGCTGCAATACATAAAAGAAGAGAACTTCGATTGCCGCGCGGTTGAAACGCTGATCCTCGACGAAGCTGACCGTATGCTGGATATGGGCTTCGCTCAGGATATCGAACATATTGCTGGCGAAACGCGCTGGCGTAAACAGACCCTGCTCTTTTCAGCAACGCTGGAAGGCGATGCGATTCAGGACTTTGCAGAGCGTCTGCTGGAAGATCCGGTGGAAGTTTCTGCGAATCCGTCCACCCGTGAGCGCAAAAAGATCCATCAGTGGTATTACCGCGCCGATGATCTTGAGCATAAAACCGCATTGCTGGTGCATCTGTTAAAACAGCCTGAAGCGACTCGCTCAATCGTATTTGTGCGTAAGCGTGAGCGTGTGCATGAGCTGGCAAACTGGCTGCGCGAAGCGGGCATCAACAACTGCTATCTCGAAGGTGAGATGGTACAAGGCAAGCGTAATGAAGCGATTAAACGCCTGACCGAAGGTCGCGTTAACGTGCTGGTTGCAACCGACGTTGCCGCACGCGGCATTGACATTCCGGATGTCAGCCACGTCTTTAACTTCGATATGCCGCGCAGTGGCGATACTTATTTGCACCGTATCGGTCGTACCGCTCGCGCCGGTCGTAAAGGCACCGCAATTTCGCTGGTGGAAGCTCATGACCATCTGCTGCTGGGCAAAGTTGGTCGCTATATTGAAGAGCCAATTAAAGCTCGCGTAATTGATGAGTTACGCCCGAAAACGCGTGCACCAAGCGAGAAACAGACTGGCAAGCCATCGAAGAAAGTACTGGCAAAACGCGCCGAGAAGAAAAAAGCTAAAGAGAAAGAGAAGCCGCGGGTGAAAAAACGCCATCGCGATACCAAAAATATAGGTAAGCGCCGTAAACCAAGCGGAACGGGCGTGCCACCGCAAACAACAGAAGAGTAATCATAATGCCGGGTTTAAGCCCGGCATTTTTTATCCAGCCACAAAACACTCTTCAACGCACTGAATAAAAGTGTACATCGCTGGGCTAACCGCTTTTCCGGCATGGTGTGCGCACATTGCTGTAATGGTCTGCGACGGCTCGCCAAAGGGCAATTCAATTAATTCACCGCTCGCAAGTTCTTTTGCCACCGCAAAGCGTGGCAGGTAGCTGACACCGACATTGGCCGCGACACAACGCTTGATGCTTTCGATACTTATAAGCTCTATGGTGTTTTCCACCGTGATCCGCCGCTGGCGAAGCGTGCTCTCAAATATCTGGCGGAAGATACATTGTGGTTCGTTGATAATAAAACTACAGGCGTTATGTCTTCCCGACTCAGTAAAATCGACATCTGCAATTTGCGGTGAAGCCACCAGCACCAGCGATTGTTCACCCAACTCACGTCGGTTCAGTGCATCATCATTCCCTACGCGATAAAAGATGCCGACGTCTGCCTCATCATTCAGTAGTGCATCACGAATCACGTAACAGTTCAGTGACTGCAATGATAAACGCACTTTTGGTGCGCGTTGCCGAAAACGCTGCAACACCTCCGGCATACGGTAAGAGAGCAACGTTTCGCCTGAAACAACGCGCAGTTCTCCGTCCGGCTCCGACTCTTTTTTGGCAGCTACGCGAAGCGTATCCATTACTCTGGTGAGTTCATAGATGTGCGGCAGCAGCTTTTTGCCTTCGCGAGTGAGGCACATCCGTCGGCCAATTTTCTCAAATAACTGTACCGAGAACTCCTGCTCAAGCTGCTGAATATGAAAAGTCACCGTCGATTGTGTGCAGCACAATTTATGCGAAGCTCGCAAAAAGGAACCCTCTTCCACCACGGTTTTTAGGGTAATAAAACGGCGCAGATCCATAATCCCAAACCTATCGAAAATATCGAACTTAGAATGTGAAAACATTCATTTTTTTAAATGTTTTGTGTCGGGTACTGTCTACCAAAACAGAGGAGATAACAAGTGACACCGACCCTTTTAAGTGCTTTTTGGACCTACACCCTGATTACTGCCCTCACGCCAGGACCAAACAATATTCTCGCCCTTAGTTCTGCAACGTCGCATGGGTTTCGTCAGAGTACCCGCGTACTGGCGGGGATGAGTCTGGGATTTTTAATCGTCATGCTACTGTGCGCGGGAATTTCGTTTTCACTGGCTGTTATTGACCCGGCGGCAGTGCATCTGTTGAGTTGGGCGGGGGCGGCATATATTGTCTGGCTGGCGTGGAAAATCGCTACCAGCCCAACAAAGGAAGACGGGCTTCAGGCAAAACCGATCAGCTTTTGGGCAAGCTTTGCGCTACAGTTTGTGAACGTCAAAATCATTTTGTACGGCATTACGGCACTATCGACGTTTGTCCTGCCGCAAACGCAGGCGTTAAGCTGGGTAGTTGGCGTCAGCGTTTTGCTGGCAATGATTGGGACGTTTGGCAATGTGTGCTGGGCGCTGGCGGGGCATCTGTTTCAGCGATTGTTTCGCCAGTATGGTCGCCAGTTAAATATCGTGCTGGCACTGTTGCTGGTTTATTGCGCGGTACGTATTTTCTATTAATGAAAAAAAACGGAAGAGGTCGCCCTCTTCCGCTTAGTAACTTGCTACTTAAGCCTTACAGGCTTTCAGTAAAGGTACGAGCGATAACGTCGCGCTGCTGTTCCGGAGTCAGAGAGTTAAAGCGAACTGCATAACCGGATACACGGATGGTCAGCTGCGGATATTTTTCCGGATGCTTAACTGCATCTTCCAGAGTTTCACGACGCAGAACGTTTACGTTCAGGTGCTGACCACCTTCTACGCGAACTTCTGGTTTAACTTCTACTGGAACTTCACGGTACTCAATGTCACCCAGTTTGCTTACTGCAACCACTTCGTCTTCTGCAAAACCTGCTTTCGCAACGATGCAACGCGCTTCGCCTTTTTCGCTGTCCAGCAGCCAGAAAGAGTTCAGCAGATCGTCGTTAGCGGCTTTAGTAATCTGGATACCTGTAATCATGTGATGCCTCCCCGGCAAAATTATTTGATTTGTTCAGCCTGTCGCGGCCAATTGGTAAAACCATTGTTGCTTGAGTGTATATATACTCCTCAAAGACCCCTGATTCTTTGATTTAAATCAATAAAAAACACAGATTAAGTGTAGCGACAAGTGGATTTTATTGTTTTACATCAACTTATGCGGGTGTGAAATTTTACCAATTTACATTTTTTTACAGTCGATTATGTCTAAAAAATGAGCTTGATTTTGTTCTGTAGAAAGAAGCAGTTAAGCTAGGCGGATTGAAGATTCGCAGGAGAGCGAGATGGCTAACGAATTAACCTGGCATGACGTGCTGGCTGAAGAGAAGCAACACCCCTATTTTCTTAATACCCTTCAGACCGTCGCCAGCGAGCGGCAATCCGGCATCACTATCTATCCGCCACAAAAAGATGTTTTTAACGCCTTTCGTTATACCGAGTTAGGCGATGTCAAAGTCGTGATTCTCGGCCAGGATCCTTATCACGGCCCCGGACAGGCTCACGGCCTGGCGTTTTCTGTTCGCCCCGGTATCCCCACTCCGCCGTCATTACTGAATATGTATAAAGAGTTGGAAAATACCGTTCCAGGTTTTACCCGCCCGGCGCATGGCTATCTCGAAAGCTGGGCGCGTCAGGGCGTTCTGCTGCTCAATACCGTATTGACGGTACGCGCAGGTCAGGCGCATTCCCACGCCAGCCTCGGCTGGGAGACGTTTACTGATAAAGTCATCAGCCTGATTAATCAGCATCGCGAAGGTGTGGTGTTTTTGTTGTGGGGATCTCATGCGCAAAAGAAAGGGGCAATTATAGATAAGCAACGCCATCACGTACTGAAAGCACCGCATCCGTCACCGCTTTCTGCGCATCGTGGATTCTTTGGCTGTAACCATTTTGTGCTAGCAAATCAGTGGCTGGAACAACGTGGCGAGACGCCGATTGACTGGATGCCTGTATTACCGGCAGAGAGTGAGTAAATTTGCGGGAAAATGCCGGATGGCAGAGTTGCCACCCGGCTGATTTATCAGGCTTTATTCTGACGCCACCATTCGCCAAGCAGAACGCCAGTTGCGACAGAAATATTCAGTCCAGCAACGTTGCCAGTACCGTCAATCTTCACGCGTAAATCGTTCGGATCGCGTGCTGCATCCGGTAACCCTTCATATTCCTGCCCCAGCACCAGCACCATTTTTTCTGGCAGACTGGTTTTGAACAGCGGTTTACCTTGCTCGCTGGAAGTGGTCACCACGGTGTAGCCCGCCTGACGGAAATCATCCAACACGTCAACAATGTTGTCGCCAGTAATCGGCTGAACATGTTCTGCGCCGCCTTCTGCGGTACGAATAGCCGCCCCCGATTCCAGCAGTGCCGCATCCTGCACCACAACGCCTTTCACGCCAAAGTGCGCACAGCTACGCATCATACCGCCCAGGTTATGCGGGTTAGATTCGTTTTCCAGCGCCAGTACACAATCCTGCGCACCAGCCTTGCTTACCCACTGCTGCACGGTTGTACCGTTACGCTTTTTGATCAGGAAGCACACGCCTCCGTGATGCTCCGTACCTGACGCCTTTGTCAGTTCAGCTTCATCCACCACATGGTACGCTTTGCGGTTTGCCGCCATCCAGCGCAATGCTTCTTTAAAACGTGGCGTTACGCTCTGGATAAACCAGGCGCGAACAATTGCTTCCGGACGGCTCTGGAACAGTGCCTGACATGCGTTTTCGCCGTAGACGCGGGTTTCTTCCGCACGCTGACGACGCAACACTTCCGGATCAATAAAACTTTTACCACTGATGCCACCGTGATCGGCCTTTTCCGGCGCATCATCACCAGGCGCGCGGGAAACTGTGCGCCACGGCGACTCTTCCCACTTGCGGTCACGGGGCTGACTCTGTTTGTCATCGCGGGCGGGGCGACGGCCACCGTCGGCACGAGATTTTCCTGGACGCCCGCCCCCTTTCCCGGTACGCGGGTTATGGGTACGTTTATCAGAATCATCATCACTGCGGACATACATCACTTTGACCTTGCCGCTTTTGCTTTTCATTTCATCGTTCATGCTTTTCTCCACCAGCGCTGCGCGAAGCGCGCAGATTACCCGAAGTGCGCGCGGTTCGCCATGATTTCGTTCCAAAGCCTACGTCTATCATACCCATTGAATAAAACAGATTGTTGTCTAGAACAATGTTCCCGATAATATGTAACATATTAGAAACATATCGGCGTCGTTGCCGATAAGTCTCCTTACTCATCCCGAGGTTAGTTATGAATACCGTTTGTACCCATTGTCAGGCCATCAATCGCATTCCCGACGATCGGATCGAAGATGCGGCAAAATGCGGACGCTGCGGTCACGACTTGTTTGACGGAGAGGTGATTAATGCGACCGGTGAAACGCTCGACAAATTGCTGAAAGATGATCTACCTGTGGTGATCGACTTCTGGGCGCCGTGGTGCGGCCCCTGCCGTAACTTCGCGCCAATTTTTGAAGATGTTGCGCAAGAGCGTAGCGGTAAAGTGCGCTTTGTGAAAGTGAATACCGAAGCTGAACGTGAATTAAGCAGCCGCTTTGGTATTCGCAGTATTCCGACGATCATGATTTTCAAAAATGGTCAGGTTGTCGACATGCTTAATGGCGCAGTACCGAAAGCACCGTTCGACAGCTGGCTGAACGAATCTCTTTAATCTTACCGGGGCGCATCTTGTGCCCCGTTTTCTCCTCTGCGACAATGGCGTTTTTTCGACGCTCTCTTATGACCGAAAACGCTGTTCTCCAGTTACGCGCCAAACGTATTGCGCGCGCAACACGTCCTTTTCTTGCCCGCGGTAATCGCGTTCGTCGCTGCCAACGCTGTCTTTTGCCAGAGAAATTATGTCTCTGTTCGACAATTACCCCAGCGGAAGCAAAAAGTCGCTTCTGTTTGCTGATGTTCGACACCGAGCCAATGAAGCCAAGTAACACCGGGCGTCTGATTGCTGATATTTTACCTGATACCGTTGCGTTTCAATGGTCGCGTACCGAACCATCACAAGAACTGCTGGCTCTGGTGCAAAACCCGGATTATCAACCAATGGTGGTCTTTCCCGCCTCATATGCTGATGAGCACCGGGAAGTGATCTTCACCCCGCCTTCCGGTAAGCCACCGCTGTTTATCATGCTCGATGGTACCTGGCCGGAAGCGCGCAAGATGTTTCGTAAAAGTCCGTATCTGGATAATCTCCCCGTCATTTCCGTCGATCTTTCCCGGCTTTCTGCCTATCGCCTGCGTGAAGCCCAGGCTGAAGGCCAATATTGTACCGCTGAAGTGGCTATCGCACTTTTAGATATGGCGGGCGATACCAAGGCTGCGGCCAGCTTAGGCGAGCATTTCACTCGCTTTAAAACACGCTATCTGGCAGGAAAAACGCAACATCTGGGTAGTATCACAGCAGAACAGTTAGAAAGCGTTTAAAATCATTCGGTCACTTCTGCGGGAGACCGGTATGAGTCAGCGAGGACTGGAAGCACTACTGCGACCAAAATCGATTGCGGTGATTGGCGCATCGATGAAACCCAATCGCGCAGGTTACCTGATGATGCGTAACCTGCTGGCGGGAGGCTTTAACGGACCGGTGTTACCGGTGACGCCGGCCTGGAAAGCGGTACAAGGCGTACTGGCCTGGCCGGATATCGCCAGTCTGCCATTTACGCCCGACCTTGCTGTGCTGTGTACCAATGCCAGCCGCAATCTGGCGCTTCTGGAAGAACTCGGCGAAAAAGGCTGTAAAACCTGCATTATTCTTTCTGCCCCGACATCGCAACACGAAGATCTCCGCGCCTGCGCCCAGCGCCATAACATGCGCCTGCTTGGACCAAACAGTCTGGGATTACTGGCGCCGTGGCAAGGTCTGAATGCCAGCTTTTCGCCTGTGCCGATTAAACGCGGCAAGCTGGCGTTTATTTCGCAATCGGCTGCCGTCTCCAACACCATCCTCGACTGGGCGCAACAGCGTGAGATGGGCTTTTCCTACTTTATTGCGCTCGGCGACAGCCTGGATATCGACGTTGATGAATTGCTCGACTATCTGGCGCGCGACAGTAAAACCAGCGCCATCCTGCTCTATCTCGAACAGTTAAGCGACGCGCGACGCTTTGTTTCGGCGGCCCGTAGTGCCTCGCGTAATAAACCGATTCTGGTAATTAAAAGCGGACGTAGCCCGGCAGCACAGCGACTGCTCAACACGACGGCAGGAATGGACCCGGCATGGGATGCGGCTATTCAGCGTGCCGGTTTATTACGAGTGCAGGACACTCACGAACTGTTTTCGGCAGTGGAAACCCTTAGCCATATGCGCCCATTGCGTGGCGACCGACTGATGATTATCAGCAACGGTGCAGCGCCAGCTGCGCTGGCGCTGGATGCCTTATGGTCACGCAATGGCAAGCTGGCAACGCTAAGCGAAGAAACCTGCCAGAAGCTACGCAATGCGCTGCCAGAACATGTAGTAATCTCTAACCCGCTCGATCTGCGCGATGACGCCAGCAGTGAGCACTATATTAAAACGCTGGATATTCTGCTCCACAGCCAGGATTTTGATGCGCTGATGGTTATTCATTCGCCCAGTGCCGCGGCTCCCGCCACAGAAAGCGCACTGGCATTAATTGAAGCGGTAAAACATCACCTTCGCAGCAAGTATGTCTCTCTGCTGACGAACTGGTGCGGCGAACACTCCTCGCAAGAGGCGCGACGTTTATTCAGCGAAGCCGGGCTGCCGACCTACCGCACTCCGGAAGGAACCATCACCGCTTTTATGCATATGGTGGAGTACCGACGTAACCAGAAGCAACTACGCGAAACGCCGGCACTGCCCAGCAATCTGACCTCTAATACCGCAGAAGCGCATCTTCTGTTGCAACAGGCGATTGCCGAAGGAGCAACGTCGCTCGATACCCATGAAGTTCAGCCCATCCTGCAAGCGTATGGCATGAACACGCTTCCCACCTGGATTGCCAGCGACAGCACCGAAGCGGTGCATATTGCTGAACAGATTGGTTATCCGGTGGCGCTGAAATTACGCTCGCCGGATATTCCACATAAATCGGAAGTTCAGGGCGTCATGCTCTACTTGCGTACAGCCAATGAAGTTCAGCAAGCCGCGAACGCTATTTTCGATCGCGTAAAAATGGCCTGGCCGCAAGCGCGGATCCACGGTCTGCTGGTGCAAAGTATGGCTAACCGTGCTGGCGCCCAGGAGTTGCGGGTAGTGGTCGAGCAGGATCCGGTTTTCGGACCGTTGATCATGCTTGGTGAAGGCGGTGTGGAGTGGCGTCCAGAAGATCAAGCCGTCGTCGCATTACCGCCGCTGAACATGAACCTGGCCCGTTATCTGGTCATTCAGGGAATAAAAAGTAAAAAGATTCGTGCGCGCAGTGCACTGCGTCCACTCGACGTAGCAGGCTTGAGCCAGCTTCTGGTGCAGGTATCCAACTTGATTGTCGATTGCCCGGAAATTCAGCGTCTGGATATTCATCCTTTGCTGGCTTCTGGCAGTGAATTTACCGCGCTGGATGTCACGCTGGATATCGCGCCGTTTGAAGGCGATAGCGAGAGTCGGCTGGCAGTGCGCCCGTACCCGCATCAGCTGGAAGAGTGGGTGGAATTGAAAAACGGTGAACGTTGCTTGTTCCGCCCGATTTTGCCAGAAGATGAGCCACAGCTTCAGCAATTTATTTCGCTAGTCACCAAAGAAGATCTTTATTACCGCTATTTTAGCGAGATCAACGAATTCACCCATGAAGATTTAGCTAACATGACGCAGATCGACTACGATCGGGAAATGGCGTTTGTGGCGGTGCAACGTATTGATCAAACGGAAGAGATCCTCGGTGTCACGCGTGCGATTTCCGATCCTGATAACATCGATGCCGAATTTGCTGTACTGGTTCGCTCGGATCTCAAAGGGTTAGGCTTAGGTCGACGCTTAATGGAAAAGTTGATTACCTATACGCGAGATCACGGACTGCAACGTCTGAATGGTATTACGATGCCAAACAATCGTGGCATGGTGGCGCTGGCCCGCAAGCTCGGGTTTAACGTCGATATCCAGCTCGAAGAGGGGATCGTTGGGCTTACGCTAAATCTTGCCCAGCGCGAGGAATCATGAGTAAGGTACTGGAAATGTTGACCACTTAATCGGGACTGGTGTTATTATTGCCCGCTTATGTCGTCTGCATTGCACAGAGGACCCTTCAATGAACAGAGAAGAAATGCACTGTGATGTTGTCAAAATTTAAGCGTAATAAACATCAACAACACCTTGCCCAACTACCCAAGATTTCTCAATCAGTTGATGATGTCGATTTCTTTTACGCTCCCGCCGACTTCCGGGAGACGCTGCTGGAAAAAATAGCCAGCGCGAAGCAGCGCATTTGCATTGTCGCCCTGTATCTCGAACAGGATGATGGTGGCAAAGGCATTCTGAGCGCGCTATATGAGGCTAAACGGCAGCGTCCGGAACTGGATGTGCGGGTGCTGGTCGACTGGCATCGTGCGCAACGTGGACGCATTGGCGCTGCGGCATCTAACACTAACGCTGACTGGTACTGCCGCATGGCGCAGGAAAATCCGGGCGTAGATGTTCCGGTTTATGGCGTACCCATCAATACCCGTGAAGCCCTGGGCGTTCTGCATTTTAAAGGCTTTATCATCGACGATAGCGTACTTTACAGCGGTGCCAGCCTGAACGATGTTTATCTGCATCAGCACGATAAATACCGCTACGACCGTTACCATCTGATTTGTAACCGCAAGATGTCAGACATTATGTTTGAATGGGTTACGCAGAATATTATGAATGGTCGCGGTGTTAACCGTCTGGATGATGAACATCGCCCAAAAAGCCCGGAAATCAAGAACGACATTCGCCTGTTCCGCCAGGAGTTGCGTGATGCCACTTATCATTTCCAGGGAGATGCCGACAACGATCAACTTTCCGTTACGCCGTTGGTGGGTCTGGGGAAATCGAGTCTGTTGAACAAGACCATTTTCCATCTGATGCCCTGTGCAGAACAGAAACTGACTATCTGCACGCCATACTTCAACCTGCCGGCAATCCTGGTGCGCAATATCATCCAGCTGCTGCGTGAAGGGAAAAAGGTCGAAATTATCGTTGGTGATAAAACCGCGAATGACTTCTATATTCCGGAAGATGAGCCATTCAAGATAATTGGCGCGTTGCCTTATCTTTATGAGATTAATTTGCGTCGCTTCCTGAGTCGTTTGCAGTATTACGTCAATACTGACCAGTTAGTGGTCCGTTTGTGGAAAGATGACGATAATACTTATCACCTGAAAGGAATGTGGGTTGATGATAAGTGGATGCTGATAACCGGTAATAACCTGAACCCACGCGCCTGGCGTCTGGATCTGGAAAACGCCATTTTGATCCACGATCCGCAACTGGAGCTTGCGCCGCAGCGTGAAAAAGAACTGGCTCTGATCCGCGAGCATACCACCATCGTTAAGCACTATCGCGATCTGCAAAGTATTGCCGATTATCCGGTAAAGGTTCGCAAACTTATCCGCCGTTTGCGCCGCATCCGCATCGACCGATTAATTAGCCGCATCCTGTAATCTGAACCCCGTCCTGTACGGGGTTTGTTATTTGGAGGCCGCGTTGCGTATTCTTTTTATCTGTTTGCTATTGTTACTTTCTGGATGCAGCCATATGGCTAACGATGGCTGGCAGGGGCAGGATAAAGCTCAACATTTTATCGCCTCGGCGATGCTTTCCGCCGCAGGAAATGAATACGCGCAACATCAGGGGATGAGTCGCGACCGCAGCGCGATGTTCGGGCTGATGTTCTCTGTAGGGCTGGGAGCGTCAAAAGAGCTTTGGGATAGCCGCCCTGAGGGGAGCGGCTGGAGCTGGAAGGATTTTGCCTGGGATATCGCCGGTGCAACTACCGGCTATACCGTCTGGCAAATAGCGCATCACTAAAGACGCATCCCCTTTCCTTTGCGGTGCAGCATCAAAGAAACCAGAAACGCTACCACGGCCATCAATGTCACATACCAGAAAAATGCCGTTTCCATTCCTATCGATTTCAGCGACAACGCTACGTACTCCGCCGAACCACCAAATATAGCATTGGCGACCGCATATGACAGACCAACACCTAATGCGCGAACCTGCGCCGGGAACATCTCAGCCTTCAGTATTCCACTGATTGATGTATAAAAACTCACTATCAGCAGGGCGCACATCACCAGACCAAAAGCGGCATAAGGAGAGGAGACGTTCTGCAATGCTGATAGTATGGGGACGGTAAAAATAGCGGCCAAAGAGCCAAAGCATAACATCGAGGTTCGACGTCCAATCTTATCTGACAGCGCGCCAATGAACGGTTGAATGAGCATAAATACAAACAATGCCGCAGTCATAATGCCGCTTGCTACGTTAGCGTGCATTCCCGCAGTATTCACCAGATATTTCTGCATATAGGTGGTAAAGGTATAGAAACAAAGAGAACCCGCAGCAGTGAAGCCGAGAACCATGATGAATGCACGGCGATTGCGCCATAATCCTTTCATTGACCCCGCTTCTTTTAACGCTCGCGTCTCTTGTTGTGAAGTTTCATCTAACTGACGACGTAACCACAATGCCACAACGGCTAACACCGCTCCTAACGCAAAAGGAATGCGCCATCCCCACTCTCTAAGAGCAGAATCTTCCATAGTATGTTGTAGAACAACCACCACCAGTAAGGCCAGCAACTGACCGCCAATTAGCGTGACGTACTGGAACGAAGCATAGAACCCTTTGCGCCCTTCGACAGCAACTTCACTCATATAGGTGGCGCTGGTGCCATATTCTCCACCAACAGATAATCCCTGGAATAAACGCGCGAGAAGCAATAATGCCGGAGCCCAGGTACCGATAGTTTCATAACCAGGGAGGCAGGCAATAACCAGAGATCCGAAACACATCATACACACCGATAACAGCATTGATTTTTTACGACCATGTTTATCGGCTATGCGTCCAAATAGCCAGCCACCGATTGGACGCATCAGAAAGCCCGCAGCAAAAACACCGGCTGTTTGCAGTAATTGAGTGGTAGTGTTACCAGAAGGGAAGAAAATGTGGGCAAAGTAGAGGGAACAGAATGAGTAGACATAAAAATCGAACCACTCGACCAGATTACCTGAAGAGGCCCCTACTATTGCCCAGATGCGGCGACGAGTATCACTACTTGTCAGTTTGTCGTCTGCCGTTACAGTGCTTTCTGCCATGCCAATATTTCTCCTGCCATAATCCGATGCTTTTGTCGGCCAATGTTGTTTATTATTTAGTAAGACAGATGTTATACATTTGTTACCGATGTTTGTGCAACCATAACTGCGAATTTAGTTAGCAGGGGAATGATTATTCTGGATGACCAGGAAGGATTTCAGGTGAGGTTGTCGTATGGAAATGGGCGAGCATCTGGCGTATACAAGGGAATGGCAGGGTTTTTATTTCTTAGTCAGAACCACATCAGGTGGTTTTTACTACCTACGCTATTCAGGACGGACGACAGACAAAACAAAAGGCCCAGTCTTTCGACTGAGCCTTTTGTTTTATTTGATGCCTGGCAGTTCCCTACTCTCGCATGGGGAGACCCCACACTACCATCGGCGCTACGGCGTTTCACTTCTGAGTTCGGCATGGGGTCAGGTGGGACCACCGCGCTACGGCCGCCAGGCAAATTCTGTTTATTAACCCGCTTATCGCCGGTTAATTTAATCTGTTATCAAGCTGAAAATCTTCTCTCATCCGCCAAAACA
>NZ_VATP01000039.1:0-11157 GCF_005781125.1 Escherichia sp. E2748
AAGGCGTTTTGTGGAGTCCCGGCTATTTTGCCAGTAGCTGCGGAGGTGCGCCAATATCCGTCATCCGCCAATACATTGAACAACAGCAAACACCTGGTTAGGTGGAAAACCGCGCCTTATATCCCCGCCCTGATTGAACTGCCCCCATAAACCTATTAGTCCGCGATGTGGCCTGAGTCCGGTATTCTACCGGACTCAGGCCCTTTAACTTCTCTTTTACAAACGAGAGGGAAACAACGGTACTTAATACGCCCTTTAGCCAAAATCTGTCTTTTTCTTGATTACCGCTATTTTTTCGTTAAGGCGCATTCTTTATGCTGTATCGATACACCAAAGGTAAGTTAAACAGGGAGTGACGGATGCCAGTGCTACAGTGGGGAATGTTATGTGTTCTGTCACTTCTCCTTTCTATTGGCTTCCTCGCTTTACATCTCCCGGCGGCACTCCTGCTTGGACCAATGATCGCCGGGATCATCTTCAGTATGCGCGGGGTTACCCTGCAACTCCCCCGCTCCGCTTTTCTCGCTGCGCAGGCCATTCTTGGCTGCATGATTGCGCAAAACCTGACCGGTTCGATCCTGACCACGCTGGCGGTTAACTGGCCGATTGTGTTAGCTATTTTACTGGTAACGTTGCTTTCCAGTGCTATCGTGGGATGGTTACTGGTGCGCTATAGCTCACTGCCCGGAAATACAGGTGCCTGGGGCTCCTCACCTGGTGGTGCGGCGGCAATGGTCGCGATGGCGCAGGATTACGGCGCAGATATCCGCCTGGTAGCGTTTATGCAGTATCTGCGGGTACTGTTTGTCGCGGGGGCCGCTGTTCTGGTTACCCGAATGATGCTGGGCGATAACGCTGAAGCGGTTAACCAGCAGATCGTATGGTTCCCGCCAGTCAGCATTCATCTCCTGTTCACCGTCCTGCTCGCGGTCGTTGCCGGTACGGCGGGATGCCTGCTACGTCTTCCTTCCGGCACGATGCTTTTTCCGATGCTGGCAGGTGCGGTGCTCCAGTCTGGCGAGTTCATCACGATTGAGTTACCGGAATGGCTGCTGGCGATAGCTTATATGGCGATTGGCTGGCGAATTGGTCTGGGCTTCGATAAACAAATCTTACTGCGGGCATTGCGTCCGCTGCCGCAAATCCTGCTGTCGATTTTTGCTCTGCTGGCTATTTGTGCGGGTATGGCGTGGGGGCTGACCCGGTTTATGCATATTGATTTTATGACCGCCTACCTCGCCACCAGCCCCGGTGGACTAGATACAGTGGCGGTCATCGCCGCAGGGAGCAATGCTGATATGGCGCTCATTATGGCGATGCAAACCCTGCGCCTGTTCAGTATTTTGCTGACGGGGCCAGCCATTGCGCGGTTTATTTCAACCTATGCGCCGAAGCGAACGGCCTAGTGCTGGCAACCAGGGCACCAGTAAAACGGGCGCGATGACAGCGTGGCTTTCTCAATGGTGCCGCCACAGCGTTCGCACTTCTCGCCATCACGATGAAAAACCTTAAAGCGAAACAGCGCGCCGTGATGTTTATTTTCATCCACCTGCCCCCGCGTAGCGTAAGAAAGTCGCGGAATATCCAATAACGCGTGTGCGAGTGCATCCAGTTGCGCCGCGTTGAGATCTTTCGCTTTATGACTTCCGGTCAACCCAACCTGCCAGAGGATCTCCACGCGCAGATAATTGCCAAGCCCTGCCAGAAACGCCTGGTCAAGCAGTAACCCGGCAAACTGACGGTTACGAAAGCGCGGCGACAATAACCGTTCTTTCACCCCTTCAGGCGTCAGATTCGGGTCGAGCACATCGGGGCCAACGCGTTGTAAGAACGGATGCGTCGTCAGTTGTTCCGGCGTTAACATTTCAATATCAGAGGCGCTATAAAGCAGAATGGTTTTGTCGGCTGTTTGCAGCTTTACCCGCAACACCCGCGTGGTCTGCGGCTCTTCGCCAGTATCAACCACGCGCCAGACACCATAGAGTTGGTTATGGCTATAGAGCGTTAAGCCATCCGAAAAATGGGTCAGCAACGCTTTTCCGCGCGTTTCCACATAAGTGACATGCTGACCAATAAGTTGTGATTGATAAGGTTTTAACTGCGGGAAGGCAAACCAGACATCGGTCAGTGGTTTGCCTTTGATCGCCGCCTCCAGGTTATCCGCTGCACGGCGGATCTCCGGGCCTTCAGGCATGGTGATATCCTTTTTTCATTCTTTGTTCAGAGGGATTATGCTGCGACAACAATCCCCTTTTCGGCAAATGCAGATCGTAGCCGGCGGGCGAACGCCAGTGCGTGTTCTCCGTCGCCATGCAGGCAGACCGTTTGCGCCGCGACCGTTGCCCATTCGCCGGTGATACTTTTGACTCTGCCGTGTTGCACCATCTCCAGCGTTTGCGCCAGCGCCTGTTCTTCGTTTTCAATCAACGCGCCTGGTTGGCTTCGCGGCACCAGCGAACCGTCGGCTTGATAGCCGCGATCGGCAAACACTTCCTCGCGCGTTACCAGCCCATATCGTTCGCCTGCACGAATCAGCTCGCTTCCTGCCAGTCCAACGAGAATCAATGCCGGATCGCAGGCGTAAACGGCTCTGGCGATGGCGTCTGCCAGTTGTGCCTCTTTCGCTGCCTGGTTGTATAACATGCCGTGCGGTTTAACATGACGCATTACGCCACCTTCCGCCCTGGCAATCGCTGCCAGCGCGCCAATTTGATACAGCGTCTGGGCATAAACGGTTTCTGGCGGCAGCTGCATGGCGCTGCGACCAAAATTTTCTCTGTCGGGAAAGCTCGGATGAGCGCCAATAACCACACCATTTTTTATTGCTTCTCGCACGCTTACCAGCATGGTTTGTGCATCGCCTGCATGAAATCCACAGGCAATATTGGCCGACGAAACCAGCGTTAAAAGTTCCGCATCGCTGGAACTTCCTTCGCCCAGATCGGCGTTAAGGTCAATTTTCATTGTGCAGCCGCCACGCTAATTGTTCGAAATAACGTTGCTGATCTTGCCGCGCTTTCAGCGCCTCTTCCAGTGAACACTGGACAAAATGAATCGGCTGACCGAGCGGAATTTGCGCCAGATGGTACATATCAGCCTCAATGATGCAGGCAATGCGCGGGTAACCGCCGGTAGTTTGCGCGTCGTTCATCAACACAATGGGCTGCCCGTTATGCGGCACCTGCACCACGCCTGGCAACAAACCGTGAGATAACAGTTCGCGATCGGTGGTGCGTTTTAAAATTTGCCCCTGTAAGCGATAGCCCATGCGGTTACTTTGCGGGCTAAGCTGCCAGGGCGAACGCCAGAATGCATCCTGCGAGGCGCGATCAAACTCATGATATTCCGGCCCCGGTAAGGCGCGAATCCGGTTGCCCCACAGCAGCTGTTTAACGCCCTGCGCTTCCATAAAATCACGCTTCGCTTTGCCAATGGGGAGTCGGTCACCATCCTTCAGTAAACGCCCTTCCAGCCCGCCAATCCCCACCTTGAGATCGGTGCTGCATGACCCCATCACTGGCGGCACATCAATACCGCCCGCCACCGCCAGATAGCTACGTACACCATGTTGTGGACGTTTAAGCATTAAACGCTGGCCTGCTTTCATCGGCAAGCGCCAGCCAGTCCAGACAGCATTATCATCCAGCCGCGCCTCGCAACCTGCGCCAGTCAGGGCAAACCAACCATCGCTTTCAAACTCAACCGTTAACTGACCGAGCGTGATCTCCAGCGCGGGCGCGTTGGCATCATTACCCACCAGCAGGTTAGCAATGCGTAGCGCTGGCATATCCAGTGCGCCGCAGTGGCTGATACCCGACTGGCGAAAACCGTGACGGCCGCCATCCTGCACGGTGGTATACATGCCCGCACGAATGATTTTCAGCATACTCCCTCCTTCTGCGGTACAAAGCGCACGCTATCTCCCGGACGCAATAAGATAGGTTCGTCACGCGTCGGGTCAAACAGACTGAGCGAAGTATGACCTATCAACTGCCAGCCGCCCGGCGTTGCCAGTGGATAAACACCGGTCTGCGGCCCGCCAATCCCGACAGAACCTGCCGGAACGAGCAAGCGCGGTTCAGCGCGCCGTGGCGTGTGTAGTTGTTCCGGCAAACTCCCGAGATACGGGAATCCCGGTTGAAAACCTAAAAACCAGACCACGTATTCCACGGAGGAGTGCAGTTCAACGACCTGTTTTTCGCTCAACCCACAATGCGCAGCGACCACCGCCAAATCCGGCCCGCCTGCGCCACCGTAAACCACCGGAATTTCGATAAAGCGAGACTCCGGTTCCAGCGCCTCGCTCTCTTCCCACCAGCGTTGCAAACGCTCTATGGCGTCCAGCGCCAGCGTTTCAGGGTTACGCAAAATCACCGTGATATTGTTCATGCCGGGAATAGCTTCAACGACATTCGGCATATCCACCAGACGCTGGGCCAGCCGCCAGATCCGTTTCTGGCTGGCCAGCGTCACCGGCGGCTCCAGTTCCAGCACTACCGCCGTTTCACCTATCAGATAACAACGCGCTCGTTGCACTTTCGATCCCTCTGATTATTCGTTATGCAGGATTAGGAATATCAATAAAGGTCACATCAAGATCGGTATTTTCATTCAACCACTCGCTCAACGCGCGAATACCGCCGCGTTCGGTAGCATGGTGACCCGCAGCATAAAAATGCAATCCCTGCTCGCGGGCTGAATGAATGGTCTGTTCAGAAACTTCGCCAGTAATAAAAGCATCCACGCCAAAACGCGCGGCACTATCAATAAAACTTTGCCCACCACCGGTGCACCAGGCGACGCGCTGTACTACCTCCGGGCCGTTGTCGCCACACCACAACGGCTTGCGTCCCAGACGCGCTTCAATCCATGAGGCCAGTTCCAGCCCCGGTACCGGCATGGTCAGTTCGCCCCACGGCACCAACGGCTCAATTTCGCCCATGACCGTGATCCCCAGTAACGACGCCAGTTGCGCGTTATTGCCCAGCTCAGGATGTGCGTCCAACGGCAGATGCCAACCGTACAGGTTGATATCATTCGCCAACAATGTTTTTAAGCGGTTACGCTTCATACCGCGAATTACTGGCGATTCCCCTTTCCAGAAATAACCATGATGCACAATGACCGCATCAGCGCCCAGGCGTACCGCTTCATCGAGTAGCGCCTGGCTGGCGGTGACACCGGTAACAATTTTTTGCACCGTCTCTTTGCCTTCCACCTGCAAACCATTCGGCGCATAATCACTTATCGCCGCGCTGTTCAATTTCTCGTTAATCAGTTGTTCCAGTTCGGTGTTTTTCATCATTGCGCCTTCCATATTCTGATAGCTACTCCGTTAACATAGCGTTCCCTCGCCTGTTCGTCGATAGCCAATCTTTCGACATATTAAGAAACAAACCCATCGCCAAAAGGCGCAAATTGTTTATCTCATAAATGCATAGTTCATGTATATTTATGCAATCAGACAGCATATTGCATAAATAATCAGATCTGTATCAGAGTTTTAACTTTAAGGAAACACACGCACGCCGCGCAACTATTACGTGGTGTCGCATCCAACCGCGGAATTACTATGAATAAACACGCATCACAGCCGCGCGCTATCTACTACGTTGTCGCGCTGCAAATCTGGGAATATTTTAGCTTTTACGGCATGCGTGCCTTGCTGATTCTCTATCTCACCAATCAACTGAAATACAACGACACCCACGCTTACGCGTTATTTAGCGCCTACTGTTCGCTGGTGTATGTCACGCCGATCCTCGGCGGTTTCCTGGCGGACAAAGTGCTCGGCAACCGCATGGCAGTAATGATAGGGGCATTGTTGATGGCAGTCGGGCATGTGGTACTGGGCGCCAGCGAAATCCACCCGACATTCCTCTATCTGTCGCTGGCGATTATTGTCTGCGGCTATGGTCTGTTTAAATCCAACGTCAGTTGCCTGCTTGGTGAACTGTATGAACCGACCGATCCACGTCGCGATGGCGGTTTCTCGCTGATGTATGCGGCGGGTAACGTGGGATCGATTATTGCCCCTATCGCCTGTGGTTACGCCCAGGAAGAGTACAGTTGGGCGATGGGCTTTGGCCTGGCGGCGGTTGGCATGATCGCGGGTCTGGTCATTTTCTTATGTGGCAATCGTCATTTCACACATACCCGCGGCGTTAACAAAAAAGTACTGCGTGCGACAAACTTTCTCCTGCCGAACTGGGGATGGCTGCTGGTTCTGCTGGTCGCAACGCCTGCGCTGATTACTGTACTGTTCTGGAAAGAGTGGTCGGTATACGCCTTAATTGTCGCCACTATCATTGGTCTGGCGGTACTGGCGAAAATTTATCGCAAAGCAGAAAACCAGAAACAGCGTAAGGAGCTGGGGCTGATTGTGACGCTCACCTTCTTCAGCATGTTGTTCTGGGCCTTCGCACAACAGGGCGGCAGCTCGATTAGCCTTTATATCGACCGCTTCGTTAATCGCGATATTTTCGGTTATAGCGTTCCGACCGCCATGTTCCAGTCGATTAATGCTTTTGCTGTGATGTCGTGCGGTGTGGTGCTTGCCTGGGTGGTAAAAGAGAGCGTTGCGGGTAATCGTACCGTGCGCATCTGGGGGAAATTTGCTCTTGGCCTCGGCCTGATGAGCGCCGGGTTCTGTATTCTTAGCTTAAGCGCCCGCTGGTCTGCAATGTATGGCCACTCTTCCCTGCCGCTGATGGTGCTTGGTCTGGCAGTGATGGGGTTTGCCGAACTGTTTATCGATCCGGTTGCTATGTCGCAAATTACGCGTATTGAAATCCCCGGCGTGACCGGCGTATTAACCGGCATTTACATGCTGCTTTCCGGTGCGATTGCTAACTATCTGGCGGGCGTCATTGCCGATCAAACATCGCAAGCTTCGTTTGATGCTTCCGGGGCGCTCAATTACTCCATCAATGCATATATAGAAGTGTTTGATCAAATCACCTGGGGTGCGCTGGCGTGTGTAGGACTGGTGCTGATGATTTGGCTGTATCAGGCGCTTAAGTTCAGAAACCGTGCGCTGGCGCTGGAGTCTTAATACGCCAACACCGATGCCTGATGCGACGCTTAACGCGTCTTATCAGGCCTGGATGGCCCATTGAATTTGCACTATTTGCCAGGCCGGATAAGGCGTTCATGCCGCATCCGGCATCTGGGCACGAGTCTGTTATTTCCCCTTCCTCGCCGCTTCATACGCTGCCAGCGTTCGTAGCCTCGCCTCTTTGTGATCGACAATCGGCTGCGGATAATCCAGCTTCACACCTGCTTTCTGCGCCCACTTCCACGGCTCATGCACCGCTTTCCCTGGCACATCGCGCAACTCCGGTAGCCACTGGCGGATAAACTCGCCTTCGCGGTCAAATTTCTCGCCCTGGGTTGTCGGGTTGAAAATACGAAAATACGGCGCAGCATCTGTCCCCGTTGAAGCCGCCCACTGCCAGCCACCGTTATTGGCTGCCATATCGCCATCTATCAGTTGCGACATGAAATACCGCTCACCTTCCCGCCAGTCGATCAACAAATCTTTCACCAGAAAACTGGCTGTAATCATCCGTAGACGGTTATGCATCCAGCCAGTGCTGTTAAGCTGACGCATAGCAGCATCGACAATCGGGTATCCCGTTTTGCCTTCCTGCCAGGCCTTTAAATGCGCGGGATTACTCTGCCACTGCACACGATCCGTCCAGGCAATAAACGGACGATGTTTACACAGCGAAGGATAATACGTCATCAAATGGCGGTAGAACTCGCGCCATATCAGCTCATTAAGCCAGACGCTACCCGGTCCGCCTTCCAGCGCCTGCGGCTGTTCCGCCAACAGGCGATGTAAACACTGGCGAGGCGATAATCCACCCGTTGCCAGGCTGGCGGACAAACGACTGGTGCCTTCTACTGCCGGAAAATCTCGTTGTTGCTCATATTCTCCGGCACCGTTCTGGCAAAACTGGCGTAATTGCGCAATCGCCGCTTTTTCTTCCACCGGGAAATGCGCGGTATCGAAAGACTGACGAGGGTAATTCAGCGTAATGGATGGCGCGGGCTCTATCGATCCGCTACTACGAACTTTTGGTGCACCGACGCACTCCGGCATCCCTTCCCGCAACCGTTTCAGCCAGGCGTTTTTAAACGGCGTAAAGACTTTGTACATCTCATGATTGCCAGTCATCACCGCCCCCGGCGGCAGGATCACGCTGTCATCAAATCCTTCACACACCACGTTACGCAGCGCTCTCTCAACCTGCACATCCCGCGCCCGCTCATGCACTTCATACTGATAGTTATAAAACAGGTGGGTAACACGATTTTCCGCGCACACCTGTTTAACAGTTTCGACGCTGGCGACAAAGTCATCCACTTCACGGAACAATAAAGGAATACCTTTTTCCGCCAGCGCTATTCGTAGCCCATTCAGTTGAGCATTGATAAGTTCAGCCTGACGCGGCGACATGTTATGCGTCGCCCACTGGCGTGGTGTAGCGATATACACCGCCAGCACGCGTGCAGACGAATTGCGACAAGCGGCAGCCAGCGCGAGATTATCGTGCAAACGTAAATCCTGGCGAAACCAGACCAGATGGGTGGTCATAAAACTCCTGCATGGCGCAAGTTAATCACACGCGGCCAAAGTCCGAAATAACGCTGCCCTGAAAGCCAGGCGTTAGGATAAAGCGCCATATAGTGTTTGATACGCATCAGCGGCGCAAGAAGCGGTTGCTCGCCACGGCGATAACTGTCGATAAGCGCCGCCAGCTGCTGGCGTTCTGTGGAATCAAGATGCGGGCGAAAATAACCCTGAACGTGCATCAAAACGTTGGTGTGATCGCGCGGGTTGGCGGGGTGAGAAAGCAAAACAATTACGCGTTGGCGGTACTGGCTGTAAAAATCATCCAGATTTTGCCACTGATGAATATCAGCCACGAATGGGCCAAGTTTGCGGTACTCGGGCTGAGAATGGGCCAGAAAGACGAGTTTATAGCGGCTGTGATAATCAAGAAGCGCCCCGCGCGTTAAGCCATGTTCTTTCAGTCGATGTAAGTCATGAAGCGCGAAGATACGGATTAGAGTGCTGTCATCAAATCGTTGCTGATTCATTACTGCTCCTGAGATATTAACAGGAGTAAGTGTAGACGTTGGAAAATGAAATTTGTGAAGTTAATCCTGTTGTAGCAGGGCAAAATTACGAAAGCCCGCTCCCCGCAAGGACTGACGCCGGGTAGTTTCTGTCCATAGCTGCCCTTTCCATTCAAACGTGAAATCAATAAATTCATCAGGGACATCGCAAACAATATGAAGACGGATTTCTTCTCTGCCGTGACTCTTTTCACTAATTGAGTAACTGTCATGCTCTGGATTATTTAATTCTTTCAGCGGAAATTCTTCCTCAAAGGCTTTATTAAGCCGCCCCTGGTTTCCTTTTACAGCGAATAAATAATCACCTCCCTGTTTTTGTATCTTCTCTGCAATATCTTTCTGGCACCCCATCGCATCAGTTGTGATAATTTTTCCTTTAATACCCAACATGTTAAGAAGTTCAGGGATAGCTGTAATCTCATTAGATTTCTCATCCGCCTTGATCTGTCCGATGACCAGACAGTGCATTGTTGAGAACGCACTAATGACATGAATCGCTCCCTTACGGCGACTCTTGTCATAAGAATGCCGGAGCGTTTTTCCATCAATTGCGATGACGTCTTTATCATCTGAAGAATGGCAGTCACGCATCCAGTTAATAAAACACTCGTGAAATTTTGCAGGACTGATACAGGATACAACCCTGGCAATAGTATCGTGAACAGGAATACCATTTTCAAAATCACCATATTGCTTCAAAAAATTGAGATGTGTTTCCCCGAAATCCTCTATATCTTCCCAACCTTCTGCACCAGAAATAACGGCGCAAATAGTCAACAGTAGAATATCTGACAATTTATGCTCCACTTTCCAGGCTTGTCTGTAATCGGGAATAATAGAAATATGTTCCATCAATTTTTTAAGTTCCATTTTGTTCTCCTTAATTATGTAAGGAATATTTGATCATGTATAAGCAATAAAAAACAGTTTTAGGTAATAAGGAATATCTCAATTATTGAACATAAAATGCGAATTATTTAGTACAAAAAGTGTACTTCTGATGATCTTTCCCTGGACGAGATGCTGGAACTGCGGGAGGAACTTTATCAGTTTAAACAGTCAGTTAAGGGGATACGAGACGGGATGTTTAGTGTGCTGAACGAGAATTAAATAATAAAAAAGCCGGGAAGGTTTAATATCTCCCCGGCTTATGAAAATCAACAGTGCAAACGATTTTATAGTTTACCTATCCACGTTCTCATATAATTAACATCTCCATCAAAAATAAATCCTTCTCCGTTATCAGGCAAGAATAATCGACCGGAATCAAATCTTAAAAACAATTCTTTTTTTGCTTTCTTCTGCTTAATGGAAAAGTCATCACTCCAGCTTAATATATCTTCATTGTGTTTTTTTTCATCAGACAAAAAGACTACAACTGAATTTTCCAATTGCTCATAAGAATGATAAGTTTTCTTGAGTGTAATATCGAAATCTAAATCATCAATTATAGTATATGTAATAAATAGTTCATTTCCAGATGATTCAATTGTCCTTTCCACCAATGGTATTGAGCCTAACATCCTATTATCTATTGTATTTCTCATGTAAACCTCACTAAGGAACGATAATTATCCCAGCTTTAGTACCATCACCAAAGATAATATTATAGTGCGGATTATTATCGTGTAATGGGTTTTTAGAATTATGAACAACATCAGACAATGGATTTTTCACATTATATAAATCACCCCGATATGTTCCCGCTGGTTGTTTCCATACATCACTGAATTTGGTGCCACTATAAAGCTCACCAGACCTTGCAGGGAAACTGTCAACATGAGGCCTAAGATCCGGCATGTTATCTAATAATGCCCTTGCTTCGTCAACACTTCTAACCGTGACATCTTTACCATTTCGGAGATCAGATATATTGCGACGTTGTTGAGCATTACATCCAGCTAATCCCAGCGGATCGATCCATGACAGTGGATTCGGCGCATAAGCATAGAGGTTTAATCCGCCTCTCAGCCCTATCGGATCCGTAACTATGAACCGCCCGACATCCGG
>NZ_VATP01000040.1:0-36267 GCF_005781125.1 Escherichia sp. E2748
CATACCCCCCTATAGTATATTGCGTGCAGATGATGAGGTGCGAAATGCCCAGTACTCCGGAAGAGAAGAAAAAGGTCCTTACTCGAGTTCGTCGTATTCGGGGGCAGATTGATGCTCTGGAACGGTCGCTGGAGGGTGATGCCGAATGCCGTGCCATACTCCAACAGATAGCCGCCGTTCGGGGCGCGGCTAACGGGCTGATGGCAGAAGTGCTTGAAAGCCATATCCGGGAAACGTTTGACCGAAATGACTGCTACAGCCGTGAAGTCAGCCAATCCGTTGACGACACTATTGAACTGGTTCGAGCCTATCTTAAATAGCTGAATCTATTACCATATTGAGGAAGAGCGAAAGATGAAATCACGTGCTGCCGTTGCATTTGCTCCCGGTAAACCGCTGGAAATCGTTGAAATTGACGTTGCACCACCGAAAAAAGGTGAAGTGCTGATCAAAGTTACCCATACCGGCGTTTGCCATACCGACGCATTTACCCTCTCCGGCGATGACCCGGAAGGTGTATTCCCGGTCGTTCTTGGTCACGAAGGGGCTGGCGTTGTGGTTGAAGTCGGTGAAGGCGTAACCAGCGTCAAACCTGGCGACCATGTGATCCCGCTTTATACCGCAGAGTGCGGCGAGTGTGAGTTCTGTCGTTCCGGCAAAACCAACCTCTGTGTCGCGGTTCGCGAAACCCAGGGCAAAGGCCTGATGCCAGACGGCACCACCCGTTTTTCTTACAACGGGCAGCCGCTTTATCACTACATGGGCTGTTCTACATTCAGTGAATACACCGTGGTCGCGGAAGTGTCTCTGGCCAAAATTAATCCAGAAGCAAACCATGAACACGTCTGCCTGCTGGGTTGTGGCGTAACCACTGGCATTGGCGCGGTGCATAATACCGCTAAAGTCCAGCCAGGTGATTCTGTTGCCGTGTTTGGTCTTGGCGCAATTGGTCTGGCAGTGGTTCAGGGCGCACGTCAGGCGAAGGCGGGACGGATTATCGCTATTGATACGAACCCGAAGAAATTCGATCTGGCGCGTCGCTTCGGTGCCACCGACTGCATTAACCCGAATGACTACGACAAACCGATTAAAGATGTCCTGCTGGATATCAACAAATGGGGTATCGACCATACCTTTGAGTGCATCGGTAACGTCAATGTGATGCGTGCGGCGCTAGAAAGTGCGCACCGCGGCTGGGGTCAGTCGGTGATCATCGGGGTAGCAGGTTCTGGTCAGGAAATCTCCACCCGTCCATTCCAGTTGGTCACCGGTCGCGTATGGAAAGGTTCCGCGTTTGGCGGCGTGAAAGGTCGTTCCCAGTTACCGGGGATGGTTGAAGATGCAATGAAAGGTGATATCGACCTGGAACCGTTTGTGACGCATACCATGAGCCTGGATGAAATTAATGACGCCTTTGATCTGATGCATGAAGGCAAATCCATTCGAACCGTAATTCGTTACTGATTTCCCGCAGGTTTACCCCGTCCAGTTTAGACGAGGTTCTTAATACCGTCCCCGGGCAGCCGTCCGGGGAATTAACCATGAGATAATGGCTGATGGAACTCATTGAAAAACATGCCAGCTTTGGCGGCTGGCAAAATGTGTATCGGCATTATTCCCAATCACTGAATTGTGAAATGAATGTCGGCGTCTATCTCCCACCAAAAGCTGCGAGTGAAAAATTGCCGGTGCTTTACTGGCTTTCGGGCCTGACCTGCAACGAGCAGAATTTCATTACCAAATCGGGAATGCAGCGTTACGCGGCTGAACACAACATTATTGTTGTTGTGCCGGACACCAGTCCGCGAGGCAGTCATGTCGCAGATGCCGACCGTTACGATCTCGGGCAAGGTGCTGGGTTTTACCTGAACGCGACGCAAGCGCCGTGGAAAGAGCATTACAAAATGTATGACTATATCCGCAGCGAGCTGCCGGATTTAGTGATGCAACATTTTCCGGCAACGGCCAGAAAGTCTATCTCAGGTCATTCTATGGGCGGGCTGGGCGCGCTGGTACTGGCGCTGCGTAACCCAGATGAGTATGTCAGCGTCTCGGCGTTTTCGCCCATTGTTTCCCCTTCGCAAGTACCGTGGGGCCAGCAAGCCTTTGCCGCGTATCTTGGTGAAAATAAAGAAACCTGGTTGGATTACGATCCGGTGAGCCTTATTTCACAAGGTCAACGCGTTGCAGAAATAATGGTTGATCAGGGATTGAGTGATGATTTTTACGTGGAACAGCTGCGGACTCAAAATCTTGAAAAGGTCTGTCAGGAGATGAATATCAAGGCGTTAATCCGGTATCACGAAGGTTACGACCACAGCTATTATTTTGTCTCCAGTTTTATTGGCGAGCATATTGCGTACCACGCCAATAAATTGAATATGCGTTGAGCATCTGCGCACAACTGCCGGATGCGGCGTAAACGCCTTATCCGGCCTACATTTCGCTCGTAAACCGTAGGCCTGATAAGACGCGCAAAGCGTCGCATCAGGCATCTGCGCACGGCTTATCTATGTTTACCACATCAAATCATCAGGCACTTTGAAGTCGGCATACGGATCATCTTCATTCTGCTCTTCGGCGCTGAGTGCACTATGCAACACAATACTGCTGGCATCGCGCTGAGCAATTTTATCGGCAACGCTGGCGGGAATAATGGCGTATTCACCTTCGCTATTGTTATCGGCCAACAAGCGGGCAATCGCCAGACGACCATTAATCAACTGCGCTTGCGTGAGCTTATCGACAAAGATTTTCTTAATCAGATTACCATCGGTAAAGTTAAAACCAATATCGCCATTGGCAATGGTGATTCGGTTCATTTCAATAAGCTGCTTCACCTGGGCTTTATATTCTTTCGCCAACGCTGCTTGTTTTTGTTGCTCGCTAAGCTGTTTATCACGCTCAAGCTGTGCTTTTTTATTTTCTTCTACCGCCGCCCGAGCTTCACGCGCCTGAACGCGCGATTTTTTCGCCGTTCTCTCGACCTTCGCTGCTTTTTTGCTGGTGACTAATCCTGCTTTGAGCAACTGCTCTTGTAAGGTAAGTTTTGCCATCTTTGTTTCCAAACCCGCTGAATAATTTTTAGCGAGTATACCTGTAAACGCCGTAGGTGTATTGAGGGCAAGTCCCTTTCGCCCCTGCTTAATAAGGCGCGTCAGGCATCGGCGCACGCCTGCATTCTTGATTTCCGACTCATCAAAATAAACACCGCCAACCCAGCAACAAGAATACCCGGTGCAGAAGCGGCCATTACCCCAACCGTGCCAGTGCCTAATGCCAGCATTTTCCCGGCCAGCAATGGGCCGCTCATAGCCCCCAGACGCCCAACCGCCACGGCTGTTCCCACACCTGTTGCGCGGATCTGCGAACTGTAAAACAACGGTGCCAGGGCATACAAAACGCTTTGCCCACCTGTCGCAAACAACCCCGCGACAAATCCCGCCAGCAACATACCGTTAAATGACGACACCGTTCCCAGCGCCAGCAGCGAAGCTAACATGCCGCTATAAATCAGTAGCGACATGGTTACTGGGCGCAGCTTATCCATCAATGCGCCCAACATTAACGTCCCGCTCGCCGCCCCCATTTGCAGTGCAAACATCACCCCTGCCGCCTGCGATGGCTGGAATCCTTGCTCCACCAAAAGCAGCGGCAGCCAGTTGATCAACATGTAGACCACTAGCAGAGTGAAGAAATAACACAACCACAGCAGCAGCGTCGCGGTGGCCGTTTCTGGCGCAAATAACGCACGCAGTGGTGGCGCAGCCTGTTTTTCGCCAGCGAAAACCGCCGACTCCGGCAGCCAGCGCATTAATAGCGGCACCAGAATCAACGGCACCACACCACCTACCCAAAACACCGTTTGCCAGGCTAAGTTTGCCCCCGCGAAACCCAGCGTCGCCGCCAGCGCCGCACCAATGGGAACACCGCAATACATCAGGCTCACTGCCGTCCCACGAAAACGTGGACCCGCGGCTTCAGACGTCAGGGCGATAAGATTCGGCAACGCTGCCCCCAGCCCGACACCGGTCATCAGCCGTGCAAAGACCAGTGAGGGGAAATCCCAGGCAATCGCCGTTGCCAGTGAGAACAAACCAAACAGCGCAACTGAGCCAATCAAAATGCGCTTGCGACCATAACGGTCCGCCAGCATTCCGCCAACCAACGCGCCGGGTAGCAAACCGAGTATTCCGGCGCTGAATATCCAACCCATTTGCATTTTATCGAGTGCGAAAGCCTGGGCGATGCCACCCGCCGCAATGCCAGCCGCCTGAAGATCCAGTCCTTCCATCAGAGCGACCAAAAAACAAAGCCCGATGGTCAGCATCAGGCGGGATGAAGATGATGAAGGGAGACGAGTCGACATAAGATGAACCTCGTTGTGAGTACAGGTGAATCGCGGCTGATACATTGCCAGCCGCGTAATCAGAACCATTTAATGACGGCCTGCGGGCGAAATGTAAGCCGGATAAGGCGTTCACGCCGCATCCGGCAGTCGTGCGCAGACGCCTGATGCGACGCTGGCGCGTCTTATCATGCCTGGGATCGGCATACAAAATGCACGTTCTCGGCAGTCATCATTATTTGTTGTTGCGCAGATCCAGCGCCACGTCGACGATCATATCCTCCTGGCCGCCAACCATCCGGCGTTTGCCCAGCTCAACGAGAATATCCACCGCGCTTAAGCCATAACGCGCCGCCGCCGTTTCACAGTGACGCAGGAAGCTGGAGTAAACACCAGCGTATCCCAGCGCCAGCGTTTCGCGATCGACTCGTACCGGACGATCCTGCAACGGACGCACCAGGTCATCAGCGGCATCCATTAACGCATAGAGATCGGTCCCATGCTGCCAGCCCAGTTTATCCGCGGCGGCAATAAACACTTCCAGCGGCGCGTTACCTGCGCCCGCCCCCATTCCCGCGAGACTGGCATCGATTCGGTCACAGCCCTCTTCCACCGCCGCGATAGAGTTCGCCACGCCAAGACTCAGGTTATGGTGAGCGTGCATGCCGGTTTGCGTTTCTGGTTTCAGCACTGCTTTCAGGGCGCGGAAACGGTCGCGGATATCGCTCATGTTCATCGCACCGCCAGAATCCACCACATAAATACAGGTCGCACCGTAGCCTTCCATCAGCTTTGCCTGCTTCGCGAGATTTTCCGGCGTGGTCATATGGCTCATCATCAGAAAACCAACGGTGTCCATTCCGAGCTCGCGGGCATACTGAATATGCTGGGCGGAAACATCAGCTTCGGTACAGTGCGTAGCCACACGAACCACCCGCGCGCCAGCCTGCCAGGCATTTTTCAGATCGTGAATAGTGCCGATTCCTGGCAGCAACAACGTCGCGATTTTGGCGTGCTTCACCACATCCGCCGCCGCTTCAATCCATTCAAGGTCGCTATGTGCGCCGAAACCATAGTTAAAGCTAGAACCCTGCAAACCGTCGCCGTGGGCCACTTCAATCGAATCCACGCGAGCATCATCCAGTGCTTTGGCAATCTGGCGGACATTTTCCAGCGAATACTGATGACGAATGGCGTGCATACCGTCACGCAACGTGACGTCCGAGATATAAAGTTTTTTACCGTTCATGCCGCTTCTCCTGCCTTGCGCGCCAGTGACTGGGCCATTTTTTCCGCTGTCGCCAGCGCACTGGAAGTCATAATGTCGAGGTTGCCCGCATAGGCAGGCAGATAATGCGCTGCGCCTTCGACTTCCAGCCAGACCGCCGTTTTCAGCCCGGAGAACTGCCCCACGCCCGGCAAATTAACCGGTTTATCCTGCGGGATAACTTCAAACTGCACGCGCTGTTTCAGGCGATATCCCGGTACGTAAGCCTGCACCGCCTCAGCCATTTCATTGATTGAGGCTTCGATATCATCTTGTGAAGCTTCGTCGCTCAATACATACACCGTGTCACGCATCATCAACGGTGGCTCTGCTGGGTTAAGCACGATAATCGCCTTCCCTTTTGCCGCGCCGCCCACCACTTCAATGGCGCGCGAAGTGGTTTCCGTAAATTCATCGATATTGGCACGCGTGCCAGGTCCGGCAGATTTACTGGCGATAGAAGCGATAATTTCGGCGTAATGAACACGCGCCACGCGTGAAACCGCCGCCACCATTGGAATGGTGGCCTGGCCGCCGCAGGTGACCATGTTAACGTTCAGTTGTTCGACGTTCGCCTCGAGGTTAACCACCGGCACGCAGTAAGGGCCGATAGCAGCAGGCGTCAGGTCAATTAAGCGAATATCCGGTTTCGCTTCGCGCAAAGCGGCATCGTTTTTCACATGCGCGCCCGCGCTGGTCGCATCAAATACAATGTCGATATCAGCAAATTCAGGCATGTTCATCAGTCCGATCACCCCTTCATGGGTAGTGGCGACGCCCATACGTCTGGCACGCGCCAGACCGTCGGACTGAGGATCAATGCCGACCATCACCGCCATTTCCAGATGCTGACCGTGACGCAAAATTTTAATCATCAGATCGGTGCCAATGTTGCCAGAACCGATAATGGCGACTTTACGCTTACTCATGACAGACTTCCTTTTGGGGCTGCGCTTGAAAATGTCGCAGCAACTGAACCTATGCCTTCAATATGGGCTTCAAAACGATCGCCCGCATTCACCGCCACCATCGGACCTAATGCCCCGGTAAGAATGATATCTCCGGCGCGCAGCGGTTGACCCAGGCTGGCCATTTTGCGTGCCAGCCAGACGGCGGCATTAAACGGATGTCCCAGGCATTCGCTGCCGCGCCCACTGGAAACCTCTTCGTTATTACGCGTCATCTTCATGGCGCAGTTTTTCAGGTCTAACCCCGCCGGACGTTGCGCCGGACCGCCGATGACATACACCCCGCAGGAGGCGTTATCTGCCACGGTATCGACAAACTGAATCGACCAGTCGCGAATGCGGCTACCCACCACTTCCAGCGCCGGAAGTACCCATTCAATGGCGTTATACAGTTCGTTAAACGTGGTATCGGTCGCGGGCAAATCGCGGTTCAAAACCAGTGCGATCTCCGCTTCAATGCGGGGTTGCAAGACGCGGGAAAAAGGAATGGTTTCATTATCGCCATAACACATATCGGCAAATAACGTCCCAAAATCCGGTTGATCAACGCCCAGTTGTTGTTGCACTTTCGGATGCGTCAGTCCCACTTTGCGCCCCACCACTCGCCGTCCCTGAGCGACGTCATGTTGCACATTGATGCGCTGAATGGCGTAGGCGGCTTTCGCGTTTTCAATACCAATCAGATCGCGCAGCGGCGCAATCGCTTCGCCCTGCTCTGCGGCGCGGCGTAAATCCGCCGCCAGTTGCTCAAGAGTATGCTTCGTCATGACCATTCCTTAAGGGCGCGCGAGGAAATTCAGCACCAGTTGATTGAAAGCGTCGGCATGTTCCCACTGCGCCCAGTGACCACAGTCGCGGAAGATATGCAGTTCAGAACCAGCAATGCCGGAAAGCAGACGCAGACCCGCATCCATCGGCACAAAACGGTCGTTGCGCCCCCAGACAATCAGGGTTTGTGCTTTGATTTCCGCCAGGCGTGGACCAAAATCCGGGAACTGTTTTGGATTGGCTTCCAGGCTCTTAACGAAGTTTTCCAGGTGATCGCGACGCGACAGCATATTATTCAGGCGCGCTTCAAACAGGGCGTCGGTCAAATCGCTGGTATCAAAAACGAAGATATCCATCATCAGCTTCAGGTTTTCGATAGTAGGCTGGCGATAAAGCTGATTCAGTCGCTTAATACCTTCGGTTGGCATCGGCGTAAACAAACTCATTCCGCCCGTACCGCCGCCCATCAGCACCAGTTTACCGACGCGCTCCGGCCAGTTAAGGGTGAACGCCACAGAACTGTGGCCGCCCATCGAGTTGCCCAGCAAGTGGATTTTGGCGATATCCAGTTGATCCACCACGCTTTTCAGGATGCGTGCATTAAGATCCGATCGCGAACCACTATTAACGATCGAATCGCTCTTACCCCAGCCCGGACAATCCAACAGGATCACTCGATAGCCCGCCTCTACCAGCGGATCGATATTGCGGCTGAAGTTCGCCCAGCCCGTAGCACCCGGGCCGGAACCGTGCAGCAGGACAACGGTTTCGTCGCCTTGTCCACAGTCATTAAAATGGATGCGCAGCGTTTTACCCGCTTCTTCTACATTCAGAAAACGGCTGGTGGCGGCTTCGGTTTGTGGCTGATAACTCATCATCTTCTCCTGCATATTCAGTTCTCTGTTCTGGCGCTTAACGAGCCAAATCCGGCAATCCACTCCGGGATTGGGCGGTAATAACGCCCTTCGCTACGCCAGTTGCCAAACACAGAAATAGCGGCAAAAGCGGCGACCCAGGTTTTGATTTCATGTGTCGACTTTCCGGCAATGGCGGAAAGCTCTTCGTTACTGACGGCATCCAGTTCCTGTATGCGTCCCTGCTCCAGCAAAGTCATGAACTGGTTATCCCAAATCGGGTTGAGCGGATGCAGAGTTCTCTGATCCTCAACAAACTTCTCAGCGGCGCTGATCACCCGTTGCTGACGCAATTCACGCTCACTGGCGGGTAAATCTTTCCCGCTACCCAACAGACGATCGCGCATATGGGCATCGGCTTTCGCCAGTTCGGGCACCGGCGGCTGATGGGAAAGCCCACCGGACCCAAGGAACAGCACGCGTTTATTGAGAGTGCTGGTGAAACGTCCAATGGCTTCACCCAACATGCGGGTACGCTGAAAACCAGGCAGCGGCGTGGCGACACCGTTGATGAACACAGGCAGAACCGGCACCTTATCCAGCCCACCGAGCAGGAACTCCAGCGGCTGGGCAAAACCGTGATCCACCTGCATACAGTAAGAAACGGCAAGATCGATCCCGCTCTTCATGACGGCATGCGCACAAGCCTCCGCCAGCTCCACAGGCACGGGCAGCTCTCCTGCCGCACTGCCGAAATCACCAATTGCCGTCGCCCCAACGCCTAAACAGAACGGCGGCATCATGTCATAGAAAAAACCGTTGTAGTGATCTGGCGCAAACAGCACCACCAGTTCAGGGGAGAAAGCCGCAATACGCTCGCGGGCGCTGGCAATCACACCATTGACCTCATCGAGCACCTCTTGCGCCGGGTCGACATACCCCACCAGCGGCGAGTGGGAAAGACAGTGAAGATAAGCGTACATATCAGGCTACCTTTTCGACAGAAACGTCGGCATCAGGGCGGGTCAGCGTCATCACCGACGCCAGTTTATTCAGGGCCTTGCCCAGGGTTTGCGGAATGGCGATGGCGGCAACAAAGCGATCCGGGCGCATCACCACCAGCGAAGCATTGTGTTGCGCAAACCAGCTACGCAGACGACCTTGCGTATCGCCCACGCGTAGCACGCCGTCGTGATTATCCTGTGCGGTATGAATTTGCACTTCCGGCACCACCTGAATGAAGCGTGTGCCCAACGCACGCCACTGCTGGATTTGCTCGTTGCTCATTCCCCACAGTGGATTGCATCCCCAGCCAATTACCGCGAAGTTCGCGCCGATCGCGTTATCGAGCAGCGTCACGTCGCCGTTTTCCAGCGTGACTTTCGGCTGAATAAACATCTTGCCGACCGGAGAGTGCTTCGCTTCGCCCTCACGCACCAGCGCACCGGCGTAGTATTGCGGCATCGGCTTGAAGCGCATTTCGAGGAAGTAGCGTTTTACTGGCGGCAGATAATTCAGTAGCCAGGAAACGCCGTCACGTAACGTACCCTGCCAGCGTTTCGGCGGAGCCAGCACGTTGCCCGCGGTCACGGACAGGTCAATCATCGCTTTGGCGTGATCGCGACGTTCTTGTTGATAGGTATCGAGCAGCGCATCGCGGGCTTTCCCCTGGATAACCAACGCCAGTTTCCAGGCCAGGTTAAAGGCGTCGCGCATACCGCTGTTATAGCCCTGCCCCTGCCACACCGGCATGATGTGCGCGGCATCGCCCGCCAGCAGTACGCGATCGATACGAAAACGTTGCGCCAGTCGTGCGTTGTGGGTGTAGACACGCTGGCGAATCAATTCAACATTGTCTGGATTAGGCAGCACTTTGCTTAACAGCTTGCGCATATTTTGCGGCTCACGCAGCTGTTCCTCGGTTTCTCCCGGCATCACCATAAATTCAAAGCGACGTACCGCATGAGGCAGCGCGGCAGAAACATACGGGCGCACCGGATCGCAACACAAATAGATATGCGGCGTACTTAACGGATCGTTGGCGATATCTACCACAATCCACTGATTTGGCGCGGTTTTACCTTCAAACGGCACATTCAGGGTGCGACGGACAAAACTTGCCCCACCATCACAGGCCACCAGCCACTGGGCTTTGACCGTTTCCCGCTGCCCTTCAGCCGTTTTCAGGTGCAAGGTCACTTCGTCATTTTGCTGGCTGAAGGCCTCCAGCTCGCGGGAAAACAAGCAGCGTACATTCGGAAAACGCGACACCCCTTCCAGCATCACCGCATCGACCTGCGGCTGAATAAAGGCGTTACGGCGCGGCCAGCCAAATTCATCGGTCATTGGCTGAATATCAGCAAAACAGCGGCCTTTTGGGGTGAGAAAACGCATCGCATGCCACGGCGTAGTATGCGGCAGAACATTATCGACCAGGCCAACCGACTGCATGGTGCGCAGCGCCTCGTCATCAATACCAATCGCACGGGGGTAGTCGATCAACTTATCGAGTTTCTCCACTACCAGCACGTCAATGCCCATCTGGCCGAGATAGTTCGCCATCATCAGCCCGACCGGACCGGCACCAGCGATCGCCACCTGAACGCTATGGTTAACAGCAGGCTGGATGTCAGGGTGTTGTATTGCCATTTCAGTACCTCACGACTCGGACAAAATGCCGTTGCGCGCACAGTACAGCGCAACTTATTTTGTTAAAAACATGTAAATGATTTTTTATTGTTCGCTCAGTATAGGAAGGGTGTTTTCGGCTACAATCAAAACACGCCCGAATGTGCACCAGGTGCACAACGTTGTTTTAACTATAGAAATGTCAATTAATATGCAGAACGATGAGCAGACGGAATACAAAACCGTGCGCGGATTAACCCGCGGTCTAATGTTATTAAATATGTTAAATAAACTTGACGGCGGTGCCAGCGTCGGGCTGCTGGCGGAACTCAGCGGTCTGCATCGCACCACTGTGCGGCGACTGCTGGAGACGTTGCTGGAAGAGGGATATGTCCGGCGCAGTACCTCCGACGACAGTTTTCGTCTGACCATCAAAGTGCGGCAATTAAGCGAAGGGTTTCGTGACGAACAGTGGATTTCTGCGCTGGCGGCCCCGCTGCTGGGCGATCTATTGCGCGAAGTGGTGTGGCCGACAGATGTTTCCACGCTGGATGTTGATGCAATGGTGGTACGCGAAACCACTCACCGTTTCAGTCGATTATCCTTTCACCGGGCAATGGTCGGGCGGCGTTTACCGCTCCTGAAAACCGCCTCGGGCCTGACCTGGCTGGCCTTTTGCCCGGAACAAGAACGCCAGGCGTTAATCGAAATGTTAGCCGCCCGCCCCGGTGATGACTATCAACTGGCACGGGAACCGTTAAAGCTGGAAGCCATTCTGGCGCGTGCACGCAAAGAAGGTTACGGACAGAACTACCGCGGCTGGGATCAGGAGGAGAAGATCGCCTCCATTGCCGTACCGCTGCGCAGTGAACAACGGGTGATTGGCTGTTTGAATCTGGTGTATATGGCCAGTGCGATGACCATTGAACAGGCGGCAGAAAAACATCTTCCGGCGCTGCAACGGGTAGCAAAACAGATTGAAGAAGGGGTGGAATCGCAGGCTATTCTGGTGGCCGGACGGCGAAGTGGCGTGCATTTGCGCTAGCGACGTCAATGTGTAATTTGGCCCATTCTCATCGTTATTCGCCCATTTGCCCACATGCACAGTACGGGCTGCACGCTACGCTAATGACATCAATACTGTGATGTGGAGCAAATCATGAAAATTACTCAAATTCGTAATGCCACCCAAATTACCCAATACGCTGGCAAAACATTTCTTATCGACCCGTTACTCGCGCCTAAAGGAAGTTATCCGGGTTTTGCCGGAACTGCACGCGCAGAAATCCGCAATCCAACGGTAGAATTACCGTGCGATTTAACAACGTTACTCAACGTTGACGCCCTAATCGTGACTCATTTGCATGAAGATCACTGGGACGAAACAGCCTCCCGCGTCGTCCCCAAAGATAAACTGATTTATGTGCAAAATGAGCAAGATGCTGAATCACTGCATAAACAAGGATTTACGCATCTTACCGTACTTACCGACGAGACTAAATTTGGTGATATAACTCTGCATAAAACGACAGGGCAGCACGGCTCCGATCGCACCTATGCCGACCCGGCTATGGCGAAGCGTTTAGGCGCAGCCTGCGGCGTTGTTTTCCAGCACCCGACAGAGAAAACGCTCTATCTGGCTGGCGATACCCTCTGGCGTGACGACGTCGAGGCTACAATGCTAACTTTCCAACCAGAAGTGGTTGTGTTGAATGCCGGATTTGCGCATGTTCTGGGGCATGGCGCGATAATTATGGGAGCAGAAGATATTCTCAAAACACATTTTACCCTGCCAGAAGCGCAAATTGTCGCGACACATATGGAGGCCGTAAACCACTGTTTGCTGACGCGTGATGCGCTCAAGGAATACGCAAGAGATAATCAAATTATCGAATTTGTGAACGTACCAGAAGATGGTGAAACGTTGACATTCTAATTCGGAGATAAAGAGTGTTATGCGCCCGCTAACTGTTGCCATTATCGCCGTTGCCGGTTTTAGCCCTTTTCATCTTTCCGTACCGTTTATCGTGTTTAGCGAAAAAATGGCGGAGAAAAAACGCTTTCACGTAATTATCTGCGCTGAAAATCTGGGAAACGTGGACTCTGCCGATGGGTTTTCCGTAACCGCCACCCATGACTATACCGCAGTCATCCAGGCGGATATTGTGATAATTCCTTACTGGGGAACAATTACACAAAAACCGCCACAAAAGCTGCTGGAAGCCTTAACGACCGCACGGGATAACGGGGCACAGATTGTCGGGCTTTGCCTGGGCACGTTTGTGCTCGGCTATGCAGGTTTACTGAACAATAAGCGTGCTGCCACGCACTGGGAGTTCGAGCGTGAATTTCAGGCACGTTTTCCACAAACATATCTGGATATTAACGCGTTGTATGTAGACGATGACGGTATTATTACCTCTGCCGGTACTGCCGCGGCGCTGGATTGCTGTTTGTATATTGTTCGGCAACATTTTGGCAGCGACTATGCTAACCATATTGCCCGACGGATGGTCGTACCGCCATATCGCACCGGCGGTCAGGCGCAGTTTATAGAGCAACCGGTGCCGAAAAATACCCATGATGAACGCATTAACCTCCTGCTGGATTACCTGCGGCAAAACATTGCGCAACAGCATGATCTCGACTCGCTGGCGCAGCGAGTAATGATGAGTCGCCGCACGCTAACCCGTCATTTTATGAAAGCGACCGGTTCGAGTATCGCCGAATGGCTCATCACTGAACGCTTACGCCGTAGCCAGGAACTGTTGGAAACCAGTCAGTTGCCCGTTGAGAGGATAGCGGCTGAGGTGGGTTTTCTCTCACCTGTGACCTGGCGTCAGCATTTTAAATCTCACTTCGGCGTCAGCCCCGCCGAATGGCGAAAAACCTTCCGTGGTATGGCATGATAGCAATCGGAAGAAAGTGAATTCAGGGTGGTGAATGTGAAACCAGTAACGCTATACGATGTCGCAGAGTATGCCGGTGTCTCTTATCAGACCGTTTCCCGCGTGGTAAATCAGGCCAGCCACGTTTCTGCGAAAACGCGGGAAAAAGTGGAAGCGGCAATGGCGGAGCTGAATTACATTCCCAACCGCGTGGCACAACAACTGGCGGGCAAACAGTCGTTGCTGATTGGCGTTGCTACCTCCAGCCTGGCCCTGCACGCGCCGTCACAAATTGTCGCGGCGATAAAATCTCGCGCTGACCAACTGGGTGCCAGCGTGGTGGTGTCGATGGTAGAACGAAGCGGCGTCGATGCCTGTAAAGCGGCGGTACACAACCTTCTCGCGCAACGCGTTAGCGGTCTGATCATCAACTATCCGCTGGATGAACAAGATGCCATTGCGGTGGAAGCCGCCTGTGGTAACGTGCCAGCGTTATTCCTTGATGTCTCTGACCAGGCCCCCATCAACAGTATTATTTTTTCCCATGAAGACGGTACGCGGCTTGGCGTGGATCATCTGGTCGCATTAGGTCACCAGCAAATCGCGCTGTTAGCAGGCCCATTAAGTTCTGTCTCCGCGCGTCTGCGTCTGGCGGGCTGGCACAAATATCTCAAACACCATCAAATTCAGCCAATAGCGGAACTGGAAGGCGACTGGAGCGCCATGTCCGGTTTTCAACAAACCATGCAGATGCTGAATGAGGGCGTTATTCCCACCGCGATACTGGTTGCCAACGATCAGATGGCGTTGGGCGCAATGCGCGCCATTACCGAGTTCGGGCTGCGCGTCGGCGCGGATATCTCGGTAGTGGGATACGACGATACCGAGGACAGCTCGTGTTATATCCCGCCGTTAACCACCATCAAACAGGATTTTCGTCTGCTGGGGCAAACCAGCGTAGACCGCTTGCTGCAACTCTCTCAGGGGCAGGCGGTGAAGGGAAATCAGCTACTGCCCGTCTCACTGGTGAAAAGAAAAACCACCCTGCCACCCAATACGCAAACCGCCTCTCCCCGCGCGTTGGCCGATTCATTAATGCAGCTGGCAAGGCAAATTTCCCGTCTGGAAAGCGGACAGTGAGCGCAACGCAATTAATGTGAGTCAGCTCACTCATTAGGCCCCCCAGGCTTTACACTCTATGCGTCAGGCTCGTATGTTGTGTGAAATTGTGAGCGGATAACAATTTCACACAGGATACAGCTATGACCATGATTACGGATTCACTGGCCGTCGTATTACAACGTCGTGACTGGGAAAACCCTGGCGTTACCCAACTTAATCGCCTTGCGGCGCATCCCCCTTTCGCCAGCTGGCGTAATAGCGAAGAAGCCCGCGCCGATCGCCCTTCCCGACAGTTGCGCAGCCTGAATGGTGAGTGGCAATTTGCCTGGTTTCCGGCACCAGAAGCGGTGCCGGAAAGCTGGCTCGAGAGCGATCTTCCTGACGCCGATACTGTCGTCGTCCCCTCAAACTGGCAGATGCACGGTTACGACGCGCCCATCTACACCAACGTGACCTATCCCATTGCGGTCAATCCGCCATTTGTTCCCGCAGAAAATCCGACAGGCTGTTACTCGCTCACATTTAATGTTGATGAAAGCTGGCTACAGGAAGGCCAGACGCGAATTATTTTTGATGGCGTTAACTCGGCGTTTCATCTGTGGTGCAACGGGCGCTGGGTCGGTTACGGCCAGGACAGTCGTTTGCCGTCTGAATTTGACCTGAGCGAATTTTTACGCGCCGGAGAAAACCGCCTCGCGGTGATGGTGCTGCGCTGGAGTGACGGTAGCTATCTGGAAGATCAGGACATGTGGCGGATGAGCGGCATTTTCCGTGACGTCTCGTTGCTGCACAAACCGACCACACAAATCAGCGATTTCCATGTTGCCACTCGCTTTAATGATGATTTCAGCCGCGCTGTACTGGAGGCAGAAGTTCAGATGTACGGCGAACTGCGCGATGTGCTGCGGATAACAGTTTCTTTATGGCAGGGTGAAACGCAGGTCGCCAGCGGCACCGCACCTTTCGGCGGCGAAATTATCGATGAACGTGGTGGTTATAGCGATCGCGTCACGCTACGTCTGAACGTCGAAAACCCGGCGCTGTGGAGCGCCGAAATCCCGAATCTCTATCGTGCGGTGGTTGAACTGCACACCGCCGACGGCACGCTGATTGAAGCAGAAGCCTGCGATGTCGGTTTCCGCGAGGTGCGGATTGAAAATGGCCTGCTGCTGCTGAACGGCAAGCCGTTGCTGATTCGCGGCGTTAACCGTCACGAGCATCATCCTCTGCATGGTCAGGTCATGGATGAGCAGACGATGGTGCAGGATATCCAGCTGATGAAGCAGAACAACTTTAACGCCGTGCGCTGTTCGCATTATCCGAACCATCCGCTGTGGTACACGCTGTGCGACCGCTATGGCCTGTATGTGGTGGATGAAGCCAATATTGAAACCCACGGCATGGTGCCGATGAATCGACTGACGGATGATCCGCGCTGGTTACCTGCGATGAGCGAACGCGTAACGCGGATGGTACAGCGCGATCGTAATCACCCGAGCATAATCATCTGGTCGCTGGGGAATGAATCAGGCCACGGCGCTAATCACGACGCGCTGTATCGCTGGATCAAATCTGTCGATCCTTCCCGCCCGGTACAGTATGAAGGCGGCGGAGCCGACACCATGGCCACCGATATTATTTGCCCGATGTACGCGCGCGTGGATGAAGACCAGCCCTTCCCGGCTGTGCCGAAATGGTCCATCAAAAAATGGCTTTCGCTGCCTGGAGAGACGCGCCCGCTGATCCTTTGCGAATATGCCCACGCGATGGGTAACAGTCTTGGCGGCTTCGCTAAATACTGGCAGGCGTTTCGTCAGTACCCCCGTTTACAGGGCGGCTTTGTCTGGGACTGGGTGGATCAGTCGCTGATTAAATATGATGAAAACGGAAACCCGTGGTCGGCTTACGGCGGTGATTTTGGCGATACGCCAAACGATCGCCAGTTCTGCATGAACGGTCTGGTCTTTGCCGACCGCACGCCGCATCCGACGCTGACGGAAGCAAAACACCAACAGCAGTTTTTCCAGTTCCGTTTATCCGGGCGGACCATCGAAGTGACCAGCGAATACCTGTTCCGTCATAGCGATAACGAGATCCTGCACTGGTCGGTGGCACTGGATGGCAAGCCACTGGCAAGTAGCGAAGTGCCTCTGAATGTTGGCCCGCAAGGTAAACAGGTGATTGAACTGCCTGAACTACCGCAGCCGGAGAGCGCCGGGCAACTCTGGCTCACAGTACGCGTAGTGCAACCGAACGCGACCGCATGGTCAGAAGCCGGACACATCAGCGCCTGGCAACAATGGCGACTGGCGGAAAACCTCAGCGTGACACTCCCCTACGCGTCCCACACCATCCCGCAACTGACCACCAGCGAAACGGATTTTTGCATCGAGCTGGGTAACAAGCGTTGGCAATTTAACCGCCAGTCAGGCTTTCTTTCACAGATGTGGATTGGCGATGAAAAACAACTGCTGACGCCGCTGCGCGATCAGTTCACCCGCGCACCGCTGGATAATGACATTGGCGTAAGTGAAGCAACGCGTATTGATCCGAACGCCTGGGTCGAACGCTGGAAGGCGGCGGGCCATTACCAGGCCGAAGCGGCGTTGTTGCAGTGCTCGGCAGATACACTTGCCGACGCGGTGCTGATTACGACCGCCCACGCGTGGCAGCATCAGGGGAAAACCTTATTTATCAGCCGGAAAACTTACCGGATTGATGGACACGGTGAGATGGTCATCAGTGTGGATGTTGAAGTGGCGAGCGATACGCCGCATCCGGCGCGGATTGGCCTGACCTGCCAGCTGGCGCAGGTAGCAGAGCGGGTAAACTGGCTCGGATTAGGGCCGCAAGAAAACTATCCCGACCGCCTTACTGCAGCCTGTTTTGACCGCTGGGATCTGCCATTGTCAGACATGTATACCCCGTACGTTTTCCCGAGCGAAAACGGTCTGCGCTGCGGGACGCGCGAATTGAATTATGGCCCACACCAGTGGCGCGGCGACTTCCAGTTCAATATCAGCCGCTACAGCCAACAACAACTGATGGCAACCAGTCATCGCCATCTGCTGCACGCGGAAGAAGGCACCTGGCTGAATATCGACGGTTTCCATATGGGGATTGGTGGCGACGACTCCTGGAGCCCGTCAGTGTCGGCAGAATGTCAACTGAGCGCAGGTCGCTATCATTACCAGTTGATCTGGTGCCAAAAATAATAATAACCGGGCAGGCTATGTCTGCCCGTATTTAGCGTAAGGAAATCCATTATGTTCTATTTAAAAAACACAAACTTTTGGATGTTCGGCTTATTCTTTTTCTTTTACTTTTTTATCATGGGTGCCTATTTCCCGTTTTTCCCGATTTGGCTACATGACATCAACCATATTAGCAAAAGTGATACCGGAATAATTTTTGCCGCTATTTCTCTGTTCTCCCTGTTATTCCAACCGCTGTTTGGTCTGCTTTCTGACAAACTCGGGCTGCGCAAATACCTGCTATGGATTATCACCGGCATGTTAGTGATGTTTGCGCCGTTCTTTATTTTTATCTTCGGCCCGCTGTTACAGTACAACATTTTAGTAGGGTCGATTGTTGGTGGTATTTATCTTGGCTTTTGTTTTAACGCCGGTGCGCCAGCAGTAGAGGCATTTATCGAGAAAGTCAGCCGTCGCAGTAATTTCGAATTTGGTCGCGCGCGGATGTTTGGCTGTGTTGGCTGGGCGCTGTGTGCCTCGATTGTCGGCATCATGTTCACCATCAATAACCAGTTTGTTTTCTGGCTGGGTTCTGGCTGTGCGCTCATCCTCGCCGTTTTGCTCTTTTTTGCCAGAACGGATGCCCCTTCTTCCGCCACGGTTGCCAATGCCGTAGGCGCCAACCATTCGGCTTTTAGCCTTAAGCTGGCACTGGAATTGTTCAGACAGCCCAAACTGTGGTTTTTGTCGCTCTATGTTATTGGCGTTTCCTGCACCTACGATGTTTTTGACCAACAGTTTGCTAATTTCTTTACTTCGTTTTTTACCTCCAGTGAACAGGGTACGCGGGTATTTGGCTACGTAACGACAATGGGCGAATTACTTAACGCCTCGATTATGTTCTTTGCGCCGCTGATTATTAATCGCATCGGTGGGAAAAACGCCCTGCTGCTGGCTGGCACTATTATGTCTGTACGCATTATTGGCTCATCGTTCGCCACTTCAGCGCTGGAAGTGGTCATTCTGAAAACGCTGCATATGTTTGAAGTACCGTTCCTGCTGGTGGGCTGCTTTAAATATATTACCAGCCAGTTTGAAGTGCGTTTTTCAGCGACGATTTATCTGGTCTGTTTCTGCTTCTTTAAGCAACTGGCGATGATTTTTATGTCTGTACTGGCGGGCAATATGTATGAAAGCATCGGTTTCCAGGGCGCTTATCTGGTGCTGGGTCTGGTGGCGCTGGGCTTCACCTTGATTTCCGTGTTCACACTTAGCGGCCCCGGCCCGCTTTCTCTACTGCGTCGCCAGGTGAATGAAGTCGCTTAAACAATTAATGTCGGATGGGGCGCGAGCGCCTTATCCGACCAACATATCAGGACGGAATGATCGCAATGAACATGCCAATGACCGAAAGAATAAAAGCAGGCAAGCTATTTACCGATATGTGCGAAGGCTTACCTGAAAAAAGACTTCGTGGGAAAACGTTAATGTATGAGTTTAATCACTCGCATCCATCAGAAGTTGAAAAAAGGGAAAGCCTGATTAAAGAAATGTTTGCCACAGTAGGGGAAAACGCCTGGATAGAACCTCCCGTCTATTTTTCTTATGGTTCCAACATCCATATAGGCCGCAATTTTTACGCAAATTTCAATTTAACCATTGTCGATGACTACACGGTAACAATCGGTGATAACGTACTGATTGCACCCAACGTTACTCTTTCCGTTACGGGACACCCTGTACACCATAAATTGAGAAAAAATGGAGAGATGTACTCTTTTCCGATAACGATTGGCAATAATGTCTGGATCGGGAGTCATGTGGTCATTAATCCAGGCGTCACCATCGGGGATAATTCTGTTATTGGCGCGGGTAGTGTCGTCACAAAAGACATTCCACCAAACGTCGTGGCTGCTGGCGTTCCTTGTCGGGTTATTCGCGAAATAAACGACCGGGATAAGCAATATTATTACAAAGATTACAAAGTTGAATCGTCACTTTAAATTATAAAAATTGCCTGATGCGCTTCGCTTATCAGGCCTACAAATTCAGTGATCTACGTAGGCCGCATCCGGCATGAACAAAGCGCAGGAACAAGCGTCTCATCATGCCTCTTTGACCCACAGCTGCGGAAAACGTGCTGGTGCAAAGCGCAGGGTTATGATCATCAGCCCAACGACGCATAGCGCATGAAACGCCCAGTCCATCAGGTAATTGCCACTGATACTACGCAGCACGCCAGAAAACCAGGGGGCAAGCCCGGCAATGACAAAACCAATCCCCTGCATAAACGCCACTAACTTGCCAGCAATAGCCGGTTGCACAGAGTGGTCGAGCGCCAGCAGCAAACAGAGCGGAAACGCGCCGCCCAGACCTAAACCACACACCATCGCCCACAATACCGGCAATTGCAGCGGCAGCCAGATAAAGCCGCAGAAACCCACCAGTTGTAACACCAGCGCCAGCATTAACAGTTTGCGTCGGTCCTGATGGCGAGCCATAGCAGGCATTAGCAATGCTCCTGCGGCTTGCCCAAGCGTCATCAACGCCAGCAAGGAACCGCTGTACTGCGCGCTGGCACCAATCTCAATATAGAAAGCGGGTAACCAGGCAATCAGGCTGGCGTAACCGCCGTTAATCAGACCGAAGTAAAGGCCCAGCGTCCACGCGCGGGGAGTGAATACCACGCGAACCGGAGTGGTTGTTGTCTTGTGAGAAGAGGCGACCTCGCGGGCGCTTTGCCACCACCAGGCAAAGAGCGCAACAACGGCAGGCAGCGCCCACCAGGCGAGTGTTTGATACCAGGTTTCGCTGTGATGAACTAACCAGGGTGTCAGGGCAGCACCAAGTCCACCGCCGCCCATCAGAGCCGCGGACCACAGCCCCATCACCAGTGGCGTGCGCTGCTGAAACCGCCGTTTAATCACCGAAGGCATCACCGCCTGAATGATACCGATCCCCACCCCACCAAGCAGTGCGCTGCTAAGCAGCAGCGCACTTTGGGGGTAAAGCTCACGCATCAATGCACCGACGGCTATCAGCAACAAACTGATGGCGACGCTGCGACGTTCACTGACATGCTGATGAAGCCAGCTTCCGGCCAGTGCCAGCCCGCCCATGGTGACCACCGGCAGAGCGGTCAACAGGGCAGCCACGCTAAAGCTCATTCCACTCGCCTGGCGCAATTGCGGTAGCAGTGGCCCGACGGAGGTGAGCAGTGGTCGCATATTAAGACCAATCAGCACCAGAACCAACAGCATCGTGAACGTCTTTTGATGGTCGCGCATGACTGTCAGAACGGTTTGGTCGGCAGATATTTACCATCTAAGGTGATGACCGCTCGTTCGCCACCTTCCGGGTCCGCCACTTTCTTAACGTCGAGTTTGAAGTTAATCGCGCTGATAATGCCATCGCCAAACTTCTCATGAACCAACGCTTTCAGGGTTGTGCCGTACACCTGCAACATTTCATAGAAACGATACATCGTTGGGTCGGTTGGAATACGGTCATCAATGCAGCCACGCAGTGGCACAGTTTGTAATAACAGAATGGCGTCTTCGTCGAGATCCAGTTTCGCCCCGACCAGGCGGGCGGCGTCGGCAGGAAGCGCCTGCTGACCCAGCAAAGCCGCGGTTACGAAGGCTTCTGCCAGACCGGTGCCATCGGCAATCTCGGCAAATGAGAGATCTTTTTTAGCTTTGCTGAGCAAAATGGCATCGGCAAGATCAAGACGAATATTGCGGTTAATTTGCGACTGAATCATGGTGGATCTCCTGATGGTTTAAAAATAAGGTTACGCTGCGGTCGGTTGGCGTAGCGGTATGGCACAAACGCGAGGATTAGCTGCCAGTGGCACAAACTGGCGGGTTGCGCCGTCAAAAGCTGCGATGCTGCCGCTTTCAATGTCGTAGACCCAGCCGTGCAGGGCGATCCGCCCCTCTTCGAGCGCCAGGCGCACCGATGGATGAGTTTGCAAATTAGCCAACTGAGCAATGACGTTTTCACGTACCATCGCCGCAGCTTTTGACGGTAAATCGGGATGCGGGCGCGCCTCATTAACGACGCGGGCAGAATCGGCATAACGCAGCCAGTGGGAGACGGCAGGCATATGGTCCATGCACTGACAGCTGGCAATGGCGGTCATCGCGCCACAGTTGGAATGACCACAAATCACAATGTCAGATACCCGAAGCGCAGCGACGGCATACTCCACCGAAGCAGAAACGCCACCGGGTTCCGGCCCGTAGGAAGGGACGATATTGCCCGCGTTGCGAATAACGAACAGATCGCCAGGCTCACGTTGCGTCACCAGCTCAGGGACCAGACGGCTATCGGAGCATGAGATAAAAAGTGTGCGCGGGCTTTGCTGTGTCGCCAGCTGTTTAAACAAGGCTTCCCGCTCAGGAAATGCCTCGCGCTGGAATTTAAGGAATCCATCAATAATCTCTTTCACCGTTAACCTCTGTCTGTCTCTGGAATGAGAGGCAGACTACTCGCCGATTGTCATAAGGTAAAAGACTCATTTATGATGAGTTCTATTGGATTTACTTATAGGTTGGCGAATGCTCTCTCGACATATCAATTACTTTCTTGCCGTGGCTGAACATGGCAGCTTCACCCGTGCCGCCAGTGCGTTGCACGTCTCCCAGCCTGCGCTTTCCCAGCAGATTCGCCAATTAGAGGAGAGTTTAGGCGTGCCGCTGTTTGACCGTAGCGGGCGAACGATTCGTCTCACTGATGCGGGGGAAGTCTGGCGACAGTACGCCAGCCGGGCGTTACAGGAACTGGGGGCGGGTAAACGGGCGATTCATGATGTTGCCGATCTGACGCGAGGATCGCTGCGTATCGCCGTCACCCCCACCTTTACGAGCTACTTTATCGGCCCCTTAATGGCGGATTTCTATGCGCGCTACCCCGGCATCACGCTCCAGCTACAGGAAATGTCGCAGGAGAAAATCGAAGATATGCTTTGTCGCGACGAGCTGGACGTTGGGATTGCCTTCGCGCCTGTGCATTCGCCGGAGCTGGAGGCAATTCCTTTACTGACAGAAAGTTTAGCGTTGGTGGTGGCGAAACATCATCCGCTGGCTGATCAGGAACAGGTGGCATTGAGTCGCTTGCATGATGAAAAACTGGTGCTGCTCAGCGCGGAATTTGCCACCAGAGAGCAAATTGACCACTACTGCGAGAAAGCGGGGCTGCATCCACAGGTGGTGATAGAGGCGAACTCAATTAGCGCGGTTCTGGAGCTGATTCGCCGCACTTCTCTTTCCACCTTGCTGCCTGCGGCGATTGCCACACAACATGATGGGCTTAAAGCGATTTCTCTTGCCCCGCCACTACTGGAGAGAACGGCGGTTTTGTTGCGGCGGAAAAATAGCTGGCAGACAGCCGCCGTGAAGGCATTTTTGCACATGGCGTTGGAAGAATACGCGGATGTTGGCGGGAATGAATCACGGTAGCCACTGACACAGGTCAGCGGCTGGAATTGCCTGATGCGCTACGCTTATCAGGCCTACGAGTTCAGTGCAAGGCGTTCACGCCGCATCCGGGCATAAACTACAGCTGGCAGACAGCCGCCGCGAAGGCATTTTTGCACATGGCGTTGGAAGAATTCGCGGATGTTGGCGGGAATGAATCACGGTAGCCGCTGACACAGGTCAGCGGCTGGAATTGCCTGATGCGCTACGCTTATCAGGCCTACGAGTTCAGTGCAAGGCGTTCACGCCGCATCCGGCATAAACTACGCTCGCTGTAACCCAGTCGATTATCGTTTGTAATCGATGGCTTCTGGCTGCTCCAGATACACGGTGGTTTGTGCCGGTTGTGTACTGGCGATCACTTTACCGCCACGTACCGAATAACGTACCGGAACCTGACGGCGCAGCGCGTCAAACCCATTTTCAGCCGGCAGGATAATCAGGTTAGCGCTGTTTCCGGCGGCAATGCCGTAATCCTGCAAATTCAACGTTCTGGCGCTGTGGTGAGTGATTAAATTCAGGCCATCGTTAATCTGCCCGTAGCCCATCAACTGACAAACATGCAGCCCCATATGCAGCACTTGCAGCATATTCGCCGTTCCCAGCGGATACCACGGATCGAAGACATCATCGTGACCAAAGCAGACGTTAATGCCAGACTCCAGCATCTCTTTAACGCGCGTGATGCCGCGACGTTTTGGATACGTATCGAAACGCCCTTGCAGATGAATATTGACCAGCGGGTTGGCGACAAAGTTAATACCGGACATTTTCAGCAAGCGGAACAGGCGTGAGGTATACGCCCCGTTATAGGAGTGCATTGCCGTGGTGTGACTGGCAGTGACTCGCGCGCCCATGCCTTCACGGTGCGCCAGGGCGGCAACGGTTTCGACAAAGCGTGACTGTTCGTCATCGATCTCATCACAGTGAACATCGATGAGACGGTCGTATTTTTGCGCCAGAGCGAAGGTTTTATGCAGCGACTCCACGCCGTATTCACGGGTAAATTCAAAATGCGGAATCGCCCCAACAACGTCTGCCCCTAAGCGTAACGCCTCTTCCAGCAACGCTTCACCGTTGGGATACGACAAAATCCCTTCCTGCGGGAAAGCGACGATTTGCAGATCAATCCACGGCGCGACTTCCTGCTTCACTTCCAGCATTGCTTTCAGCGCAGTCAGGGTTGCATCCGAAACATCGACATGGGTACGCACATGCTGAATACCGTTGGCAATCTGCCATTTCAGCGTTTGCCAGGCGCGTTGTTTCACATCGTCATGAGTTAATAACGCTTTGCGCTCGGCCCAGCGTTCAATGCCTTCAAACAGCGTGCCGGACTGATTCCAGTTCGGTTGCCCAGCGGTTTGCGTGGTGTCCAGGTGAATATGCGGCTCCACAAACGGCGGTAAAACTAAACCTTGTTCGGCATCCAGGCTGTTTTCAGTTATGGGCATCACACCGGATTGCGCGTCAATGGCGCTGATTTTTCCGTCCTGCAGATGAATCTGCCACAGCCCCTCTTTGCCGGGTAACCGGGCGTTACTAATTGTTTGTAAAGCGTTATTCGACACTGTTAGCCTCCACATGCGTCATTGCTGCTGTCGTTTTACGATTCAAAATCGGGTTAAGGATCAGATAGCTCAGCGCGCCACCTAATACCGCGTTGACCGGAACAATTCCCGGTAACCAGTGGCCTGCGGCAATCCCCAGCGCGACCGCCAGAATCGCCACCCAATTGACACTCATCATACGCGTGGTCGCAAAGTGCTCATAGCGGCGACGGTTCATCAGATAGTCGGCGATGATCACGCCACCTACCGGAGGAATAGCTGCCGAAAGGAAGGTCAACCAGCCGACAAAATTGTTATACAGCCATAATGCGCAGACCGTACCGATAATACCGTTGATTACCGAAAGGGTTTTGCTCGACATCCCGGTAATGTTGGCGAAACCTAAACCCGACGCATAGAGCGCGTTATCGTTGGTGGTCCAGATATTCAGCCCCAGTACCACAATCGCGGGCAGCAGCAGTCCCTGAGCAATCATCACATCAGAGATATCCGCCATCCCCAGTGCCGCAGCGCCCGCTGCACCGAAAATAAACATCAACGAGTTGCCGAGGAAAAAGGCCACCATCGCCACCAGCACCGCCAGTTTGGCATTGCGACCAAACCGGACAAAGTCGGCGGTGAGCGTACCCGCACTGATAAATGACCCCACAACCAGCGCCAGCGCGACATTGAAATCTAATGGTTGTGCGGGAACGACCGCTTTTAAGGCGTCCAGGCCACCCATGCCGTTAACGGCCAGCCACACGGAATAACCGCCAAGGCAGGCGATAGCCGGAACCGCAATCACCGAAAGAACCGTCAGCGCCGAAATGCCAAAGAAGACGGTGACGGTCATCAGTAAACCGGAGACGGCAATCAGCAAATTAATATCCAGCCCGGTTGCCTTGCCCACCGGAATGGCAAACATCGCCACGCCAACGCCAAACCAGCCAACCTGGGTGCCGCCCAGCAGCAGTGAAGGCAGCCATGAGCCTTTAACACCAAACGAGAAACGAGCAAGAAGATGAGTGGTCAGGCCGGTTTTTGCGCCAATGTAACCAAGAAATGAAGTGTAAATACCGAGGAGAAGATTACCGATGAGGACTGCGAGGAAGAAATCATGATAGCTAAGACCGGTTCCGAGAGTACCGCCGGTCCACATACTGGCGGAAAAGAAGGTTAATCCCAGCATGACGAACGTCAATGCCAATACCCCTTTCCGCGCCGACTGCGGGACTGGCCCCTGGCTAAAGTTGTTATCTTGCGACACGAAATTCCTCCGTTTGCTGTTTGAAACCCAAAAAATCCGCCGCATTCTATTCATCTGAAAATAAAAAGCAATCGTTTTCGTGGGGAAATATATTTTTTATATGAATGAGTGCGAAAAGGTGGGGGAAAACTTATCTGTGTAAAAACAGTGGGTAGGCATGATAAGACGCGTCAGCGTCGCATCAGGCATCTGCGCACGGTGTCGGATGCGCCACACGACGCATCCGACAATAACTTACTCTTCCATCGCCTGGCGGATCTGATCCAACGACGCAGGATCATCAATGGTCGTCAGATCCCCAGGATCGCGTCCTTCGCAAATCGCCTGGATCGTGCGCCGCAGCATTTTTCCGGATCGCGTTTTCGGCAATTGCGAGACAAACCAGACGTGCGCCGGGCGGCCAAAGTTGCCAATCTGGCTATCCACTAGCGCCATAATCGCCTTCTCTTGCGAGTGCGCCACCTCGCGGTCATCCAGACTGTCGCTCTCTTTCGGAATGACAAACGCCACCGCTACCTGCCCTTTCAGCGCATCTTTCACCCCAACCACCGCCACTTCGGCAACGCCCGGATGGCTGGAGATACTCTCTTCAATCTCGCGCGTACCCAGCCGATGCCCGGCAACGTTAATCACGTCATCAGTGCGCCCGAGAATAAAGTGATAACCGTCAGCATCGCGGATGCCCCAGTCAAAGGTGGCGTACACCGGGCGGGAAAACAACGACCAGTAAGTCTTCACAAAGCGGTCGTCGTCGCCCCAGATGGTTTGAATACAGCCCGGCGGCAGCGGCCCTTCCACCACCAGCATCCCTTTCTCATTGACGCCGCACGGTTCGCCGGTGACTTCATTGAGCAACTGCACGTTGTAGCCATACATCGGCACACCAGGGCTTCCCAGACGCGTCGGCCTGTCATCCAGACCGCGAGCAATCGCCATAATCGGCCAGCCGGATTCGGTCTGCCAGTAGTTGTCGATGACCGGCACATCCAGCGTATTGCTCACCCAACTGGCGGTCGGCTCGTCCAGCGGTTCTCCAGCCAGATAGAGCACTTCCAGCGACGAGAGATCGTGTTTGCGAATTTCGGCGGTAGGGAATTTTTTCAGCACGCGAATAGCGGTCGGCGCTGAGAACATGCGGCTAACCTGATATTTCTCGACGATTTTCCACCACACACCGCAGTCCGGCCAGGTCGGCAATCCTTCGTAAACGATAGTCGCCATCCCCGCCAGCAGCGGCGCGTAGACGATATACGAATGCCCTACCACCCAGCCGATATCCGAGGCACAGAAGAAGACGCCGCCCGCTTTGCCGCCAAAAATGGTGTCCATCGAGGTCGCCAGCGCCACCGCATAGCCGCCGACGTCACGCTGCACGCCTTTAGGTTTGCCGGTCGTGCCGGAGGTGTAAAGAATGCAGGAGATTTCGTTGGATTCCAGCCACGCCACCGGCACCCGCGCGCCGATGTGTTGATGGCGCAACGACGCGAAATCGACATCCCGCCCACTAACACGCGGCATTTTCGCCAGCCCACGATCAACCAGCAAAACGTGGCGCGGCTGATGCTGTGCCTGACTTATCGCATCGTCGAGCAATTTTTTATACGGAATGATTTTACCGCCGCGCGCCCCGGCATCAGCCGAGACAATCAGCACCGGTTTAGCGTCATCAATTCGCGCCGCCACGCTGTGCGAAGCAAATCCACCAAACACCACCGAGTGAATAGCACCAATGCGCGCACAGGCCAGCAGGGTAATATGCGCTTCGGCAATCATCGGCATATACACCAGCACCCGATCGCCACGCTGCACGTCCAGCGAGCGCAGCATTGACGCCACCGCGTTCACTTCGTCATGCAGCTGGCGAAAGGTAAAGGTGCGCTCTTCTTCTGTTTCCGAAGAGACGGCAATCAGCGCCAGCGCCTCTGGCTGTTTCTCCAGCCAGCGGTCGATAGCGTTGTGGCACAAGTTGGTTCGGCCTTCACAAAACCAACGGGCAAACGGCGGATTGCTGTGATCGAGCGTTTGCGTAAAGGGCGTCTGCCAGTCAATACGCCGGGCCTGCTCGGCCCAGAATTGCTCCGGTTCGTTAATCGAACGCTGATAAAATTCGCTAAAAGACATAATGCTCTCCTGTTGAACTTACGCCTTACCGCCGTTTACTTAAATGACGTACAGGTCGAGATACTCATTGACCGGCATCTGTTCGAGGCGAGTTCTGTCGAGAGAAACCTCCAGAATGCGCTGCTGCTGGCGAGTCGGGAACTGGCGCGCGAGATTGATTTTGAATTTATCGACCAGTTTCGGAATGCCATCCTGACGGCGGCGAGCATGACCAATGGGGTACTCCACCACCACTTCTTCAAAGCGCGTGCCGTCGGTGAACTCAAGGGTTATGGCATTGGCGATGGCGCGTTTTTCTGGGTCGTGGTAGTCAGCGGTAAACGCCGGATCTTCAAAGCAATTGATCTTCTCGCGCAGGGCGTCGATGCGTTTATCTTGCGCAACCTTGTCTTCGTAATCTGCCGCCGTTAAGCGCCCGAATAGCAGCGGGATCGCCACCATGTACTGAATGCAGTGATCGCGATCCGCCGGGTTATTGAGCGGCCCTTTTTTGTCGATGATGCGAATACAGGCTTCGTGGGTACGAATGGTCACTTTTTCGATATCCGCCGCCGTTTTGCCTGCTGCCTGCATCTGTTCATAGAGCGTCATCGCTGCTTCAACGGCCGTCTGGGAGTGGAACTCCGCCGGGAAGGAGATTTTGAACAGCACATTTTCCATCACGTAAGAACCGTACGGGCGCTGGAAGCGGAACGACTCGCCTTTAAAGGAGACGTCGTAGAAGCCCCACACCGGCGCGGTCAGGGCTGACGGATAACCCATTTCGCCCGTTTTCGCCATCAGTGCCAGACGTACCGCGCGGGAGGTAGCATCGCCCGCCGCCCAGGATTTACGCGTGCCGGTGTTCGGCGCATGGCGATAGGTGCGCAGTGACTGACCGTCTACCCACGCCAGCGAAACGGCGTTGAGAATTTCCTCGCGGGTCAGGCCGAGCATTTCGGCAACCACGGCGGTGGAAGCCACTTTCACTAACAGAACGTGGTCGAGGCCGACGCGGTTAAAGGAGTTTTCCAGCGCAATGCAGCCCTGAATTTCATGAGCTTTAATCATTGCGGTCAGCACCTGTTTCATGGTTAACGGGGCTTTGCCGCTGGCGACTGCGTTACGTGAAAGCCAGTCTGCCGTTGCCAGAATGCCGCCGAGGTTGTCGGAAGGATGGCCCCACTCCGCCGCCAGCCAGGTATCGTTGAAATCGAGCCAACGGATCATCGCGCCGATGTTAAATGCCGCCTGGACGGGGTCGAGCTGGAACTGAGTTCCGGGGACGCGCACGCCGTTAGGTACGACGGTGCCGGGGACAATTGGCCCCAGCAGTTTTTTACAGGCCGGGTATTCGAGAGCTTCCAGACCGCAGCCGAGAGTGTCGAGCAGGCAGTAATGAGCGGTGTCGTAGGCCACTCTGGAGCTGATTTCATAGTTCATCACGTAATCGACGATATCAACGATTTCACGATCAAATTCCGGGCGGATGTTGTTGATTTGAGCTGACATTGGGTACGTTTCCTTATTGTTATTCGTAGAGGTTTACTGGCGCTTATCCAGCGCGACAAACGGGCGGTCTTCCGGTCCAACGTAATTGGCGGAAGGACGGATAATTTTGTTGTCCTGACGTTGTTCGATAATGTGCGCCGCCCAGCCGGTGACGCGGGCGATAACAAACAGTGGTGTGAACATCTCGGTGGGAACGCCCATCATGTTGTAGGAAACAGCGGAGAACCAGTCGAGATTGGGGAACATCTTTTTCGTCTCCCACATCACCGTTTCCAGGCGATCGGCGATGTTGTACATCTTCAGCGAGCCACCTTCCTGCGAGAGCTGCTTCGCCACGCGTTTGATCACCTGATGACGCGGGTCGGCGATGGTGTAAACCGGATGCCCAAAACCAATGACCACTTCTTTGTTTTCCACCCGCTTGCGGATATCGGCTTCGGCTTCGTCCGGCGTTTCATAGCGTTGTTGGATCTCCAGCGACACTTCATTCGCCCCGCCGTGTTTCGGCCCGCGCAGTGCGCCAATCGCGCCGATAATCGCGGAATACATATCCGAGCCAGTACCCGCAATCACCCGGCTGGTAAAGGTGGAGGCGTTAAACTCGTGCTCGGCGTACAGCACCAGCGAAATTTGCATCGCCTTTTCCCAGCTTTGCGACGGCTTTTCGCCGTGCAGCAGATGCAGGAAGTGACCGCCGATGGAGTCGTCATCGGTTTCCGGCTGGATGCGTTCGCCGTTGTGGCTGTAGTGATACCAGTAGAGAAGAATCGAGCTCAGCGACGCCAACAGTTTGTCGGCTATATCCCGCGCGCCAGAGACGGTGTGCCCCTCTTTTTCTGGCAGCGTGCAACCGAGCGCGGAAACGCCGGTGCGCATGACATCCATCGGGTGCGACGCCGCTGGTAAGGCTTCCAGCACGGTACGCACGTTAGCCGGTAAACCGCGCAGGGCTTTCAGTTTCGTTTTGTAGGCGGCGAGTTCGTCACGGGTCGGCAGTTTGCCGTGGATCAGCAGATGCGCCACTTCTTCAAATTCGCAATGTTCCGCGAGATCAAGAATATCGTAGCCGCGGTAATGCAGGTCGTTGCCGCTTTTACCCACGGTGCAGAGCGCCGTATTGCCCGCCGGAACGCCGGAAAGTGCTACCGATTTTTTCGGTTTAATGACATGGGTACTGTTTTGCAGGATCGTTGTGTCGCTCATATTGTCCTCGTCATTTGTAGGGTCGAGATATTTTTCGTTGTGTTTTATTTCGCCTGATTACGGGCAAACAGGTCGTCGAGCTTCTCTTCGTACTGGTAGTAGTTGATGCTTTCGTACAGCTCGTTGCGGGTCTGCATGGTGTCGATGACGCTTTTCTGCGTGCCTTCCTGACGCAGGACGTTGTAGACATGTTCAGCGGCGCGGTTCATGGCGCGGAACGCTGAAAGCGGGTACAGCGCCATCGCCACATGGGCGCTGCGTAATTCATCGGTAGTAAACAGCGGCGTGGCGCCAAATTCGGTAATGTTGGCGAGGATCGGCACCTGCACCGCATCGGCAAACTGGCGGTACATGGCGAGTTCGGTAATCGCCTCCGGGAACAACATCTCGGCACCCGCTTCAACATAGGCCTGCGCGCGTTCGATCGCGGCATCCAGTCCTTCAACCGCCAGCGCATCGGTGCGCGCCATGATCACAAAATCAGGATCGGTTTTCGCATCCACCGCCGCGCGGATCCGATCCACCATCTCCTCTTTCGAGACGATCGCCTTGTTCGGACGATGACCGCAGCGTTTCGCGCCAACCTGATCTTCAATATGCAATCCTGCCGCACCGGCTTTAATCATCGATTTCACAGTGCGGGCGACGTTAAAAGCCGAAGAGCCAAAACCGATATCCGCATCCACCAGCAGCGGCAGCGAACAAACGTCGGTGATACGGCGAATGTCAGTCAGCACATCATCAAGAGTAGAAATACCGAGATCGGGCAGCCCCAGAGAACCTGCCGCCACGCCACCGCCGGAGAGATAAATCGCCTGATATCCGGCACGCTGTGCCAGCAGCGCATGGTTAGCGTTGATGGTGCCGACAATTTGCAACGGAGTTTCTTTGCTTAGTGCAGCGCGAAACGCTTTGCCTGGAGAGTGTAGAGACATAGCCCATCCTTTGTTATCAACTTGTTATTTTCGTTGATAAACACAAAGCAAGGGGTGTGCCACAATTGTCTGAATAGAATTAAATGTTTAATTTCAATTTGTTAGTAATAAATCCATGAAGTAATCCGCAAATATGCGTTTCAGTTAACGTTTCAGACACTGTTTCACCGCGTTTCATTGCAACAATTATGAAACAAGACTAAACCCAATATTCGGTTTCTTAACTTTGCGGTGCGCTATGGCACATCCACCACGGCTGAATGACGACAAACCGGTTATCTGGACGGTATCGGTGACACGCCTGTTCGAGCTGTTTCGCGATATCAGTCTCGAGTTTGATCACCTGGCGAATATCACCCCTATTCAGCTTGGCTTTGAAAAAGCGGTGACCTACATCCGCAAGAAACTGGCAAACGAACGCTGCGACGCCATCATCGCTGCTGGCTCTAACGGCGCGTACCTGAAAAGCCGCCTGTCAGTACCAGTTATTTTGATTAAACCGAGCGGCTACGATGTGTTACAGGCACTGGCAAAAGCCGGAAAGCTCACCTCTTCTATCGGCGTTGTCACCTATCAGGAAACTATTCCGGCACTGGTGGCGTTTCAAAAAACCTTTAACTTGCGCCTCGATCAACGTAGCTACATCACGGAAGAAGACGCGCGCGGGCAGATTAACGAGCTAAAAGCTAACGGCACCGAAGCGGTGGTCGGCGCTGGGCTGATTACCGATCTGGCAGAAGAAGCCGGAATGACCGGAATTTTTATCTATTCCGCCGCCACCGTGCGCCAGGCGTTCAGCGATGCGCTGGATATGACGCGCATGTCGTTACGCCATAACACTCACGATGCCACCCGTAACGCCCTACGTACTCGTTACGTGCTGGGCGATATGCTCGGTCAATCACCACAGATGGAACAAGTACGGCAGGCTATTTTGCTGTATGCCCGCTCCAGTGCAGCGGTGTTGATTGAGGGGGAAACAGGGACGGGCAAAGAGCTGGCGGCCCAGGCGATTCATCGGGAATATTTTGCCCGCCACGATGCGCGACAGGGCAAAAAGTCGCATCCGTTTGTTGCCGTCAACTGCGGGGCGATTGCCGAATCGCTGCTGGAAGCGGAGCTGTTTGGCTATGAGGAAGGGGCGTTTACCGGCTCGCGACGCGGAGGTCGCGCCGGGCTGTTTGAAATCGCCCACGGCGGCACGCTGTTTCTGGATGAGATAGGCGAAATGCCTCTGCCATTGCAGACTCGCCTGTTACGAGTGCTGGAAGAAAAAGAGGTCACCCGCGTCGGCGGGCATCACCCTGTTCCGGTGGATGTACGGGTTATTAGCGCCACTCACTGCAATCTGGAAGAAGATATGCAGCAAGGGCAGTTTCGCCGTGATCTGTTTTATCGGCTGAGTATTTTGCGTCTGCAATTACCGCCACTGCGTGAGCGAGTGGCGGATCTTCTGCCGCTGGCAGAGAGCTTTTTGAAAGTGTCTCTGGCAGCGCTCTCCGCCCCGTTTTCTGCCGCATTACGCCAGGGGTTACAGGCAAGCGAAACTGTGCTGTTGCGCTACGACTGGCCGGGCAATATTCGTGAACTGCGTAATATGATGGAGCGACTGGCGCTGTTTTTAAGTGTGGAACCGACGCCAGATTTAACGCCGCAATTTTTGCAGCAATTATTGCCAGAGCTGACACAAAAATCGGGTAACGTCATCGCCCCACCCTTGCTGACACCACTACAGGCACTGGACAAATTTAATGGTGATAAAACAGCAGCAGCGAATTATTTAGGCATCAGCCGGACGACGTTCTGGCGGCGGCTAAAAAATTAAATTGCCGGATGCGGCGTTAACGCCTTATCCGGCCGACAAAAACATGAATTTCAATATATTCCGTTCACCGATAGACGTGCGCATCGGGTTTGTTTACATGAGCTTCAGAATTACTTCTTCTTATAAAGATCTGCCGTGCCGTGGATCTTATTGTCAGTCTGACCGGAGGTCAGAACCAACACATCCGCACCTTTTTCATCCGCTTTTTTGATCAGATCTTCTTTTGCATCTGCGGTCGACATTTCATTACTGGTTGAAATATCACCTATTTTTTCATATTGCGATTCAACTTTTTCAAATTCCGCTTTGGTCATCAATTCAGCGGCATAGACATTTGTGACAACAAAAGCTAACGCACCAACTAAGAGCTTAGTTCCAGTTTTCATCGATGAACTCCATAATGTGTGATTGGCCAATGCCCTGAAGCTAACAGTCATCATCAGGGTTGATTAATAAGTAGTTCAGCGGTTAGGAAAAATCTATAGGAAAAGAGAATATATTTGTATTTTTCTCAACGATAGCCACATTCCCCCCTGTTGTTTAATAACGCTCACTACCATTATCGCAGCTGTTCCTTAAATTAATTTTCATAAAAATCTCAAATTTATTCTTTCGCTAAAACCTAATATAAAATTCACATGAGCCACATTACTTTTCTGAACAAGAAACCACCAACCATATATTGATGTGATTTCCATACTTTTTCTTTATTTCACTTACATAAAGTTTAGGATTATTAGATGTATTTTTTCTAAACGACATAAAAAAACCCGCATTAACACAACTTACAAACCACTAAAACCAATCAATGCAATGAACAACTAACACTTTAATAAATTTATTACACCTAATATTACATATATTCTTATTTAGTAACTTGCATGTTTGTGCCTTACAAGGCTTCAGGAAGAAAACAGTGCAATAAAAAACATCTTGCCATTTAATTTTTAAGGATAAAAGTGAGTGATATGAAATCAGCAAAAAAAAGCTTATCAACACGGGCGATAGCCATTTCCACCATATTATTTACGCCAGTATCCTTGGCTATCACCCCACCTACAAATTCAGATAGTAATGTTATCATTAATAATAATGAAGAGATAAAACTCATTGCGTCAGAAGGCTACGATCCCGGATGGGAGCATTTTAACTCATTGAAAGTAGGTGAAGACTCTAATGGTTCATTACTCATTGATAATCTTTCACTTACCACTTCATCAGCCAGCATTGGTAATAATGCTGAAGGCTCCATCACTTTAACAAACCATACCAACTGGCAGTTCGACACCCCTACCTCCAATATTTTTTTAGGCACTAACGAAGGCTCCGGTACGTTATACGTGTTAGAAGGTAGTAAGATAAGTGGCCTGCAATCAATAAGAGTTGGTGAGTTTTATGGTGACGCCAGGGGGACGTTGGTTATTGATGGGGAAAGCTCATCAGTCACCTCTAACATTGCTATTGTTGGCGATCAGGGAACAGGGAAAGTATCTGTTACTAACGGCGGTACACTCACTTCCCTGACTCAACTGAATATTGGGTATGTTGACGCCCATTCTTCTCTGTCAGCTAACCAGAGTAGTTATGGAGAAGTTCAGGTCGCCGATAAAAATTCAACAGTGAATGCCCCAAATATACTTCTTGGCGGATATAACACATCTTCTACTTCTGATACTACCGGAGTTCTCACTGTCAGCAACGATGGTGTAATCAATGCGAATTCATATATCTGGGTTGGTGTCTCCTCTAACGGAACAGGAATATTAAATATTGGAGGTGCGCAAGGTGAGTCTGCGCAACCTGCTGGTTCAATTAATACTCCCCGAATTTATTTAGGGGGGACAAATGCGTCAACCACTTCAATATTAAACTTTAATCACACCAACGCTGATTTTGTTCTGACCTCATACATAGACGGTAAAGGCCAGGTTAACCAGGTAGGTTCCGGGACAACCACATTATCCGGCGCGAATATCTATACCGGTAATACTTATATTAGCAACGGAAGTCTGCGCGCTGGCACGGTTGATACCTTCAGCCCAAACTCCGATTATATTGTCGACAGTGAAGGCCATCTCGATTTAAACACTTATTCGCAAACATTAAATACTCTGGCGCTGGCTGGAACAACAACGTTGTCTTCGTATGAACAGGGTCACGAGTTCACGCCGACCACACTGACCATTAACGGCAACTACACCGCCGATGATGGCCTGTTAGTCATGCATACTGTATTAGGCGATGATAATTCCGTAACGGATAAACTCATCATAAAAGGTGATACTTCCGGTAGCACCCGCATTATGGTCAACAATGCGGGCGGTCTGGGCGCGGCTACTCTGGAAGGAATAAAAA
>NZ_VATP01000041.1:0-27340 GCF_005781125.1 Escherichia sp. E2748
AGCGGAAAATGTTTAGATTCAGCGATGGTGGAAATAGATTTTGTACCAAAACGTGAATCGAGTAGTTCCGACCTTAAATCCGTTACTTGCTTCTTATCCATTTCAAACTCCTTAAAATGATTGGATCGCAATAAAAAAGTAGGATTTATCGATAAAGTAAGCAAGCTCAATGGTCTGGGTTTTAAATAACAAAATCCTAATCTTGTTTGGTTTTTGACAATAATTGCATTATGTTTTTTTAAGTAAAAACAAAAGGATGGTCAATATACTAATGATAATTTCGATCTTTTTAGTGTTATTTTAATGTGTTTTTTTACCTGCCGTTATTATCACGTAAAAATTAGCCAATAAAATATCATTATTAGTTAGTGGTTAATTTTTTTTGGGGCGTTTTTAAAGATTATCGAATAAAAAAGAGATAATTACGAGAATCCCCGCCAACATTGTTAGTGGGGTAAGTTGTTATTTCGGCAGTAATACTACGATATAGGTAACTGCGTGAAGGAGTTGTTGCCCTGGATGTAAGCTGATTTTTACCCTACGTGTCATATGGACGTTCACTTATTATCTTTGAAGGCCAGGTAAGATAACGTCAATACGGCGTTGGGGACCGTTTACACGCCAACTTCCGAAACTGATAAGTCTTCCTTTTAATTAATAGTGTAAAATTCAGGTATAACTCTGACAGGAGGAAATATGCGTAAATACATCACCAGCAGCGAATGGGCGCTTTTCTTTAATGCTATAACGGGTACGCGAAATGAAATCCGTGATAAAGCATTGCTACATATAACTTACATTCATGGACTTCGCGTCAGTGAGTTGATAGACCTTAGACTAGGAGATCTTGATATGACTGAAAAAATTGTTTTTATTAGGCGTCTGAAAAATGGATTATCAACTTCACATCCATTACAGCCAGAAACAATAGAATTATTGCAACGCTGGTTCCTGATTAGAAAAAGATACGCTAAAGGTAGTCAGGATGATTATCTTTTTCTGTCAAGCCATGGAAAAAAAATTTCCAGACAATGGATTTATAAACTCTGCGCACGATATAGTCAGCGTGCGGGTCTGAGAATTAAGGTTCATCCGCACATGTTGCGTCATGCCTGTGGTTATGCTCTTGCTAATCAGGGACTGGATACCCGTCTGATTCAGGATTATCTGGGTCACAGGAACATTCATCATACTGTACTGTATACGGCCAGTAATCCAGGTCGTTTTCATCGGGTCTGGCGCAGTTAAATTTTTACGCAAGGAGTGAGGAATTGCATATCCATAATATTTTTATTATCTGTTCTGTGAAATAGTGTATATATAGGTCCTCTTTTTAAAACACATTTATTAATACACAGCGCCCCCATGGCATCATATATATGAAAATCAAAAATCTCTTTGTATGTCCCAGTAAATTCCTGGCTGGCATATAAACCATCAGGAAGAAGCGTCTCTGGCAGGGAAAAACTGTTTATTTCTTTAAAAGTATAAATTAATTCAGAATCTGTTTCTCTGGAGGGTATCATTTCACCTGAAATCATAAAATCAGACATTTCATTAACAGGATCATAAATTGATACTATGGACTGAAAAAGGTTACGGTTATAAATAAAATGATCGCCGCTCTGGGTATGGATAAAGTCCATTCCCAGATTCACAGGCATTTTAAGGTTTGGAACAGAAGGATGATTGCCCTCAGCTATCTCAATCATTCTGAATTTTGTGCACGGTGTGGTTCTGTACAATACGGGCTGGGCATACTGCATATCCCAGGCATCCGCATTGCGATACTGTACTGGTGACACCTTGAACTGTTGCCTGAAAGCACGGGAAAAAGCCTGGGGCGAACTGAACTCATACATTAGTGATATATCTGTTATCCGGCGACTGGTATGACGCAAAAGTAAAGCGGCAAGTGTTAGTTTTCTGCGACGTATGTATTGCGCCACACTGATCCCCGTTACATCCTGAAACAGTTTGTACAACCAGCGTTCTGAATAGCCTGAACGTTCAGCAAGAACTTTTACTGACAGTGAGCTGTTCAGATTCCCTTCGATAATTCCCGCCAGTTGCTGGATTAAATTCATTTGCTATACCTGTGGGTCCATGCCAGTTGACTGTTCTTAAGAGCAATCGGTGTTTTATTCTGCTTTCCTGACTTTAGCACGTTTAGCCATAGCCTGATGGGGTCATCGTGTCACTCTTGAATGCTCTGTTTCATCTGACCGGAGCCATTAATGTCTTCCCGAAAATTTCTTACTCACCATGAAGTCAGCCTTTTGCTACAGGCGGTGCTGAAGGGGCGCCACCCGGAACGTGATGCCTGCATGATACTTCTTGCCTTTATCCACGGACTCAGGGTCAGCGAAATGCTTTCGTTACGTCTTGCTGACCTTGAGCTCGAGTCCCGAAAACTGTGCGTCCAGCGCCTGAAAAACGGCTTCAGCACCGTGCATCCCTTACTGACTGAAGAAGTACAATGTATCAGGAACTGGCTCAAAGCCCGGGAAACTATGAAATTAACTACAACAGAAGAAGAGAGGGACTGGCTGTTTATTTCCAGATCAGGGCGTCCGCTTACCCGTCAACGATTTTATAACTTGCTGGCTGAAGCAGGAAGAAATGCCGGGCTGGCTGTTGCTGTCCATCCACATATGCTGAGACATGGGTGTGGTTACGCGTTGGCTGATAACGGCATCGATACACGCCTGATTCAGGATTACCTGGGACACCGGAATATCCGGCATACGGTGATTTATACAGCTTCAAATTCGGCCCGCTTTGAACGGTTATGGAAGCCGTCAAAAAGGGCGAAAAAGCAACTTTTTGACCCAAACTGTAAACTGCCTGTATTGCGGTTGCAAATGTTAAAAAACACATGTTATGCAAACAACAATTAATTAAAGATCATTTGATTTAAATCAATAAAACCCCCGTATCAATTCCTTTCTGTAACAATATGGCATTGATGTCTGTCAGTTTTCTAAATTTTCCAAAACTCCATCAATAGTATAAATAGCCAAAAACATCACATAACTAAGAAAATAAAACCAGGTAAAAACAAAAATTTAGTTTTTTAATCCAATGTTGTCAAAATGGGTCATTTTGACAACAACAGATCCTCTTCTTGTGCACCTGTATTGCGCGTTACTCAGCACTGATAACCCGACACAAGCGGCAACAGATGTCTGTTGTCATTATTGGGGGGAGGGATGTCAGTGCTTCTTAATTCATACTTCTGACGGAGAGATATTCAGGTGGCGGGTATGCCTGAGAGACGCAGACGAATAAAGAGACATTTTTTCTGTCCTGAGTGTGTTCAGGACATGCAGGCTCGACCACTGTATATCATCGTGACCTTCTGGGGGATGCGAACCGGCAGGTTACTGACAGTTGAGGCGGTCAGCCGGGAGTTTCATATACCCCAGAGAACAGCAAAAAATATTCTGTATTACATTGAGCACGAGGGACGAAACCATATCCGCAGCAGGCGCTTCATACAGAACGAACCGACAACGGGACGAAGACGCGCTCTGCGGATCCTGGATATACAGGATCCGCAGGAAATCCCGGCAAGTTCAGGGGCAGAACTGGATGTTCTGTTGGAACCTGTTGCCCCCGCAGCAAAGCAGTCACTCAGGCCACAGACAAAATTTCAGAAACTACGTCAGTGGATGGTATCGAGAAAACAGAATGAACAGGCTCCTCTGGAGCTGACAGAATACGGATGAAACAGATATTTTTGATGAGTCAGTGTCAGTACACCCGCCTCGGGCTTTTTGCAGTGATGGAAAGTGCCGGGCAACATGCTGTTCAGGTTATTTCCGTGGAAACACCGGAGCAGATTGTGTCGCATATTCTGTCTGACAGACACCTCCCCGGGAAACAGCGTGTCATTGTGGTAGATCTCACCTGCCATGAGTCATCAGTGACTGTGAGGGCGCTGTGGTTTTTGTGGAATCTGTCAGTCCTTTATTCTGAACGCCACGAACTGAGAGGGACTCCATGCATTTTAATTGGCCATCAGGGAGGGCAGAATAATATCAGATATCCTTTTACCTGGATTTCTCCGTCACAAAGCTTTCATCAATTGAAAAATATTTTTCTGCGCATTCTGGCCGTGCCTTCTCGCTATATAAGTAGTGGGTATAAATTTCAGCGTTTAAGTGCTAATGAGCGACATGTGATAAATGCACTTCTTAGTGGGGAAACTGTAAGTGATATTGCAAAACGCATGGAAATACATTACAGCAATGTGTGTTACTACCGACAAAAGGCGATATTTAAAATCGGTTTGAGAAACCGGAATGATATTGCATGGATTATGAACAGGGCGTTTTTGTAAGCGCTGTAACGGTACGTACTGACCGGATACACTTCCGAAATTGATAAGTCTTTCTGCACGTAAACTGTAAACTAACTCCTGCGCGTAGCCGGAAGTAATGCAGAGAGCATTTCATCGGCAACGACTAAAGTCGTTTTAACTATAATGGAATGCGCGAGGTGTGACATCGTGAGAATGTCATATGTGAACTCATCTCTGCTATCACAGAAGAATATCATAACTGAGCGATGGGTATTGCTCATTATAAGAAAGACAACTCAGTTATATTGTTAGCGTACTCATCGTGCTTTCAACGCTTATATATTTTTGAAGGTGAAAATATGTCAACGCTGAAGAATACATTTTTTATCCCTCCGCCTGATACGCCAACGCAGGTAGGGCCTGAAAATATTTTTTATGATTTTAATGATGGTGCACGTGTATTGCTTCCTGAAGGGAAATGGCACGTGCGTCTGCTGGATGCGGATTCAGAAAATATTCTTTTCTGCTGCGATGTGGATAAAGGCTGGGTAACCAGCAGTAAGAAATATTTCGTGCGCTTTCGTATTCAGGTATTCCGTCAGGGGGAAGAAACGCCTCTGCTGGATGAAACCCTGAAATTAAAAGACCGGCCTGTACTGATTTCATTCCCGACCGGGACGCTGGGCGATTTGCTCGGCTGGTTTCCTTATACGGAACGCTTCCAGTCCCTGCATAAGTGCCGTCTGGAATGCACGATGGCGCAGGACATTATTGATCTGCTGGCGCCTCAGTATCCGCAGATACAGTTTTCCACGCCGGATAAGCCGCGCACGGTGGCGCCTTATGCCACCTATCGCGTGGGGCTTTATTTCGGTGGCGATACAAACAATCAGCCGGTGGATTTCCGCAAGGTCGGTTTCCACCGCTCTGCGGGCTACATTCTGGGCGTTGACCCGCGTGAAGCCCCCGTCCGGCTTGACCTGTCTGCCCCCCGGATTATCCAGGAGCCTTATGTGTGCATCGCCACACAGTCCACCTGTCAGGCGAAATACTGGAACAACGGCACCGGCTGGAGTGAGGTTATCGCACACCTGAAATCACTGGGTTACCGGGTGCTGTGCATTGACCGGGACGCCCACTATGGCCAGGGCTTTGTCTGGAATCACATCCCGTGGGGAGCCGAAGACTTTACCGGCAAGCTACCGCTGCAGGAGAGGGTGAACCTGCTGCGGCATGCCAGTTTCTTCATCGGCCTGCCAAGCGGTCTGTCATGGCTGGCCTGGGCTACCCGTATTCCGGTGGTGCTGATAAGTGGCTTCAGCCTGCCCAACAGCGAATTTTATACCCCGTGGCGGGTATTCAACTCCCATGGCTGTTATGGATGCTGGGACGATACATCGCTGAATTTTGACCACCACGATTTTTTGTGGTGCCCGAGACATAAGAATACTGACCGGCAATTTGAATGTACCCGGCTGATAACCGGCGCCCAGGTCAAGGGCGTCATCAATAAACTTCACCGTTCTTTAACTGAGCAGGGTGTTGAGGACACTCTGGAGAAAGGAGTAAGCAATGAATAAGGTTTATAACACTGTCTGGAATGAATCCACCGGGATGTGGGTGGTCACTTCAGAACTGACCCGTAAAGGAGGCCGGCGTCCCCGGCAAATCAAGCGTACCGTGCTGGCAGGGCTGATTGCCGGTTTGCTTATGCCGTCAGCACCCGCGCTGGCTGCAGCCTATGACAATATGACAGTGGTGGATAACGCGTACTTGCGTCCGGGCGACACGGCAACGAATACCACAATAAACGGTGGTATCCTGCATGTCTCCAGCGGAGCTAGTGTTACGAGCACGACTATTAACTACGGCAGCAGGAACCCAGGATCTCTTTATGTCTCCAGCGGAGGCAGTGCCACGAGTACCACAATTAACTATGGGTACCAACACCTCCGCGGTGGAAGTGCCACGAACACCATCATTAACAGTAAAGGAACTCAGATGGTCGAGAGCGGTGGCAGCGCCACGAATACAACTATTGACGGTGGTGGCGCCCAGCGTGTAAGCGGTAATGCAACCAGCACAACTATTGGCAACGGTGGAAATCAGTATGTCTCTAGTGGAGGCATTGCCACGAACACCATCATTAACAATGGTGGGCAACAGACTGTTCATTACGGCGGAAGTGCTGCGGACATCACCATTAACAGCGGTGGAGTACAGAATGTAGATAACGGTGGCAATGCCGATAACATCACACTCAATAGTGGCGGGACTATTGTGGTATTTGGGGGGGCTTCTGTCTCAAATTTATCCCAAAGCAGTGGCGGTATTATCCAGACCAATACCAGCGCCAGTATGAACGGAACGAACCAGAATGGTGGTTTCAGTATTGCCGCAGGCAGTGCCAGCAATATGTTACTGGAGAACGGCGGATATCTCAGGGTATTAAATGGACATCAGGCTAAAGAAACCACCCTCAACAGCGGAGGGAGTCTGTTTATCGAGAATGGCGGTAGTGCCACGAACACCACTATTAACGGCGGGGAGCAGAAAATCTCCAGGGGGGGCGATTCCATTGGCACCATACTTAATGAGGGCAGGGAGTTTGTCGATGCGGGCGGCACAGCAACAGACACCGTTGTAAATGGTGGTATGCAGGTTGTCTATGCCGGAGCTACCGCAATCAATACCACTGTTAACAGTGGTGGCTCGCTACATACATCAGGGGATGTATCCGGTGCCACTGTTAACAGTGGCGGGAAGCTAAATGCACATGCCGATTCCGTCGTGACCAATACCATCGTTGATGGGGGCTGGGCGACAGGTTTCGCTGGCAATAAAGCTCCCAGCTTTATTGACACGGTCATCCAAAATGGTGGTCGCCTTGACATCAAGGGCGAAAATTATGCCGGTTATAAAGCTGCAACTGCTACCGGTACCACTATCAACAGTGGTGTGATGAACTTGGACTCCGGAGGCTCTGCTACTAACACCACCATCAACAGTGGTGGGCGGGTAAGTGTTGCTGGAGCGTTGAAAGAATCTGTACTGACGCAGACTACCATCAATGATAGTGGGAGTCTGTATGTAGGTTCGAACGGAAAAGCACAAGATACCACCATCAACAGTGGTGGGGTTCAGATTGTAAATTCTGGTGGTAGTGCCACCAGTACCACGGTCCACAGCGGCGGTGTGCTGCAGGTGAGTGCCGGTGGTTCTGCCTCGCTGGTTATCCAGAACAGCGGTGGGGCGATCGTGACCAATACAAGCGCTGTTATAGACGGAATGAACCAGAATGGCAGCTTCAGTATTGCCGGCGGAAGTACCAGCAATATGTTGCTTGAAAATGGTGGTTCTCTCGCTGTACTCAACGGGCATCAGGCCAAAGATACCACTATTAACAGTGGTGGAGATGTGATAGTCGAGGGCAGCGCTACTGACACAACCATTAACAGCAATGGCTTACTGCATGTCTCCAGCGGCGGTAGTGTTACGGGTACCATTGTTAATAACGGTGGCCGCGAGAATATCAATTCAGGCGGCAGTGCCACGAGCACTACCCTTAACAGTGGTGGTGTCCAGGCTGTCTCCGGTGGCGGTGTTGCCACGAGCACCCTCGTTAACAACGGAGGGAGCCAATATGTCTACAGCGGCGGCAATGCGTTGAACGCTTCTGTTAATGACGGTGGGCGTCAGTTTGTCTCCAAAGGCGGTATCGCCATTGCTACTTCTATTAATAGCGGCGGTCGCCAGTATGTCCGTATCGGCGGCAGTGCCACGGACACCGTAATTAACAATACTGGGCGCCAGTTTATCTCCAGCGGCGGCAGTACCACTAACACTACAATTAATTCCGGTGGGGGGCAGTATCTCTACGGCGGAAATGCCACGAAAACTACTGTTAACAACGGCGGACGCCAGTACGTCTCCAGTGGCGGCAGTGCCACTGACACAATCGTTAACAGTGGTGGACGTCAGCATGTTTACATCGACGGTAATGTCACAGAAACGACTATCACAAGCGGCGGCATGCTACAGGTGGAGGCCGGTGGCTCAGCATCTAAAGTTACCCAGAACAGTGGCGGGGCTGTCGTCACCAATACCAGTGCAGCCGTGAGTGGTACTAACGATAACGGCAGCTTCAGTATCGCTGGCGGCAGTGCAGTCAATATGCTGCTGGAAAACGGCGGATACCTGACGGTGTTTGACGGTCATCAGGCCAGCGATACGATGGTTGGCAGTGACGGTACGCTGGATGTCCGCAGCGGCGGTGTGCTCTACGGCACCACCACCCTGACTGATAAAGGGACGTTGGTCGGTGACGTAGTCACAAACGAAGGCAACCTGTATTTCCTCAACAACAGTGCTGCGACTTTCGCAGGAACCCTGACGGGGACCGGTACCTTGACGCAGGAAGGCGGTAGCACCCGTTTCAGCGGCCTGTTGTCTCAGGACGGTGGGATTGTCCTTCAGAGTGGCGGGGCCATGACGATGGATGCCCTTAAGGCGAACGCTAATGTGACGGCACAGTCAGGCACCACCCTGACGCTGGATAACGGGGCCATCCTGACGGGGAATGTTGCGGGAGACAGCACCGGTGCAGGTGATATGGCGGTTAAAGGTGCTTCTGTCTGGCATCTCGATGGTGACTCCACTGTTGGCGCATTAACGCTGGATAACGGGACCGTTGATTTCCGTCCGTCAGCAACCACGCGTCTGACGACAGCCTTCCAGTCGGTGTCGCTGGCGCTCGGGAGCCTGTCGGGTAGCGGGACGTTCCGGATGAACACTGATATCGCATCACATACCGGAGATATGCTGAATGTCGCGGGCAATGCCAGCGGTAACTTTGTGCTGGATATCAAAAACACCGGTCTGGAGCCAGTATCTGCAGGTGCACCGCTTCAGGTAGTGCAGACTGGTGGCGGTGATGCCGCGTTTACCCTGAAAGGCGGGAAAGTCGATGCCGGTACCTGGGAATACGGCCTGAGCAAGGAAAATACCAACTGGTATCTGAAGGCTGACACTCCGCCTCCGGTGACTCCGCCGACTAGCCCAGATGCTGGTAACAACCCGGATGCTGGTAACCCAGGCACAGGTAAACCGGATGCAGGTGTGTCGTCTCCGGTGCGTCGGACAACAAAATCAGCCGACGCGTTACTGGGTATGGCGACAGCACCGGCATACGTTTTCAACAGCGAACTGGATAATCTGCGTTTCCGTCATGGCGATGTGATGCAGAATACCCGTGCACCAGGCGGAGTATGGGGCCGTTATACAGGGTCAGATAACCGCATCAGCGGCGGGGCCAGCTCGGGCTATACCCTGACCCAGAACGGTTTCGAAACCGGCGCCGACAAGGTCTTTGACCTGGGTGAGAGCAGTTTAGCTGTAGGTGCCTTCTTCTCTTACAGCGACAACAGCATTAAGCATGCCCGTGGAGGAAAGAGTAAGGTCGACAGTACCGGTGGTGGTCTGTATGCCACCTGGTTTGATAATGACGGCTACTACGTGGACGGTGTGCTGAAATACAACCGCTTTGATAATGAGCTGCGTACCTGGATGAGTGACGGTACGGCGGTGAAAGGGGATTACAGCCAGAACGGTTTCGGCGGTAGTCTCGAAGCGGGCAGAACCTTCAGTCTGAATGAGAATGCATGGGCGCAGCCATACGTGCGGACAACGGCATTCAGGGCGGAAGTGAAAGATATCAGCCTGAATAACGGTATGAAAGCCAATATCGGCGCAACCAAATCTCTGCAGGCTGAGGCTGGCGTGAAGCTGGGGATGACCCTGGACGTTGCAGGAAAAGAGGTCAAGCCGTACCTGTCGGCGGCGGTGAATCATGAATTTTCGGACAACAACAAAGTCCGTATCAATGACACCTACGACTTCAGGAACGACATCTCCGGGACGACCGGGAAATACGGATTGGGTGTCAGCTCGCAACTGACCCCAAATGCTGGCGTCTGGGCTGAGGCTCGTTATGAAAACGGTAAGCATACCGAGTCTCCGGTCACGGGCAGTGTCGGGTTCCGTTTTAATTTCTGAGACGTGTCCTGAACAGAGCAGGGATTAAACCATGCGCTGCGGGCGGAAGTTAAAAGGCTTCCGCCCGCGTTTAGATACTTGCTGCCAGAATTCGTAAAAAAATTTCACGGCCTGTAGCGATGCAAACTGTGTGGACAATGAAGCTAAGCCAGATGGTCAATGTAATATCTGAGGGGATACAACAAGGGTAAACAGGTTTCCATGTCCATTAAAACTACTGGCTCAAAAGGTATTCATCTCTCGATGCAGAATAAATTACCATTTAAGTGATACTACGTAAGTGTGAAATTATTTAAAATGTTAATGTTTTTTATCCTTTCGGTGTTTCTATATTTTAATGGTGACAATTTGTATTTTTTAGAGAAAATCCGAGTAAAGGTCTGTTGTGAATCGAACCCATATTTATAGGCGATGCTCATCACAGACTCATTAGTCTCGACAAGATCTTTAGCTGCAAGACTAAGTTTTTTATCTTTAATATATTTCCCAAGGCTAACTTTTTTTATCTGTACAAAAATCCGCTGAAGATGCCACTTAGAATATCCAGCCCGCGTAGCAACATCGTCTATCTTCAGCGGTTTATGTATGTTTGAATCAATCCATTGAGTTACCTCATCGATAATATCTTCTGTTCTGGACATAAGACGACGCTAACTATAAGAGGGCTGTGACATATATTGTTCAAAAATGCTAATTACTTACTTATAGATTTCAGCAACCCCGTGCAATCGGTTATTCCCCGTGGTTGACAGAATTTTGAATGATGTTGCTCCTTGAGCATCAGCTTTACGAGAAAGCGCATTCGATAATTCATCAAGCGTCAGAGCATTACTGGCTGAGACTACACCAATCTTTTCTTTGCCATTTGCATGACGAATCTCCTCAGCAGCAGATGCAGTATTTACCGAAACGAATCCCATGAATAATGTAGTAATTAGTAGTGCTTTCATATCTGATACCTGTTTTAAACGATATATTTGGAAGTTGACAAATATCAGAAGGAGCTTCCTCCTTCTTGATCTGTAAATATACAGTTCTAAGCTGTCATAAGACTGACTGTCATATGGCAACGCTGTCAGATTTTTGAATTTTTCGAATACAGATTCAGGTCGTTAATAACGCACTCAGGTTCTTCAGTAAGGGGCATATTGTCTACATCGAAAACCCCATCATTTTTTTGGGGATTATCACTCTGCAGCTCTGCAAACAGAGGAGTGAGATCCTGCTGTGCTTCTCCTCGCTCTGCGACCAGTTCGAACGTTTTATTTTTAGCCGCATCATTGCTCAAGGCCGTTACCAGTACCCGGGCGATTTGTTCCCGGGAGATAACACCATCTTCTGGCGTTCCCGCATGGCGCCTATCCCCCTGAAGCATGACGATTCTGTGCTCATCATCATTGTTGTAATCAAACCAGCCGGGTCTGACGATAGTGTAGATATGCCCGCTGGCTCTGACCAGGCGTTCAGATCGTCTTTTCCAGTCATGAACTTCAGTACGTTGATTCCAGCTACTGAGCCGCTCAGTAACGCCAATCGTTGTCATCAGGGCGATGCGAACAGGTGTATCCATGAATATTCGCAAAATGTTACGTACACCGCCGTAATCTATCGCTCTGGCACCAATACGTCCCTGACCATCGGAGCCGAGTGTAAAAATGATGGCATCAATATCTTTCGGTAAATCGGTGAGTGTTTCAGGTATTGAAACATCGCCATAGAAAATATCTGTTCCAGGAGGGAGTAACTTGATTTTCCGCCGATTCCTGATCAGAGCCACTGGCTGATGGCCCATTGCAATAGCAGTATTCACAACATGAATACCAATGCTTCCTGTTGCGCCAGCAACGAGTATTTTCATGATAAACCTTCTGATAATTCGGCCTTATTTTTGATACAGCCAGAATATCAATTATCATTATTGCCAGTAATGAGGCTAAAATGATTATGTCTATGAACGCCCTTCATGAATGCGCTCTGAAGGGAATGCTTCTACAAGGAAATCGTCAATGCTTAAAGAAAACTTCAACGAACTGCAAATCTTTCTTGTGGTGGCAAGAGAGCGAAGTTTTACCAAAGCAGCGAGCAAACTCGGCGTCTCTCAGTCTGCACTTAGCCATGCAATGAAGGCACTGGAGGAAAGGTTAAATATCCGTCTCTTAACCCGAACTACCCGTAGCGTGGCTCCCACGGAAGCAGGGGAGAGAATAATTGCCTGTCTTGAGCCACGTATAGATGAGCTTGAGCGCGAGCTGGAATCACTTATCCAACTGAATGGCACGCCCACCGGGAATATTCGTTTATCAGCCGGGGAACATGCTGCGCGCAGTCTGGTCTGGCCGAAGCTAAAACCGTTCCTCAGGGAATATCCCGAAATCAATGTCGAACTGGTGGTGGATAACGGTTTTGTCGATATTGTTGAAGGCCGCTTTGATGCCGGGATACGGCTGGGTGAAAGTGTGGATAAGGATATGATTGCAGTGCGAATTGGGCCGGATATGCGGATGGCCATGGTGGGATCGCCGGCGTATTTTGCTGCAAACCCTGCGCCTGAAACGCCTCACGAACTACAAAATCATCGCTGCATCAATATGCGTCTGCCAACTGCCGGTGGACTTTATCACTGGGAGTTTGAACGCGAAGGGAAACCGTTACGGGTCAGAGTTGATGGGCAACTGACGTTTAATCTGCTGCCAGAAAGAATTGATGCCGCATTATCAGGATTTGGTATCGCCTGTGTTCCCGAAGACGCGATTCAGGATTATGTAACGTCAGGCGAGCTTATTCAGGTTTTACAGGAGTGGTGTCCAACTTTTCCCGGATATTACCTTTACTATCCCAGCCGTAAGCAGCATCCGCCTGCTTTTGCGCTGTTGATTGATGCACTTCGCTACGCGGAATAACGTGTCCACATTTTGCTGTGGGCCTTGCGCGGGCATAATGACCTTTTTCACTGCACGCCTGTAGGTCAGTGCGCTTTAATACGGCGAAGGCCAGCGCTTCAGTAACGTTGAAAGCTTGATACAGCAGTGAACAGAGCAAACATCTTCGAGGCTGTGAATCTCCATCAGAAAAAGCTACACAATACGATGAGCGCCCACTGAAGGTTAGGCGCTCTATTAAACGTTTAAGGTGATCTTCTAAAATGGCTATTGCAGATTTTTCTCTTTCAAAAACCGACTCACCAAATCAGCGATCTGCACATTATTCAGGTCGGAAAACGGGAAGTGGGTATTACCTCTGATTCCAGCCTCAGGCAGATGCGTCACCGTCACATCCCCACCATGCTTGTTAACCACGTCACGCCACTTACGCGCCATTGCCAGCCGTACTCGCCAGCTGTCCTGTGCGGGCATAGCTACAGGTTTATCCGGTATGTTATCGCCGTAAATAATCAAAATCGGGATTTTAGTCAGCGCCATAAACTGTTCCATTGGCACGGATTCACCCTTCAGCGTGTCGAACGCACTTGGCATAGGGGCAGGGAGTTCTTTTTCCGGGAACACAAAACCGCTGCCTGGCTCGAAGGCGACAATGGCTTTGACCTTGTTGTTTTTCATCGCGGTATACCAGCCTGGTCCCCCCCCCTGAGAGTGAGTAAAGAGGATTGCCGGGCCTGATTTATCCACTACGGCAGACATCGCATCAGAGATGACATTGACATCAAATGGCCCTGTATTCGGAGTCATCTGGCGGAAATACTGATTTAGTGCCTCTTTGTCGTGGGAAAACTGGACGCCTTTAAAATACTCTGGCCACACGCCAACACGGAACTGGTTAAACCACATCTGCTCATCAGGTTTTGGTGTAACCGTACCTTCTACAGTGGTACGTCCGGCATCACCCCGACGCGGCTGATCGACAATATACGTGGAGAATCCGCGGCGCAGGAATATGTTCTGGAACCCTTCTCGACCATCCGGCGTACTTTCCCAGGTACGGGAAGACTGGCCCGCGCCATGCAGCATAACTATGGGATATTTATGCGGATTCTCCGGTATTTGATAGAACACCGACGCATGATCGCCATGATAAGTTTGACCTGCAGAGTCCAGCGCCTTTTTCGCATCAAATGTTCCCGGGGCGGTGATGATGGTGCCTCCGGCAGAAAAACTTCCTTGCTCCTGAATGACCAATGGTTCGGCGTATACAGACTGCGCCCCCAGGCCTCCTGCCATCATGCAGATGGCCAGCATTTTTAAGACCGTTTTCAAAATTACATCCTCTGTTATGGTTGCCGTTTAATCATATCTGAGTTGCCAGCGTTAATTATTTCTCCCCCTTGATTGCCTTTATTTGGCGGATTCATAAATGCAGAGGATGAATCACGTATGTGCACTGACCAGGGGGAGAGTCTGCATGACGACCGTCTCTATTTGTTCTCAAGCGCTTTTCGCAGTGCCTCTTCAGCTCTTGTGGCTGCATCATTGTCGCCATGTTCACGCAGAACCTGTGCTAACTGTCGTAACTGCGCTGCCGTCAGACCGACTCGCATACTTGCTCGCGTATGTGACAGTAACTGGGCTTCAACGCCTGGCGTAGCGGCTAATGCGCCAACTGTTGCCAGTTCACGGCTTTGCCAGTCGAGGTTATCGCGAGCGAAAATATCGCCGAACAGATGTGTTTGCAGGAATTGATTTATTGTTGGCGCAAAATCAAACAGTGGCCCCTGAACAGGCGCGCCTGAGATTTTCGTCTGGTTTGCGGTACCGACACGGCGAAGCTCATCCCCGACGGGAATCGGGGCGATCGGCGCTTTACCTTCAATGTCTTCGATGCCACGTTGTTTACGTGTTTCGACGACTTTCATCAGCTCATTCAGTGCATTCAGGCTGCGGGGGAATCCCGTATAGGCATAGAGCTGGATGAGAATTTCTTTAGCTTCGTTTATCGTGAGTCCTGTATCAAGTCCTTGATTAAGCGCTGCATTCAGCTTATCCATCTGACTGCTGGCCATTGATGCGGCAATCAACGGAATGGCATGCTGGCGAGCTGACAGCGTATCTGAAACCGTATATTCATGATTCATTTCGGTAACTCCTTTATTGATGAGCGCAGCATTTGCGGTAAGCGCAAAACCAAAGGTGAGCAGTACCGCTGCCGTTAATATCTTAATGGGCGTGGTATTGTTCATCTGTCACTAACTCCTTCCAGTTAACGCTTTTGCCATCCACCACGCCGGTTATTGCCAGATGTGTCATCGCACTACCGGGGGCTGCCCCATGCCAGTGTTTAACGTCCGCCGGACAAGAGACAACATCGCCAGCACGGATCACCTGCACCGGCTTGCCTTCTTGTTGGGTGAGTCCAACACCAGAGGTCACAATCAGTCGCTGACCTGCTGGATGCGTATGCCAGGCGGAGCGGGCACCAGGTTCAAAGGTGACATAAGCCGCGGAAACACGGATGTTGTTGTCAGCGTTGAACAGAGGATCAACCCGGACACGACCGGTAAAATTCTCCGTCGAGCCGTACACCGCAGTCTGGCTTCCGGCGGGGGCGATATGGACAGTGGAATTTTGCTCCGCAGCCCATGATGAAGTTGTGAAGAGAGGCAGTAGTAGCCCAAGGTAATGTAACTGTCTGATCATACAACGCGTCCTTATCTACGGTGACAGGAGGGGAGACAATGATTCTATTCAGACGGACATGTCGTCAGGCTGACGCCTCGCTGACAATTTTGTCAGTTAACGTTGCTCCAGACTCAGTGCCTGAAGGCGCATTGCTCACCGTTTTATCCGCTTTCAGCGCAAAAGTGAGGCCAAATGTATTGATGCCGCCTTCACTACGGGCAAAGACATCACCCTGGTGCATAATAGCGACGGCACGCACGATCGACAGGCCCAACCCATGATGGGCATCACTCCTTGCTCGTGAGGTGTCGATGCGATAAAACCGCTCAAAAAGCCGATGTAAGTGTTCTGGTGCTATCGGATTGCCTGGATTGGAAACTTCAACACAGGCCTGATTATCCCTTTCGCTTAAGCGCACAGTAATAGTGCTATTGGAAAGGGAATGTCTTGCGCTATTTTCCAGTAAATTGGCCAGTGAGCGGTGGAACAGCCGCCGATCGATAAACGCAGTAACATCGCCTTCAACATCCAACGAAAGCTGTTTTTCAGTAAATGAGGGCTCGACATATTCTGCTGTCTTAAGGGTTTCTTCTCGCAAGGAGACTTGTGTAAGCTGAGAAGCATGTTCTCCCGCGTGGGCATGAGACAGGAACAGCATGTCATTGACGATGGACGTCATACGTTCAAGTTCTTCCAGATTCGAGCCCAGTAATTCTTCCAGTTCCTCATGAGAGCGTCGTCGTGATAGCCCCAGTTGCGTCTGGCCAATCAGGTTAGTCAGCGGCGTGCGGAGTTCATGAGCAACATCGGCATTAAAACTTTCGAGTTGCCGCCAGGCGATTTCCTGGCGCTCCAGCACGCCATTAAATGATGAGGCCAGTTGTTGTAACTCTTCGGGTAAGGCTCTGGCGTCCAGTCGCTGTCTATGGTCCCCAGGGGCGAGATGTTGCGCCTGCTTACTGAGCATACCCACCGGACGCAGGCCAATCTTTGAAACAACGTAGCCCAGCAGGGCAACGATCGCTACGCCCAGAGCCGCAATGATCAGCAGTGTCCGCGTAAAGGCATTGAGCGTTCCCATGTACGGCGTGGAATCAATGGCGACCACATAACGTAACTCAGGTCTTTCACCGTTTGCCGGGATCGTTTTCACTAACAAAAACAGTGAACATGCGCTTTCTGATGTGCCGGGTACTTTATTAAATCCCTCCCGTAAAGAAGACCACTGAACTCCCACCGGTGGCATTCCTCCCACGCTAAAACGCGGGTTATCGCTGACAATCCAGTAGCGAACACGCTCACCTTCGGAGTTGGCTAATACGGTGAATTTATTGGCAAGCGTGGACCAACCATCGGCCGAGGTTCGCGCGGTGATCCACGGGCTCATCAATGATTCCCTGAACAACAGTTCGTTGTGCATCTGTTTTTGCAAGGAATCATGCAAAGAGCTTCTGAGCAGGATGCCAATTACGGAAACAATCAGCAGCGCAGATAAAGCAAACATCAGCGCCAGGTGGACAGAGATAGAACGCTTAACCATGCTTATCCTCTTTATTTACTCAGGCCGGACTTCGAGGACATACCCCATGCCGCGCACGGTATGAAGTAGCTTAACGTCGAATGGGGCATCAACTTTGGCGCGTAAACGTTTAATGGCGACTTCAACTACATTGGCATCACTATCAAAATTCATGTCCCAGATTTGTTCAGCAATCATCATCTTTGACAAAATCTCTCCCTGATGACGAGCGAGCAGACTCAGCAGGGAAAATTCTTTTGCGGTCAGTTCCAGTCTCGTTCCACCGCGAAATACCCTGCGCGCCAGTAAGTCCAGATGCAGATCCTGAATGTGAAGTTGAGTGATGTCTGCGCCATCAGTAGGGCGGCGACGCACCAAGGCCTGAATACGCGCCACCAATTCGATGAGTGAGAAGGGTTTAGGGAGATAATCATCTGCGCCCAGACGAAGCCCTTTGACGCGTTCGTCAACCGATCCCCTGGCTGACAGCATCAGCACGGGGGTCTGTTTTCTGGCCCGTACGCCTTCCAGCACCTGATAACCATCCATTCCGGGTAGCATCACATCAAGAATTATCGCGTCGTAGTCTAATTCCAGCGCGTAATGAAGCCCTTCAGCGCCATCGGCTGAAATATCAACGATGAACCCCGATTCTTTTAATGCACGACTGATATACGTCGATGTTTTCTCTTCATCTTCTATAATTAAAAGGCGCATATTATCCATCCCTCTACATCTATGGCTTTAGTGTGCTGATTTATTTATCGAGTCCTTTATCGTGTAACCACGATGCCAGTATTCCGGCAATCTCCTGATTATTCTTTTCCGCCATCAGGAAATGAGAATTGCCTTTGATGCCAATATCAGGAAGATGGACAAGGGTGGCGTCTCCACCGTGACGATTAACTGTCTTGACAAATTGCTTTGCCATTTCATATTCACTTCTCCATTTATCCGGGCCAACGGCAGCATCCGGTTTTTCAGCAATAAAATCGCCATAATAGATAACGATTGGGATTCGCGTGAGTTTGAGAAACTCGTTCATGGGAACTCCCATCGCGGAAGCGCTCAATGGTGCAAATGTCGTCTTCACCGGTGCTGGCATCTCATTTTCCGGGAAGATAAATGGTGTTCCGCCTGGCTCATAAGCAACAATGGCTTTTACCTTGTCGGTATAAAAGGGCGTTCTCCAGCCAATAGTGCCGCCCATCGAGTGAGTGATTAAAATACCCTGACCAATTTTTTCAAATAACTGTGCAAGTGTTTTCGCATTCAGGTCATTATCAAGTTCTCCTGAATAGGGATTCCAGGAACGCTGGAATGCTTCAATACTTGCAGGATTGTCAGGGAACTGCGAATTTTTAAAAACACCCTGTTCATTGCCAACACGGGACAACAGAAAAAACGTCTTGTCGGCATACATAGGATTGCCCGCCCAGGGATTTTTACCCACATCATCTTTGGTCGATAAACCGGCTTCACCCATGCGTGGTTGATCAACGAGATAAACACTATAATTTTTTTTCAGAAAAATATTCTGAAATCCATCGCGTCCATCTGGTGTACTTTCCCATGTTCTTTTTGTTTGAGCACCGCCATGCTGGAAGACCAGCGGATATTTATGTGCATTTACCGGAATTTGGTAGAAGACATAAGCATGATCGCCATAAGCGGTTTGACCATGAGGGGAGAGAAAATTTTGTTCTGAAAATGTTCCTGAATGCTTGACTGTTGTGCCTCCCACAGCAAAACTTCCCTGAGTTTGTAATACAATATGCGGTTCTGTACTTTGGCTCTGAATGCTGTGCGTTGCGCAACCAGAAACGGCAAATATTAGTCCGGACAACAAGATATTACCGACCGTTTTTTTGAATGGAGTGTTATGGTTCATATATTATCTCTGATGTTTTATTATGGTTTAAAATAGCGTTCCTGGTTTATCCAATACCCGTCATCATTGCCACGAGAGGCATCGTAATAAGTGACACCAGTGTGGTTAATGTCGCACCTTTAAGAGCTAACGGATAAACTTTTTTATTTAACATCTGAGCCAATAAGGGCGTTCCTGCACCAGCTGGCGTTGCTACCGCAGCAAGCAGGACGCCCAACAGTAGCCCATCGTTAATGAATAACTTCATTATTAATATAATAACAAGCGGAATGATGACCATTTAAAAAAAATGAATATCCATACTTTCACATCTTTAAAAACAGATTTCCATTCGATATCTAACAGGAATGAGCCTATCAGTAGCATTGAAACCGGGCCAGTTATTGCGCCCAGCATTTTTATTGGTTGTGCAATGATGTAAGGAATATGCACATTTGAAATATATAAAAGCAAAGCAAGAATACAGGCAACAATCCCCGGATTGATAACGTTTAACATATTTTTCAAGCTAAGGGTTTCAGCATTACCACTCTGGTCTTTCATGCAGTAATAACCATATGAAAAGAACAATAAGTTATATGGGAGTAAAAAGACAGTAATATAAATCATGGCTTTGGCGCCATATAAAGAATATATCATTGGGATCCCCATCATGGAAACATTAGTAAATGTTGTCATGACAGTAATCACACCATAGTATTCTCTTTCATAGCGTAAAACTCTTGCCAGCATACGACTGCAAATAATCAGTAAAATAAGCGTAGTGAATGCGGATGTAAGTACGATGGAAAGTTCCTTTCCGGAAATATGTGGCTGGTCAGTCGTAACCCCGGAAAGTATAATAGCTGGCATCGCAAAATTAAAAACAAGAGATGTGAGTTGGGGCGTGTTTCCCGGTGTAATAACTCCCACTTTACGTGCTATAACGCCAATACCAATAAGAAGAAAGAAAATAATAAGTTGCTCAAGTGTCGCCATATTAATATCCTTGTCATGGTATATATAATAGTTATCAACCAAGACGCTGCGAATTTTATTCGTCGAAATGTTATGAGTGACTTATTTTATACGGGGTATATCACGGCCGCTTAAGTCAGAATGAGTATATACTCGTCATACTTCAAGTTGCATGTGCTGCGTCTGCGTTCGCTCACCCCAGACTTATGTAAGCTCCTGGGGATTCACTCGCTTGTCGCCTTCCTGCAACTCGAATTATTTAGAGTATAGCAACATATTTATGTTCATTTGAGAGAGCTTTACCGATAGGGTTAATCAGCCTGATTCATAAATCAGACCCGGGAAAGCGTATTTCAACCGTCCTCAACGGAAAACACGATGAGCTGGGGACTTCCTGACAAAAATGTTATTTAACGGTCATGATACTGACAGCTTTTTCTCTCTACTCTGTGTCTGAATGTTCCATCTCGGTTGCCTTATGAACACGCATTTTTATCGGGAGAAACCATGAAATTGACACTTTTAAGTGCAATGCTGATGACGGCAGTCGTCGGTATCACTTCAGCAAATGCAGCAGATTACAAAAAGAACCCGTTTACTCTCGTCTATGACGGGGCTATCACCGAAAATGTCGCAGGTAAGGTCAATATCCATCCTGTGAAATATGATCTGCATGGCATTCAGATTGCAGCGAATGTGTATACACCTGCTAACTATGACCCTGCGAAAAAATATCCGGCAATAGTGGTGGCTCACCCTAATGGTGGCGTAAAAGAGCAGGTCGCCGGATTATATGCCCAACGCCTGGCTGAACACGGATATATTACCATCGCCGCCGATGCTGCTTATCAGGGGGCCAGCGGAGGGCTGCCACGTAACGTAGACAAACCTGCGAATCGTATTGAAGATATCCACGGTATGGCTGATTTCATCAGCCAGTATCCCGGTGTTGATAGCTCCCGTATTGGTTTGTTGGGGATTTGCGGGGGAGGAGGGTATTCACTTGCTGCCGCCGAGACGGACAAACGATTCAAATCGATTGCAACCATTAGCATGTTTAATTCAGGACTTGTACGGCGCAATGGTATGCAGGATTCACAGTTGGATACTATTCAACAACGTCTTCAGCAGGCTTCAGATGCACGAGCTCAGGAAGTGGCCGGTGGCGAAGTGCTTTACTCCGGTGATGCCAACCTGACTGATGAACAGATCGCTAAATTACCTTTTGCGTTATATCGCCAGGGCTACGAGTACTACTGGAAAACCCACGCACATCCAAACTCAACGTTTAAATACACCACGAGCAGTCTGTTAGACTTGATGAACTTTGACGTGACGGACCATATCAACCTGATCAATAAACCTCTGCTAATGATTGCCGGTTCCAAAGCGGATACGCTCTATATGACTAAAGATGCGTTCGCTAAAGCTACCGGTACGAAGGATAAAGAGCTCTTCCTGATCGATGGTGCTACCCACATTGAGACATATTGGGTGCCAGAATACGTTGACCAGGCGACGCAAAAGTTAGACGTTTTCTTCCATAAGAATATCTAGTTACCCTCCAGGGGATCCCCAGCCGTAAAGGCTGGGGGACATCCATCAACTGTAGCCATTTTCCACTTTAAAAAAACAAGTTGGCGAGGTAGTTAGAAAATCGAAAGAGAGCTACTGCATCCTGGGGAATCAAGATTCCGACAATAGGGTAGTCATTTGCTGACTCTACGAGGCGAGACGTGGGTGTAAGGCGTTGCTTATCCAATCCAATTCGTCATTTAACATAATATACATTATGCGCACTAAGGTTGTAACTACAATATTCTAATGTCACTTTTAACCCATTTAGTGATGTCACTTTTTATGGCATAAAGGATCAAGCCTTTGTGCCATGGAGACATCAGGATGCTAGTGACCATGTCAGATAAAGAACTGCACAGGATTAATGTCATTCAGTCAGTTGTCGAAAAGCGCATGCGCCGTCGTGACGCTGCACACCAACTTGCTCTGACCGAACGTCAGACGCAGCGTCTGATGAATCGCTTTCGTGAGTCTGGCGCTGCAGGACTGGCAAACCTTCGGCGTGGACGCCCCGGTAATCACAGGCTTCCTGAGTCACTTAAGCTGCGTGTTCTTTCTTTACTTCACGATCACTACAGCGACTTTGGACCCACACTTGCCGCAGAAAAATTGCGCGAACGCCATAACATCATGGTGTCTGTTGAAACGCTCAGAAAATGGATGACGGCTGATGGACTCTGGGTTCCATACTCACGTCGCAGGCCTCGTGTTCACCAACCCAGATACCGGCGTGACTGTCTCGGAGAACTTGTTCAGATCGATGGGTCCCCGCATGACTGGTTTGAAGGACGTGCGCCGAAATGCTGCCTGCTCGTCTTTATTGATGACGCTACTGGCCGCCTGATGCACCTGCGCTTTGGTGAGACTGAATCAGCCTTTGATTACATGATGGCCACTCGTGAGTATCTTGAGCAACACGGCAAACCCCTGGCGTTTTACAGTGATAAGCACGGTATTTTCAGGGTCAATAATGGTGGTTCTACCACGACCGGTGTTACGCAATTTGGCCGTGTACTTTCTGAACTGGGGATCGGGCTGATTTGTGCCAACAGTCCACAGGCTAAAGGTCGCGTGGAGCGAGCAAATCAGACACTTCAGGACAGGCTTATCAAGGAAATGCGCCTCGAAGGCATCAGCAGCATCGAGGAAGCCAATGCCTGGCTGGATACCTTCATTGCTGACTTCAATCGTCGCTTCGCAAGACCAGCAAAATACCCCAAAGATCTGCACCGACCCGTGGCTGAAAGCAACGAAGAGCTGGATGATATTTTTGCCTGGCAGGAATCACGTAAGCTGTCGAAAACGCTGACGTTCCGTTACGATAAGATGATATATCTTGTTGAACCTACAGAAGAAAATACCAGAATTGCGGGCGAAAAGATCACAGTTTACGATTACCCGGACGGCACTTTGGCATTTAAATACGGCTACCGTTCACTCAATTATCAGGTCTTCGACAAACTGGAATGCATCGACCAGGGGCAAATCGTTGATAACAAGCGGCTTGGTGCCGTACTGAAACTGGCTCAGGATAAGATGGATGATCTGGAGCGGGCTGGGAAGCGGGACCGAAGTAAAAAGATGCCCAAAAGACGGGCACAGGCCCGGGTTCAGGAGCAACTCAGGGCCATTAACCCGGTACTGGCTAATCCTGAAGAGTTCCGGGCCAGTTTGAAACGCTAGCCCCCTGCTCTGTTTGGACTTTTTATCTGTGCTTTCATGTCACTTCAGGTGACATTTAAAACTGGTTAAAACAGGTGACTTTTTAATCTTGCAATAACAAACATTGTAGAGGCTCAATGCTAATGTCTATTTGTGGCTCATTGGAATGTCCAGGCTATAGTTTCTCAGATCCGTATGTCTAGACAACGACTCACTTTTTCCTGATGAGGAGTTTTCTATGGCTATACATGACGCCGGAATGTTCACCGTGAAAGAAATCAATCGCCTCAAAATCCTTCAGGATGTCATCGTTCGCAATCTCCGTTCTGGACAGGCTGCCGAAATGCTGGGCATCACGCCACGTCATTGCAGCCGTCTGCTCAAACGTTATCGCCAGTCTGGGCCGCTTGGCATGAACAACCAGAGTCGTGGCCGCACTGGTAACCGTCTGTTGCCAGCGTCACTGACAGATCAGGCACTCAGTATAATCCGAGAGCACTACCGTGATTTTGGCCCCACGCTGGCGCGGGAAAAGCTGGAGGAAGTTCACGGTCTGGTCCTTGGAAAGGAAACCATCCGACGTCTCATGATAAAGGCCGGACTCTGGATCCCCCGCAGACAACGCGCACCGAAAATTCATCAGCCTCGTTACCGGCGGCCTTGTACTGGCGAGCTGATACAAATTGATGGCTGCGACCACCACTGGTTTGAAAACCGGGGTCGACCCTGTACTGCCCTGGTCTATGTTGACGATGCCACCAGTCGCCTGATGCACCTGCTGTTTGTGAAATCTGAGTCCACATTTGCCTATTTTGAAGCTACACGTGGCTATATCGAGAAATACGGTAAACCGATGATCCTCTACAGCGATAAAGCCAGCGTATTCAGAGTCAATAATAAGCACGCCACCACCGGTCCCGGCGAAACCCAGTTTGCCAGGGCCATGCGCTGCCTTAATATTACTCCTTTATGTGCTGAAACCAGCCAGGCAAAAGGCCGCGTTGAACGTGCTCATTTGACACTTCAGGACCGACTGGTTAAGGAGCTCAGGCTTAAGGGGATCTGTACGATAGAAGCGGCCAACGCATTTGCAGAAGAATACATGGCGGATTATAACCGGCGCTTTGCCAAAGAACCCTTGCATGATTTTAACGCACACCGGCCGCTGGCATTAGACGATGACCTTGATGCAGAATTTACCTGGCGAGAGCCTCGCCGGGTATCAAAAAATCTGACTGTACAATACGATAAAATGCTCTATCTGATTGAGGACAACGAGTACAGTCGAAGAGCCATCGGCAAGTATATTGATGTCTGGCATTACCCTGACGGACATAAGGAGCTGCGACTAAATGGCGTACTGCTGCCCTACTCCACCTATGACCGGCTTTCTGAGGTTGATCCCGTCGCCATTGTGGATAACAAGAGACTTGGCCATGTGTTGGATGTTGCCCGTCAGATCCAGAGAAAACGGGACAATAATCGCTCACAATCGTTACCTTGTTCTGGTGATGAGCCTTCCCGCAGACGGCACGCCCCTAGTATCAACAAATCCCAGCGCTCACTGAACGAAGATGACCTACTAGAAGCCATGATAAAGCTTCAGGGAAGCTCTGAGGCCATCTTTGGTAAAAGGTGAACTTGGCGGAAACCTCGTACTCACTGACCAACGGAGATGTGTGCGCTATCTTTCGGCTATTGCAATCAAAGCCAGAGAAGATTTCTGAGAAATGCAAATAACTTCAATGATATTATATACAAAGGAAACCGAGGTAAAATTCGGGTGTCACAGACCCCCGAACCGCTCCGCGGCGATTTACTACTCCAGCATCTCACATCCTAAAGGCTAAAGTATGGACTTCTCTGAATATCAGACAGAAATAATTGAAGATATCAAATCATGTCTTGAAGGTTTACAGGTACAGCCAATTCTCTTTATGGGTGCAGGGGTATCTCAACGCTACTTGAAAGCTCCTGATTGGGAAAACCTGTTAAAGTATCTCGCTGAAACTTGCCCATTAATCACTCGCCCGTATGGTTACTACAGTCAAACAAGAAATGACAATAAGCCATTGATAGCAAGTGATTTTTCTGAGTCATACGCTGAGTGGGCTTGGGATGTGGGGACATCTCGTTATCCTGAACAGTATTTCAATGGAAAAAGCTCTAAAGATATATATATCAAGCATGAGATTGCAACATTGTTGAATAACCTTTCAGACTCGGTTGATTTTTCAGCAATGGAGTACACTGAAGAAATTGAAAAGTTAAAAAAAGTAAGGCCCCATGCCATTATTACAACAAACTATGACGATCTGCTTGAAAAGATATTTGATAACTACCAACCGATAGTTGGCCATAATGTTGTGACTGTTAACTATACTACATACGGTGAAATCATGAAGATTCACGGCAGTAGTAAAGAACCAGAAAGCATCATTATAACAAATGAAGATTATGTTGAGTTTTATAAGCGTAAAAAGTATATCAGTGCAAAACTTTTAACATATTTCGTCGAGCATCCGTTGTTCTTCATTGGCTATAGTATTAATGATGAGAATATTAAAGCCATCCTGTCTGATATTGATGAGATAATTGCGCCGAATAACGCTTTGATTCCGAATATTTATTTGGTTTCCTTTAGTCCAGAATGTGAAGGTACAGGTTCACACCAGAAAGAGATTTTGATTGGTGTTGGTGAAAATAAAAGCATCCGAATCAAAGTGATCTATGCCAATGATTTCGGTTGGATTTATGATGCCCTATCGTCAAATACGCCAGAAATCAGTGTTAACCCAAAATTAGTCAGGGCGCTATTAGCCAGAACCTATACATTTGCCTCTCAATCTCTTGTAAAACAAGAGCTTCCATATGATTTTGAAATGCTTAAGAACATTGCTGAGCAAGATAACGTGTTAGCGAAACTTTATGGAATTGCAGAGTTAAATAATGGGCAAGCACTTAACGCAAGCTATCCCTACACCATATCTGAACTTGCAAAATTACTTGATATGGGATCTTGGCATTACGTCCATAAAGTATTAGAAAGAATACACAAGGAAACTGGTTTTAATATTAAATCCTCAGATAATAACTATCATGTGCTAGTGAAAACGGGGAAGGAAGGTGTTCATAAATATTCCCCCGCTGCATTCGAGTTAATCAAAAAAATCATTAATGGTCAGAAGTATAAACTCAAACCATAATTGGTTCGCATAATGACGTTATGCTAAAGAGGCCACTGCGGGAGGGATTTTCGCAGCGGCCTTTTCAACATATGGACATTTCTAATGAGCCAGTGATTAGACATTTTCACTGAGCTTTGACAAACATAAACAAAGGAAAAATCTAGTCTTTAGCGGTCATGATTGTCCTGCTCATTAGCAACGACCAAACCCCACATCTCACTTAATTCCGTATTCTCGGCTTAACCGACCGTGCAACCTCAACACATTGGTTTCAATTGCCGTCACAACATTCTCCGGAAAATCTGCCGGTAATGAAGTCTTCACGTTATCCAGTGCTGCGGGAATCATTCTGGCAAAGTCACTCAGGATTTCATGCATCTGCACTTCCGGGAATTTCAGCGCCTTTGCTGTCGCCAAAAAATGTCGCGGATAAATTTTATCGATTGCCGTTTTTCTGCCTTTGGATGCGTTAAGCCCCATTGCCAGTTTGAGATCGCTGATGTGTATTCCCGCGCCACCCAATACCGGAAATGCTGAAATGATGTCGTAAAATGGCGTGAGTCGATAACTGCCACCGGCCTGGATAAAAACCGAAAAATTTTTCGCATGGCCGTC
>NZ_VATP01000042.1:0-13519 GCF_005781125.1 Escherichia sp. E2748
CTGATTTTGGGCCAGGGTCAGAAAGACGAAGATCTCTGATTTAGCACTGCGCTGATTTTGGGCCAGGGTCAATGTCTCTTGTCATTCTCGGGTTCTGGCGATGAACTTTTCTGCTCATTACTCATAATTACTTTATTCGTTTAGATCACAGTAGTTGATCCTAAGTAGATCCTTTTAAGATCCTAAATAGATCCCCGATCGCTGTAGCCTGCGTCAACATTGACTTCCGGGCGATCTTGATAAGCTATAGTTTGTAAATTATAAACTATAGCCTGCATTCATATATGCTGTAGCGAGATAAACCCAGGCTGTAGTTTGCAGTCTGTATAAGCTATAGTGAGCAGTCTCTATAAAATTAAACGATAGCGATAATGTATTTTTTCATTATTTTATAATGACATACGGATGTATTGATAGATTTATACAACTGTATGCACAGGTTACTCACAGCATATCAACAGTTGTTTTCTTGTGCTATTAGCTCGGTTATATGGACTGGGTGCCCAAACTTGGAGCTGATTTTGGAAAAAGATATTGATATTAAAGATTTTTTTGATGAAGTAGATAAGCGAACAGGAGAAGTTGTATCTCTTACTCCAAACGCGAATAACACTGTACAGCCTGTTGCGCTAATGCGCCTGGGGGTATTTGTGCCTACCCTCAAATCGCTTAAAAACAGTAAAAAAAATATACTCTCAACGACAGATGCCACTGAAGAGTTGACCAGACTCTCACTTGCTAAGGCTGAGGGTTTTGACAAAGTGGAAATCATTGGCCCGCGACTGGATATGGACAATGATTTCAAAACCTGGGTGGGAATCATACATTCTTTTGCAAAACATAAAGTTATAGGTGATAAGGTTCAGCTTTCGTTTGTTGAATTTGTAAAGCTTTGCGGGATCCCGTCAAGCCGATCGTCTAAAAAGCTTCGTGAACGTATCAGCCCTTCCTTAAAACGGATTGCCGGGACAGTCATTTCGTTTACCAGCCAGACTAAAGAATATACGACGCATTTGGTTCAATCCGCGTACTACGACACAGCTAAAGATATCGTCATACTCCAGGCTGACCCCCGATTATTTGAGCTTTATCAGTTTGACCGAAAAGTTCTGTTGCAGTTAAAAGCGATAAACGCGCTTAAGCGGCGTGAGTCCGCGCAGGCTCTGTACACCTATATCGAAAGCTTGCCCAAAAATCCTGCTCCTATCTCAATAGCGCGTTTACGCGCCAGGCTAAACCTGAAATCGCCTGTTTTTTCGCAAAATCAGACGGTTCGCAGGGCAATGGAGCAGCTGAAAGAGATCGGATATCTGGATTATACGGAGCTGCAACGTGGACGGAGTGTGTATTTTAACGTGCATTATCGCAGGCCTAAGTTAAAAGCTCCCCGCTCTGATAGTGAAGCCTATGAACAACCTGAGCATACAAATGACTCGGTTGATCCTTCTCTGATTGAAAAAGTTAAGTTACTAGAAAAGCTGGGGATTGATCTCAAAGATTTGGAAGCTCTTTTGAACCTTCGTAAAACATAAGCTGTAGTCAGTAGAATGGACTGAATACTCACTATAGTTTATGTTTAATCGGATAGTGTCTTTCGAGTTTGCAACGTTGATATCTCAGTTGTTTATATAACTAGCTGAAAATTAATGTATTTAATACATCTCTTCTCATTCTCACATCAATAGAGGTGCTGTTCTGCATCACTATTGATCTCTTTTAAGCCTGGTTTTACATAGGATTTTGGCGACCTTTGCTCTGCTCAATGGTGTTTGCATCAAGTTAAGGATTACTGATTTAAATATAATGAGTAATAAGTAGATTAAAAAGTAAACACGAATATTTATAATGTAATGTAAATCAAATAGTTGTTTGTTTTTTGCCTTAGTGCTGATACTCGCTATAGCTTATATTAATCTTAAAAATCGACTCTGTTCCCTCTCTATAGTTTATGTTACTGCCTATAGCATATGTTGCTCTCTATAGTTTATATTGCTGCCTATAGTTTATTTCAATGAAACTAACGTACTGATATGCTGAGAAACATCAGCTAAAGAAAAGATAAAAACAGGAAAGCTCAGAGGCCAAAGTTCGGGACGTGGTTATCAGGTAAGAGTGTAAGAAAGCTGATAAAGTGCTTATGACACACTGTTATATTGGTTTGAGGGATGAGGATATAATGTTGTCTGATTAACGAAAGTGCCTGTTATATCTGTATCATTTAACATATGTATTTTTATATCTATATGTTATTTCAAAATAAAAGAGCTAATCTGATGATATCTCTTACAACATCTGTTCTCTCTATAGCTTATGCTGCATGATCTGGTTCAGATTGCTTTGATAGCTCTGGCATCTTGCTCTTTTGCGCGTACGAATATTTGTGCAATTTAAAATCAATATATGAATAAACAATAAATAATTCAAAATGATAACTATATCCTGGCGTTCTGGTTAGGTTAGAGCCTGGTGATGATCATACTTACGCTCATGCATGTTAAAGATGCTTGCTACTCACTGTAGCTTATTTATCCTTAATAAATACGTTCTGCCTATAGTCTATCATAAGGATAATCCTTCATTATCCTGGTCAGCCAGAGTATAAGATTACTATCTATAGTATTAATTTGAATTGGTCTTTTATAGAAATGACATCAAAACTTGAATCGTCTTTTTCAGGCTAATTACACTTTCAATCTGTTATTCATATGTGTGTTATTCTTTTTTACTCATATCAGTCTGTAAGTTGAAAAGCTTTCCCCATGATGTCGTCCGATTTTTAGCAGGCTATTTAATTGTTTTCTTCTTGTCATTATTAATTCATTCCTTACGTTCTTAGCCCGCTGTGTGTAGATGGCTTTTCTTTGATCGAGATGCTTAGTCCTTTTTTTATGTTATATGTGGAAAGGCACTCCATTTAATATGGCTGATATGTGGACGTAGTATCCATTTCTGCCATATTCCTCATTGGTAAAACAAAAATTATAAAGTTACGCATGAAATAATAGTTTGCACTGAGTAACCGTGTGTCGATTTCACCCTGAAATTGATAGCAAAAAATACTATAAATCAATGGTTTATTTGTGTTTTCTCTATGGCGAAATCACCAGAGTGAAGAGAAGCTGAAATATCATTCAGTGATTGTTAACACATTATACCTATTGTGACTCTCAACTCTTTGGCGCCGGAACTGAAAGTGGAATTTACGGATTGAGTTCTGACCTTAAAATTGGGGGCTATAAAGTCTGTTGATGCGCTTTTCTTACTGCCTGCAAAAATAGCTACCAGGTCGCTTTATCAATAAAAATCTCACTTAACATTGTTAAATGATGAAATGTTGTTATAAAACGCATCTGTTATAGGTGTGGATCAACGTATAGTTAATGACTGACAGAGGAACACTAAGTACACGAATGCTAATGTTGACGATTTCAACCTGAAATTTTTTGAAAAAATGCAGTAAATCAATGGATTGCTTACACTGAAGGTTGGCGAAAGATTTTAATCATCATGAATGAAAAAGACAGTTCAGTAGAACATGAAATCGCTTTGGATAAGTCAGCATGACTAAATGGCAGATTACAGTAAGGCAACAACCTGATAGAAAAGAGCTTTATTTCGGAATGTAATGGCTACTATGTACCAATAATCCTGCATGTGCTTTTCAGGTGTGTAGGCAAAAAAGTTTAGATAAATACTGAACTGTTCACCTTGCGACAGTATTACCATGATGGCTGTTTGACCCAGTTTTTATTTTATTAACGTTAACGTCGGAAAATCTGAATAAAAGAACCGTAAGGATTAAGCGTTGGGATCGCTACTGATGATGTGTTCTGTGCTTGTTAAGTCGTGTTAGGACATATCAGCTTAGTGTGCCGATCCCTTTGAAGGGAGAAAATCGCATATGTCAGAAAAATATGTCCAGGTATGCTCTACTGTATGTGCGATGAGTCATTTAGAAACCGCTGCATTGGATGGAATTGAAACGTATTCGACAAAACATCTGCTGGATGTCGCAGGGGTAAACGTCGATTTTAGCAGGGCTGAGGCTATTGCTGACTATGCAATACATAACCGTCTCAATATCATCATGCGTACAATTAGCCTTGATTTTGGCAAGGCGCAGAAAAAAGAAGCGAAGGTAATTACTGGTTTATTAATAGTATCTTCGCAAATAGCAAAACTATCTGAAAGCGCAGAAAAAGAACTTGCTCAACAAAAGTATGTTGAAGCATTGCGTCACCTGGTCTCACAGGCCTGTCTCAGTTTGAGTTTATTGGTATCTACAAATGATAAGTCTGGTTACGGCAACTACCGGCTATTATGCCGATTGCTGGATATAGCAAAAAATTCTGATTGCCGACAGCGGTTGTTGAAGAGGTTTCAGTTAGTAGACGCATACTTTACTATGTGTAGCGTTGACGACTATTGTGTAAAAAAATTAGGGATTAACGGGACATTAGCTTTTCGTAGTGAGACATCATCACATTATTGCGATGACCTGCCAATACTGGTTCAATTTCCTGTTCAGGTGGTAGATGTAAGCAAAGAACCTTACGCTCTGTCACTTATCAAAAAATATCATTATCCGGCCCTCCCTGAATCCACAATTGAAGGTGATTTTGTTGTTAATGCACGAATCGCAGAAAAATTAGAGAAAACTCGTCAACAAGCTCTAATACGTTCAAAACGCTACCAGAAAGCAAATGATAGGCTCAATGAAGCAATTAAAATATTACTGCACCATATAACGCGAGGCATTTCTGGTATTTTTGAACTGAATGGGGAAGAGGGGGATTTTAGGGAAATTTATCAATATATAGATGTTGTAAAAAAGGAAAATGAAAATAGAAACGAAGAGTATCAAAAGTGGCAAAAAACATCCCTGCAATATATAGAATATGCGAAAAAATTATTAGATAACACATTGATTATACTGAATAATATACAGAATATCTTTGCGATAGTTGCAGGGCTGGAAGCATTAGGTGCTGATTATGTTACAGTAATAGAAAAATATCTTGAATCAAAAGGTTTGATAATAGATGGTAATGATAGAATCAAATCAAAATTCAGGATTCCTGCAATCTCATTAAATGGAAATTTAATAGAATACAATATTGAATGCGGTTCAGTAATATCTATTCTTGCTGAGGCTGAACGTTGTTATTCAGGTAGTGAGAAAACTAAATTTATATGTAAGAGTAATGATGTTATTCCTGTAGTTGACCCTTCCCTTTATTTTGAAGTTAAACAGATCATTGAGTTAGTAACTAATTATAAGAATAGTGCTTCTGAACTTATAAGGTCTATTAGCTCAGGGTGATTTGGCTGTTACTGATTATTTATACAGAACCCGATCAGCTAATGTCTGGCTTATATCTTTCTCTATTCCAGATGTTATAGATGACTTGCTGAACAGGGGCTCCTGGACAATGCCTGACTTAGCGCTGACTCATTAACCATTTTATTAACTCCCCGGTAATTACCTGAATTGACATAAATGTGCCATTGGTAGAATATTCCGGTGTTGTAGTAAATCTGCGGCCGGGATTACCCTCTTGATAATCATCGTGCCATATACCGCATTAGCGGTTTTTTTATGCCCTAAGCATGGTCACTTTCGCATATGATGGGTGTACAGGGGTGAAGGCGTTCGCGCCGGTTTCATGATGCCCGGTAGGCTAACCCTGTACGGCTCACTACTTTCTCAATACCTTCGCATCGATATCAACACATAACGCTCAACGTGGATTTGTATTGATTAACTAAAACTGGCCATATCTCAACCAGTTAAGGTGATTCAAGATAGCGTGTATCCAGAACCACCGCGTTTATACCCATTGTGAGGCAGCTGGCAACTAGCTACCTCAGTTCTTTCATGAGTCGCCGTCAGGCCATGGTCCCATCATGCCACCCTTCATGGTTGCTATTGATGCGATACTTTTACGCCATCGGCTGTCATGTTCTGTGGAGAGCATATTTACCTCTGTTCAGATGGCCAACGACTCTTTCTGGCTACCTGTCGTTTAGTTCATGACCTCAACCCTTTAGAATTTTCCCCTTGGGCCGATTTGTACAGTGAGTCAATGTACATTGCGGCAGCAGATCCTCATTGCAGTCGTATAACCACTGAAGAAGGGTATGTTATGTCCCGGGCCATGATTATTGTAAATCAAAGTAAATATGTTGAGATAAGAAGCAATACATCACAGTTATTGTGGGATGAAGTAGCGTACACAATCACAGTAATGGCGACTGTATTTATGGGGAAGTTACCCTGTCTTAACATCATTTGGGATAAGCATCTTCCCGAAGATATCGTTTACAGATGATTTCACCGATGAACTCTATTTCTCATAATTATACAGCAAACAACATGTTTCTGAATGCGGGAATCATTTCCTGGGGTCTGGCATTATTTTTCTGGTATTCAGGAAAGTTTTTTATCGCAGTAATATTGTTTTTCCTCATAATTTTTTCTTTCTCAACTCATTTTTTACAGAAAAGGATACTCATGATGTTTAACAAAGCTAAGACAGCAAAAGATAAATTAGAAATACTTTCAACACCGGAAAGTGTTGTAGACGTCGGTAGTACTTTAAAAAAAATGGAAAATAGAAATTCAGCTAATGAGACAGGGACAGATAGCACGGTTATTGCCAGTGATGTCGTCTTTGATGGCAATATAAATTCTAATAAACAAATATACATCTATGGTTGTGTGAATGGGAATGTAATTGCTAAGGATGGATTGGTGAAAATAATGCGCAATGGTGTCGTGGAAGGAAACATTACCAGCCGGGAGTTAATTGTGGATGGTAATATAAAAGGGCATTGTCAGTCTGATTCTGTTGATATTTATGAAAATGGCCGTCTGGATGGAACATTGGTTTATGTTTCTTTATCTATTAAGAAAGGTGGTGTTCTTACAGGTAAAGCTGAAGTATTAACTCAGGCTCCCGTAAAACAAAAAATTGTCGAGCTAAAAAGTGAGAACGTCACTGTTGTTCCGGAAAAAAGTGCATCACGCGAGAAGCGATAATCTGCGCATGGCTGTAATTTAATAACTGTAACTGGTGAAAGTGCCTGGTCAGGATTTACAACAGACAGGTAATCGATTCCTGCTATGAACGTTATGCACTTCAGATTACCTGGAGTATAAAAACGAGCGAGATGCAGTAAAGTTGTACCTCAAACGTCCTCATTCGTACGGTCTTGTGTTGCAGATAGGTTTGGTAAGGATAAAGACTGTATGGATAGCGTAAGAAAGGATCTTTATAAGATCCTTTTTTACTGTGTATTTTGATAATTTTAGTGGTTGTTTGCTTTACAATAATGCGAATGGTAGTGAGCAAAGAAATTTAACCTTTCTCATTATTTGGCTATAGGCTAGCCATAGAATGCTACTGCCTGAACGATATACCTGGAATCAGTGAGCTGGTCTAGTCCATTATTTTCAGCACAATAAAATTTATCGTTTTCAGTCGTATAAATGCGACAGTAACCATCTAACTGTGGATCTAATTTCCATCCAATATTAGCCAATGTGCCCCACTCCTGATAAAGTCCGGCATTAACCTTTCGTCTGTTATATTGTTCATAATTATTCAAATCGGAATCAATAATATCGCGCCGTGCTGGAAGTTGTCCCTTTACGCTTGTAATCCATGCTAACGCCCCTTCTTTTGTGTGATAAATTTCAGTGCTATATTTAAAATAACGTCTTACAGTAAAGGTATAGCCTGAAAAAATTCACCTGTTGTTTTATCTAAAGCAAAAATATAAAACGATTTACTACAACAACTTTCATCCACGTTCGGAAAGGTCACGGTGCATCCTGACTAACAGTCAGTATTTTATCAGGAATGCACTTCCAGGATACATTAGTATTATTGGCCGGGTCATCATCAATGACCATCTTAAAGATAGCACCAGGGAACAGAGTGTTAGGAAAATGATAATCATCAATCATATGATGTTTAATATGAAAAATATGTCCATCCACTAAAACACCGGTAATTGCATTCATAAACAAACCCTCATTGCTGGTAAAATTAATATTTTTATCCCCGTATAATGGGACGCTATGGATATTAATAAAATTAAATCCGATGTTATTTATGGCTTATATACTGGCCTGCTTATGGTTATCTTATAGTTCATTCTATTTTATGTACTGTAGGATTTATTATCGTAGAAATAATAATTATTATATTCTTATGGAGGAGTATACAAATATTATTTTAAATCATCTTGTTAAGTTAATTGACCGGTATAAAGTGGCGTGTGATTAGAAGTTTCCTGACAGTCACTCTCCAGAGAGAATGATGGATATATATGAGGCTTTCTAAGCACATATCCATTGGAGGGAGAGCTCCAGTCCGTCCAGTATAAGGATGTACTGAAGTCCTCCCTGCTTTTGTGTGGTCAGCATTTGGAGTCGGAACGCCTCAGGAAATCATCAGACGTCTCGCTCCCAGATAATGACGACGGTAAAAATCTTTTTCCAGGCTGACAATTTTGACATTTTGCCCCGTATGTGGCGCTTCTATGAAATGCCCATTTCCCACATAAACACCGACATGATCGACACGTTCCCCATGTATTGAGAAAAATACCATGTCACCAGGTTGTAGAAGCATATAAGGAACATGGTGTGCCTGTGGCATGGAATACATGCCGGCGGCGGTCCTGGGAAGGGTAATGTGAAAATTCTTACGCCACGCGTACCAGATAAGACCACTACAATCAAATCCGGTTTCAGGGGATGCACCTCCCCAGCGATATGGCTTACCCAGTTGTGCCATTAGCGTATTAATGAAGATTGTATTGGGCGACAATTTATGCTGTCTTGTCGATTTTAATGTCGAGTGGGATGTTTTTGTTTTGCGATGATGATTGACGACAGGAGTGTGTCTGACGTGGTGGACCGGCGATGCTAGTGTTGAGGCATGGTAACCTAACATCAGTAAAAACAATAAAGAACGATGATGTCGATACATAATGTAGACCTCTCGTTAATATGTAGAAATTCCGATGCTGTAAATTCATCCGATGATTTCTTTAAGATCTCTTTGAATCCGGGAATTGGCACGCTGTGAAAAAATGTTAACTCTGGACCGGCTTTTGAACGGGTAGAAAAGATCGGATTTTGTTCGTCTATCATTGCAACGGGAGACTGGAATATCCTGATGGTATCGTGATGAAATTCTGATGGGAAACCATAAAGCAGGCGTTGTTACAATGAATCTACTTTTCTATTCAGTGATGAATTAGAACGTGAAATCCGGCCTGTGTTTTCTTAAAGTAATTTATTATTTGATATAACTATTTTTGTATATCATCAATGGTTTATTTGTTAATGAATTGTACGGTGATAACGATTTTATTTTGCTTAAGGATAAGATATGAAGTTTGATAGAAGGTTATAACTGAATGAATTTAAATAAATATAAATAAAATAATGTGCAAAATACGAAAAATATAAGTGTCCTGTTATACTCAGGAATAGCGCTCTTGTAAGTCGTAAATTAAACACACATTTTCGTTTATGTAAGTTATACTCAATAAAATCAATAAGTGAGCATTGCCTAATGCTGACCACGGTGGTGATGCACCAGCCTCAGATTATTAAAAAAAGACTATTAGTTACTGCGATCAATATCTGTGAACTTATCGATTGGTTAGGTGTCTTGAGTCATAGCAAACAATCTGTTTCGGCATCGGTTAAATATCAGTATCTCCCTGCGTGATAACTACGCACTATTTTTTTTGGGGCGATGCCTGTATATGGATTTGGTGGGGTTTTTATTAAAAACAATTCATTCTTTTGGCCAGGAAAATAAAAATGAAATTTACGCTAAGTCAGTATTCTCTGCTGACCTGTGTTTTTTTTACTACTCTTTCAGGTAATACTCAGGCGTCTACGACCTATATGGAAGCCAGTAATGATGCTATGGGAGGGACGGGGGTGGCATCGTCTCATTATTGTGCGGCAGCACTCGCTAATCCGGCACTGATGACGAGTGCCACCGCTTCCGATGATTTCAGCATGATTCTGCCGTCAGTCGGAGCACAGGTATCGGATCCTGACCATTTGCAGGACGATGTGGATGCCGTGAAGGATGCCTGGGATCGCTATGACGCCGCTCTATCTGGTGCAGTCGCGCCTTTGGGTGCCGCGACCGATCTGCAACATCAACTGGAGAAATTTAAAAATACACAGGTGAATGTGCTGGCGAGTGTAGGCATGGTCGCGACAGTTCCCAACAGTCAATTACCTTTTGCCCTGATACTGAAGTCATGGGGGACGGCAACGGTGGAAGGAAAGGTCAGCGACCACGATCTGCAATATCTGGATGATGTGACTAAGGGCAAAATTATTCCAACAGCGAGTGATACTGATACGTTGACATCGCGGGCCTACGGTCGTGCGGCGGCAGTGAGTGATGTCGGGATTGCTATTGCCAGGACGTTTGAGACGAACGGGCTCAGGTATTCTCTTGGCGTAACTCCGAAATATCAGCGTGTGGATCTGTTTAATTACAATACCACGGTACAGAATTACGACAGCCACGATTTCCGTAGCCATGAATACCGTAATAATACTACCGGTGTTAATGCTGACATTGGTTTTGCTACTGAGTTGAATGAACACTGGATGCTGGGACTGGCTGGGCAAAACATTGTTCCCCGTAGTATTGATACGAAAGAAGTTAACGGGCTGAAAGAAACCTTCAGGATTCGACCACAGGTAACTGCCGGGGGCTCATGGCATAATGGAATCGTGACGACTGCGCTGGATGTGGATCTGACGCCGACCAGTGGTTTTACCCATGATAAAAAGTGCCAGTTTGCGGCTCTGGGTGCTGAAGTTAACGCCTGGAATTGGGTGCAACTACGTGCGGGCTATCGTCAGAACATCGCTTCTTCAGAGGGTAGCGCGTTTACTGCCGGTATCGGCATTTCACCTTTTAATATGGTACATCTGGATCTGGCAGGCTTGGTGGGCACTGATCGGACATACGGTGCTGTGGCTCAATTAAGCGAGACTTTCTGATAGAAACCAGAATCCGGGCTTACAGTAACATATTGCTGTTTTAGTACGGGCATATAGCGGCGCTGTGACAAATATAGTGAAGCGTATGCCCGTAGTTTCTGGGGCAAGCTGTCGATGTATGATGTCAGTAGGGGGGAACTATATAGCAATACAATAATGTATCGATAATGAACAGGGATATATGGAAGAATACAAAATGCGCACTAACTAAAATTCTAACGATAAAGATAATCGAACGTAATCATATTTAGATGATATTTTCTTTTGAGATAAAAATACCCACCATGATACATGGTGGGAAAATCGAACAATGAGTAGGACGGTTGTAGCAGGAGTTACCTCACACAAGAATCATTATTAACAGGATTAAAAATTGTGTATATAGGGCCATTGCCTGATAATTATTCTTATCACTTACCTTACATAAGCACTTTGACTTTGGATATCCATCCCCTTTGTTGCATACAAAGTTCCATCCATTCATAACGAGTATGTTCATTGACGTCAATCACATAACTTCGTAAGGTTGGTGAGCTATCATACTTTTTTTTGCAGTGCCTGTTATTGCGACATTTTTCGACATGCGCATCATAAACTGTTCTTTCCGCTACTTTATTCTTAACGGGATATTTCTCTTCAGCCAATGTTCCGCATTCATATTGTGCAGTTGAAAGATCCTGGGCATCTGAGCGAGTGCGTTGCCATTCTGTTGTGCATCCTGATAATATGAATGAGAATAGTAGTATTAAGTGTATTTTTTTCATATCATGTTCCTTATGTTCTGTTTGAATATCTACTTCTTATATCACACACACTACGTTTGTCTAACTGAACAGTATTGTCGAAGTGGAATACGTATTATTGACCAGTTTAATAAAAATAATATAAAAATAGAAGATTTATATCAGATGTTCAATACAGTTGATTACTTATATCTGTGATCATTGAAGTGGTTAAACGTGTCATAATCCTCTGGCGCTTAGACGCTGCCTGGCATAAGACTGCTGTTTATCACCCTGGCTGCGAAATGATGACGAAAATCAGGTTACAATAGTTCAGATCGTAAACTCAGTTATGGCTGAGTATGAAATGGTCATAGAAAAATAAGAGAAACAACAGGGGCATATACGCGGAAAATCGTGGGGGCTGGAAACCTGAAGTTACCGTAACAAAAAAAGGTATATCTCATCAGAGAGTGAACAGCAATAATACTCATTCCTGCCTGGTAACAGGAATGATTTATCTATGATAAATGTTAAGTTGGCGGGGAGGTTCTATTGTAAAACGGCATTTCTATGAGGATATGGAGTATGATGATCAATTACAAAGCGGGTAACTTTGCCAGTGATAGAAGATAAATCACAGCGGAAATAAAATGGAATCCATTTCGACCCGGAAATAAGATATTGGCCATTGCCAGTTAGTCTGATAGGAGTATGTAATATTAAACTATTTTGTTCCCCGTCACTGAGTATGACTTTCTCGGCGAGAGATTCATGTTTTTGTATAACAGCCATTGCAACGGGGAGGCACAGGAATTCTGCTACCTGATGTGCTTCGGTCCACTCATTTTTGATCGCTGTTCTATCTTGTTCATCACTGATTTGTGTCGCCATAATTTCTTCAAGATAATTTTTTTGCTGTGCCGTAAGAACTGTAGAAAAAGCAAAAACGGGAAGAATTAGTGTGCCGGCAAAAAGTAACCTGGTTGTCATCTTTGTTATCATATAATTCTCCATTAAAAACAATAAAATCCAAGGTTATTGATCTATCAGATACATTCATTTTCACACGAAAAAAAATAAAATCTTGATGATAATTATGAAATCTGACATCACCTGTTATTTGATTGCATCAATTAAGAATAACAAGTTACTGGAGAATGTAGTTTTGGTTATAACTTATTGAAAGTGCACATTATGATAGGATACCAAACCATATAAAGGAACATGTTTAAAATTTACCATTTAACTCTGGACGTAGCCAAAGATAACGGGGGGATCTGAGGAATCATGCAAGTTGAGCCTCGTCAGTGACCCGAACTTGTTAGCATTCAAAGGTAAGGTCGTGATACAACCTGGTCATTAAAGCAAATGAAAGGTTCAATAGCACTGCATTTCCTGTTGATAAATTAGCGGTATAAAAACTTTGAAAAAAATAACGTAGGCAATCAAAAGTTTGTGAAATATAGAGAGTAACTATAATCATTCTTTAATAGTAATTAAATAATAATATTTTAATGGTTTATAAATAAAAAAGAAGAAAATTCATTTATGCCAATGGTAGCATGTTTCTTCATTTTCAACATTGTTAAGTTAGTTAGAAAATAATTTATATGATAATGATATTACCTGTAAGTGTTTTTTTCAGGAATGATATTGTGGTTGCTATGTAAATAGACCCGTTTTAGTTCCATGCATTTTTTGAGAACCCTGCCAAATGACCCTGGCCCAAAATCAG
>NZ_VATP01000043.1:0-22049 GCF_005781125.1 Escherichia sp. E2748
CTGGTGGGTGTTGGTAGCACCTGCCAGCCATTCGCTCATGCTTACTGGTCACAAGCGAACCTCGGCCCACTGCTTTAGCGCAAAAGCAGAGTGAGCCTACCAGAGTTACGCTTACTGATCCATGAAAAATACTGTAAAAATAAACAGTGCTGATTTAATCAACGCTGATTGCCTGCATTTTATTCAGTCCCTGCCTGATGACTCCATTGATCTGATTGTTACCGATCCGCCGTACTTCAAAGTGAAGCCCAACGGCTGGGACAATCAGTGGAAAGGGGACGAAGATTACCTGAAGTGGCTGGACCACTGTCTGGCCCAGTTCTGGCGGGTGCTGAAACCTGCCGGAAGCCTTTACCTGTTCTGTGGACATCGCCTGGCATCTGATATCGAGATCATGATGCGTGAACGTTTCAACGTGCTTAACCATATCATCTGGGCGAAGCCGTCCGGACGATGGAACGGGTGTAATAAAGAAAGTCTGCGCGCATATTTTCCCGCCACAGAGCGTGTTCTGTTTGCTGAACATTACCAGGGGCCATATTGCGGCAAAAGTGACGGCTATGCGGCAAAAGAAAGGGAACTCAAACAGCACATAATGGCACCGCTGATTTCGTATTTCAGGGATGCTCGTGCCGAACTGGGTATAACGGCAAAACAGATTGCCGAAGCCACTGGTAAGAAAAATATGGTTTCCCACTGGTTTGGTGCCAGTCAGTGGCAGTTGCCGAATGAGGCTGACTACCGGAAGTTGCAGGCACTGTTTTCCCGTATAGCGGCAGAGAAGTTTCAGGAACAACAACTGGAACAACCACACCACCAGCTGGTGGCATCTTATGATTCACTGAATCGCAAATATTCTGAATTGCTGGATGAGTTTAAAACTCTCCGGCGCTATTTCTCCGTATCAGTTTCCGTGCCTTATACCGACGTCTGGACGCATAAACCCGTTCAGTTCTACCCGGGTAAACATCCGTGTGAGAAGCCTGCGGATATGCTCCGGCAAATAATCAATGCCAGTAGTCGACCAGGCGATCTGGTTGCTGATTTCTTTATGGGATCCGGTTCCACAATAAAAGCAGCAATGGCGCTGGGGCGTCGGGCGTTAGGTGTTGAGCTTGAGTCAGATCGGTTTAACCAGACGGTGAAAGAGGTAAGTGAACTGGTGGGGAAATAATTCTGGTGGCCACGTTGCCTGGCCTTTTTATTTCCAACACAGCACCCGCAAATAATCGCGAGGTGAGAGATGACGAAATGCCTCATAACCCAAATACCTGGCCGGACTGGCTGGAGTTGTTCCAGAGCTGGTGGCGTGGAGATACGCCGCTGGGCGCAGTGATTATGTCGATTGTTATGGCTGGTTTGCGTATTGCCTATTTTGGTGGTGGTGGCGGCTGGAAACGAAAATCACTCGAAATTTTGCTCTGTGGCGCTCTGACGCTGACATTTGCATCCGCGCTTGAGTATGTCGGATGGCCTAAATCGCTTTCTGTTGCCATTGGTGGTGGGGTGGGGCTGATCGGGGTCGATGCAATTCGTGGGGCTGCAATGAGAGTAATCGGTAACAAGTTTGGTGGCTCTAAGGAGTAATTTATGCAGGCACTAAATTCCCAGCGTAAAGCTTTCCTCGATATGGTGGCATGGTCAGAAGGAACGGATAACGGGCGACAACCGACACGTAACCACGGTTATGACGTTATTGTTGGTGGTGAACTGTTTACTGATTACTCCGATCACCCTCACAAACTTGTCACGCTAAACCCGAAACTTAAATCAACAGCTGCCGGACGTTATCAGCTTCTTTCCCGTTGGTGGGATGCTTACCGTAAACAGCTTGGTTTGAAAGACTTCTCCCCCAAAAGCCAGGACGCTGTGGCATTGCAGCAGATTAAAGAGCGTGGCGCTTTACCGATGATTGATCGCGGTGATATCCGTCAGGCAATCGACCGTTGCAGCAATATCTGGGCTTCACTGCCGGGCGCTGGTTACGGTCAGTATGAACATAAAATCGGTGACCTGATTGCCCGATTTAAAGAGGCTGGTGGGGTGGTAAATGAAGTTGAGCTATAAGTTGGTTATCGCTGCTTTCTTCGTTACTGTCATTGGTTCTTTTATCTTTTCAGCGAATCATTACCACAATAAAGCCATTGAATACAAAAAGCAGCGCGACGAAAACGCAATGGCATTAGATTCGGCTATGGCGACGCTCTCTGATATGCAGAAGCGTCAACGTGACGTAGCAGAACTTGACGCCAGATATACAAAGGAGCTTGCTGATGCTAACGCGACTATCGAAAGTCTCCGTGCTGATGTTTCTGCTGGCCGTAAGTGGCTGCGCGTCAAAGCAGTCTGTCCCGACATGCATAAAATCACCGCCGCCTCCGGCGTGGATGATGGCTCCAGCCCCAGACTTACTGACACCGCTCAACGGGATTATTTCGTTCTCAGAGAGCGCATTGAAACCATAACTAACCAATTGAATGGCCTGCAAGAGTATGTGAGATCACAGTGTTCATATTAGAAAAGTCTTACCATAAGATTTTTGTATATGGATGCATTATGTCTCAATACGCGCGCGCTGCTTTAATTGCTTATTATTTGGTTGCTGATAATTCATTATCCCCTCGTGATGCATGGGAGGCTGCAGTCGCTGAGGTTACAGAAAGCGAATCGGCAAGAAAGAAAGGATGCCCAAGGGCAACGTTTCTCGCTCTGACGGATAGCGGTTATCTGAAGAATGTAAAACCACAGCATGGGGAGAGAAAGGTCGGTAAGTTGTACCAAAGGGCAATTGAAGTTGCGAATCTGATTCTTGATTTGCCCGGAATCAGCAAAGCTGAGTTAGTTGATAAAACTTGCTATAAAGACAGGCAAGGGTCTTATGACATTGTTCTGACACTCGCTCAGTACGGATTTCTTCAACGTCCTCAGTAAGATATCAAGTGATTTATGGCCTCGCTTTTAGCGGGGCTTTTTCACATCTGAATTTCACTGCGCACCCCACGCGCACATTATCACCCGAGCCTTTCAGAAAGTTGAGCCTGAGAACTGCCGTATATGGTGGCGACCATCTCGGGGCGGCTTTTCTGTGGGGCAGGCTCAATTTTCTAAAAGGTAATAGCGCTATGAAAGCAATCACGCTTTTTAATACACCGATCCGTGTTGATGAATCAGGAATGATCTGCCTCACTGACATGTGGAAAGCTAGTGGTAAAAGTGAATCTGAATCGCCGTACCACTACCTGCGAAACAAGCAGACCAAAGAGTTCTTGGCTGAGCTGGAGAAAAACCACGAATCTGTGGTTTTTACGGAACGCGGTGTGCACGGTGGAACTTATGGAGGAAAGTTCGTTGCTTATGATTACGCAGCATGGCTAAACCCTGAATTTAAATATGCAGCCTATAAAGTCCTCGATGACTACTTCACCGGAGAGCTTCAGCATCGCAGCAGCTTAAGTGCACAGCTCAATATGAAGTGTCACGAGTTTGATCAGAAGAAAGATATGGCGAGCTTTTGCGGGCAGGGACTGGCTGCTTGGCGTTACACCAAGCCAGTTCTGATGGCTGAAATTAGTAACCTGGCTACCCAGCTGCAGCTCACAATACCCGGGCTGCATTCATAAGCGCTCGAATCAATATGCCTACCACACCACTCGTGTGCGGATGAACAGTGTCAGCTCATGTAAGACAGCAGATGGTTCAACCATATGTGGAAGTGTTCCAATATCCAATTTGCGCAAAGCTTTATTATCATCTTAAGTAAGATATTGATTATCAGATTGATTAAATAATCTTTTTTCATAATCCCTCTTCAATATTCAGTTTTAATGGAGGGAAGAATGCGGAGTTTGTGATTTGCGTTGTAGACAGAGAAGAGTTAAACGAGTCGATTTATCATGCCTGCCTTAATCCCCAGAGCCTGCCGTGTTCGTGGCTGCCGCCATACCACCACAGACCCGTCAGGCTACTGCGAAAGCCACAAAAGCGAAGGCTGGAAGCAATACAAGCCAGGACAATCCCGTCATCAGCGCGGCTACGGTTCGAAGTGGGACAGTATCCGCGCGCGTGTCCTGAAGCGTGACAAAGGCCTGTGTCAGTTATGTCTGCGTTCTGGTGTGGTGCGTGAGGCGAAAACTGTTGACCACATCATCCCTAAAGCGCATGGCGGCACTGATGCTGACAGTAATCTGCAGAGTCTGTGCTGGCCGTGCCATAAGGCGAAGACGGCCCGTGAACGGTTAAAGTGATAATAATTCTCAACTGTCTGAGGGGAGGGGCGGGTCAAATCCCTGTGACCTGACGTCTTCCGGACTGCCCGCCCCATCGTTTTTTTATACCCGCGAAAAATGAAATTTAACCAGGAGTGCCGCATATGGCTGGAACGGCGGGGCGTTCCGGGCGTCGCCCCAAGCCAACGGCGCGCAAGGCGCTGGCCGGAAACCCCGGCAAGCGAGCCCTGAACAAAGATGAACCCGTTTTTACGCCCATCAAAGGTGTTGAGCCACCGGAGTGGTTCGCTGAAGAAGAGCTCCCTCTCGCCACGATCATGTGGCAACTGACAACCAAAGAACTCTGCGGTCAGGGCCTGCTGTGCGTGACTGACCTCGCAGTGCTTGAGCGGTGGTGCGTAGCCTATGAGTTCTGGCGACGTGCCGTGAAAAATATTGCCAGACAGGGCAACACCATCACCGGTGCAATGGGCGGCATGGTCAAAAATCCGGAGCTGACCGCCAAAAAAGAACAGGAGTCCGAGATGAGCAGTACGGGGGCAATGCTCGGACTCGACCCCAGCAGCCGCCAGCGTCTGATTGGCCTGGCGGGGCAGAAGAAAGCCACTAACCCGTTTCTGAAAATTATCGAATCATGAGCCGGAAATCTTACCCCAACGTAAATGCTGCAAATCAGTATGCCCGGGATGTCGTGCGCGGAAAGATTGTTGCCTGCCAGTTTGTGATTCAGGCCTGCCAGCGCCATCTTGATGACCTGATGGCGGAAAAAAGTAAGTCGTTTCGTTACCGCTTCGACAAGGACCTGGCTGAACGGGCCGCCAAATTTATTCAGCTGTTGCCGCACACCAAGGGTGAGTGGGCATTTAAACGGATGCCCATCACGCTGGAGCCGTGGCAGCTATTTGTGATCTGCTGTGCGTTTGGCTGGGTCAATAAAGGCACCCGGTTGCGCCGCTTCCGGGAGGTGTATACCGAAATTCCCCGTAAGAACGGTAAATCGGCAATCTCTGCCGGTGTTGCCCTGTATTGTTTTGCCTGTGATAACGAGTTTGGCGCGGAAGTGTATTCCGGTGCCACGACAGAGAAACAGGCGTGGGAAGTCTTTCGTCCGGCGCGACTGATGTGTAAACGCACACCAATGCTGACGGAAGCGTTCGGGATTGAGGTTAACGCCTCAAACATGAACCGTCCGGAGGATGGCGCGCGGTTTGAACCGCTGATCGGTAACCCCGGTGATGGTTCATCACCCCACTGTGCGGTGGTGGATGAATATCACGAGCACGCCACCGATGCGCTTTACACCACGATGCTTACCGGGATGGGGGCGCGACGTCAGCCACTGATGTGGGCCATCACCACTGCCGGGTACAACATTGAGGGGCCGTGCTACGACAAGCGGCGGGAAGTCATCGAGATGCTCAACGGCTCGGTGCCCAACGATGAACTGTTCGGGATCATCTATACCGTTGATGAAGGTGACGACTGGACCGACCCGCAGGTGCTGGAAAAAGCCAATCCAAATATTGGCGTGTCGGTTTATCGCGAATTTTTGTTAAGTCAGCAGCAGCGTGCGAAAAATAACGCCCGTCTGGCAAACGTCTTTAAAACAAAACACCTCAATATCTGGGTGTCGGCGCGTTCGGCGTATTTCAACCTGGTGAGCTGGCAGAGCTGTGAGGATAAATCACTGACTCTTGAGCAATTCGAGGGGCAGCCGTGCATTCTGGCCTTTGACCTGGCGCGTAAACTGGATATGAACAGCATGGCGCGACTTTATACCCGCGAGATTGACGGTAAAACGCATTACTACAGTGTGGCCCCGCGTTTCTGGGTACCGTATGACACGGTGTACAGCGTCGAGAAAAATGAAGATCGCCGGACAGCCGAACGCTTTCAGAAATGGGTGGAAATGGGCGTCCTGACCGTTACCGATGGTGCTGAGGTGGATTATCGCTACATCCTCGAAGAGGCCAAAGCGGCGAACAAAATCAGCCCGGTCAGCGAGTCACCCATCGACCCCTTCGGGGCGACCGGGCTCTCACATGACCTTGCTGATGAAGACCTGAACCCCATCACTATCATTCAGAACTACACCAACATGTCCGACCCGATGAAAGAGCTGGAAGCGGCAATTGAATCGGGGCGCTTTCATCATGATGGCAATCCCATCATGACCTGGTGTATCGGCAACGTGGTCGGCAAAACCATTCCGGGTAACGATGATGTGGTGAAACCCGTCAAAGAGCAGGCGGAAAACAAAATCGATGGTGCAGTTGCGCTGATTATGGCGGTTGGCAGAGCCATGCTGTACGAGAAAGAAGACACGCTGTCTGATCACATTGAGTCCTACGGGATCCGCTCGCTTTAACTGAGGTAATTATGATCATGCTGATTTTCGCGCCGCTGGTGGGCGTGCTGGGTGCGCTTTTGCTGGCGTATGGTGCCTGGCTGATTTATCCCCCGGCGGGTTTTGTTGTTGCCGGGGTGCTGTGCCTGTTCTGGTCGTGGCTGGTGGCGCGATATCTCGACCGTACACAGCCGTCTGTCGGCGGAGGTAAATAGTGTTCTTTTCGGGATTATTTCAACGAAAAAGTGACGCGCCGGTGACCACGCCAGCAGAGCTGGCGGATGCTATCGGGCTGTCATACGACACCTATACCGGAAAGCAGATCAGCAGCCAGCGGGCCATGCGACTGACGGCGGTTTTTTCCTGCGTCAGGGTGCTGGCAGAGTCGGTCGGGATGTTGCCCTGCAATCTGTATCACCTGAACGGCAGCCTGAAACAGAGAGCCACCGGCGAACGTCTGCATAAGCTGATCTCCACGCATCCCAATGGATATATGACGCCGCAGGAGTTCTGGGAGCTGGTGGTCACCTGTCTGTGCCTGAGGGGAAACTTTTACGCCTACAAAGTGAAAGCATTTGGCGAAGTGGCTGAACTGCTGCCCGTCGATCCTGGCTGTGTGGTACCGAAGCTTAACAGTAGCTGGGAGCCGGTCTATCAGGTCACATTCCCGGACGGCTCCACGGATGTGCTGACCCAGGAGGATATCTGGCATGTGCGCACGCTGACGCTGGACGGCCTGGTGGGACTGAATCCCATCGCCTATGCCCGCGAGGCAATATCGCTGGCGGCAGCGACCGAAGAGCACGGGGCCAGACTGTTCAGCAATGGCGCGGTGACGTCGGGTGTGTTGCGTACAGAGCAGACGCTGTCGGATCAGGCTTATGAGCGCCTGAAGAAAGATTTTGAGGAGCGTCACACCGGGCTTGGCAATGCTCACCGCCCGATGATCCTTGAGATGGGGCTGGACTGGAAGTCGATGGCGTTGAACGCAGAGGACAGCCAGTTCCTGGAAACCCGCAAGTTTCAGCTTGAAGAAATCTGTCGTCTGTTCCGTGTGCCATTGCACATGGTGCAGAACACCGATCGCGCCACCTTCAACAATATCGAAGAGCTGGGGCTCGGATTTATCAACTATTCACTGGTGCCGTATCTGACCCGCATCGAACAGCGGATCAACACCGGACTGGTACGAAAAAGTAAGCAGGGCGTTTATTACGCCAAATTTAACGCCGGGGCGTTACTGCGCGGGGATATGAAGTCCCGTTTTGAAGCCTACGCCACCGGGATCAACTGGGGAATTTACTCTCCCAATGACTGCCGCGACCTGGAAGATATGAATCCGCGTCCCGGTGGTGATGTCTATCTCACACCGATGAACATGACCACGAAACCCTCCGATGGCAGTAAAGCCGGTAAGCAGAAGGATAACGCCAATGCAGACGAAACAACGTCTTGATGTACCGCTGAGTCTGAAATCTGTCAGTGACTCCGGTGAGTTTGAAGGGTATGGCTCCGTCTTTGGTGTAAAAGACAGCCACGATGATGTGGTGATGTCCGGGGCATTTGCTGCTTCCCTGCGGGCGTGGAGTGACAGAAAAGCGTTGCCTGCGCTGCTCTGGCAGCACCGCATGGATGAGCCCATCGGTGTTTACACCGAAATGAAGGAAGACGATGTCGGGCTTTACGTCAGGGGGCGGTTGCTCATTGATGATGATCCCCTGGCAAAACGCGCACATGCACACATGAAGGCCGGTTCGTTAACCGGCCTTTCTATTGGGTACGTCCTGAAGGACTGGGAATATGACCGGACGAAAGAAGCCTTTCTGCTGAAAGAAATCGACCTCTGGGAAGTCAGTCTGGTGACGTTTCCGTCTAACGACGAGGCGCGGATTAGCGACGTCAAGAACGCGCTGGCCCGCGGGGAAATCCCCGAACAGAAAAAAATCGAAAGAGTCCTGCGTGATGTCGGACTCTCCCGTACCCAGGCCAAAGCATTCATGGCCGGGGGCTATGGCGCACTGTCCCTGCGCGACGCTGAGGATGTGGGCTCTGCACTGAATGCACTGAAAAATCTGAACTTCTAATCAGGAGAAATACGATGGCGGTTGATATTAAAGATGTCGAACAGGTCGCGCAGGAGCTGCAGCAGAAGTTTGACGACTTCAAAGCAAAGAACGACAAGCGCGTGGATGCGATTGAGCAGGAAAAAGGCAAACTTGCCGGGCAGGTGGAAACCCTGAACGGGAAACTCAGCGAGCTGGAAAATCTCAAAAGCGATATTGAAAAAGAGCTGCTTGAGCTGAAACGTCCGGCAGGTGGTACGCAAAATAAACTGGCCACCGAGCATAAAGAAGCGTTTGTGGGCTTCCTGCGTAAAGGCCGTGAAGATGGTCTGCGCGATCTGGAGCGCAAGGCATTACAGGTGGGCACCGATGAAGACGGCGGCTATGCCGTGCCGGAAGCACTGGATCGCAACATTCTCACCCTGCTGAAAGATGAAGTGGTGATGCGCCAGGAAGCCACGGTGATCACCGTTGGCGGTTCCGACTACAAAAAACTGGTGAATCTGGGCGGCACGGCTTCCGGATGGGTGGGCGAGACTGACGCGCGCTCCCAGACTGCCACCTCAAAACTGGGACTGATTGAACCTTTCATGGGGGAAATCTACGGTAACCCGCAGGCCACCCAGAAAATGCTGGATGATGCTTTCTTCAACGTGGAGGCCTGGATCAACAGCGAGCTGGCAACCGAATTTGCCGAACAGGAAGAAATTGCCTTTACCTCCGGCGATGGTACCAAGAAGCCAAAAGGGTTCCTGGCGTATGAATCCACCGATGAAACCGATAAGGTCCGGGCGTTCGGCAAACTTCAGCATATTGTATCCGGCGAAGCGACGACGGTGACCGCAGACGCCATTATCAAACTGATTTACACGCTGCGTAAGGCACACCGCACTGGCGCGAAGTTCATGATGAACAACAACAGCCTGTTTGCCATCCGTCTGCTGAAAGACAGCGAGGGTAACTATCTGTGGCGTCCGGGGCTGGAGCTGGGGCAGCCGTCCTCTCTGGCGGGTTACGGTATCGCTGAAAACGAACAGATGCCGGATATCGCCGCTGATGCGAAAGCCATTGCATTTGGCAACTTCAAACGGGGTTACACCATCGTTGACCGTATCGGCACCCGCATTCTGCGCGACCCGTACACCAATAAACCGTTTGTCGGTTTTTATACCACCAAGCGCACCGGCGGGATGCTGGTCGATTCGCAGGCCATCAAACTGCTGAAGATTGCAGCGGCGTAATCACTCAGGGGCGCTGAACCGCGCCCCTGTTCTGAAGGGTGAAGAATCATGATCCTGAAACAAGATCTGAAATGGTCACCGGACGGTATGCGTGTTGAGGTCATTCGGGCCGGTGAGTATGACGACGGGGCGCTTCCTGCCCGGGTGCAGGAGATTGCACTTCAGGCCGGGTTAGCAGAGCGCGGAACCAGTGCAAAAAGCAGTAAAGCGACAAAAGAGAAAAAAGCCACGACCAGTAAAGAGGGCTGAGTATGCTTCTGACAATGGAAGAGATTAAAGCCCAACTCCGGCTGGATGAGGATTTCGATACTGATGACCGCCATCTGCAACTGCTGGCCTGTGCGGCACAAAAGCGGACGGAAACGTATCTGAACCGGAAGCTCTATGCACCGGATGAAACCATTCCGGACAGCGATCCGGACGGGCTGCACCTGCCGGATGATATTCGTCTGGGGATGCTGATGCTTATCAGCCATTTTTACGAAAACCGCTCGTCGGTTACGGAAGTGGAGAAACTCGACATGCCGCAGAGTTTTGGCTGGCTTGTCGGCCCGTACAGGTACTTTCCGCAATGAAAATTCGTCAGGCGCAGACCAGTGCAACCTACATTCTGCCGGACCCCGGCGAACTGAATAAACGCGTCCTGATCCGCCTGCGGGTGGATATGCCCGCGGATAACTTTGGCGTGGAGCCTCAATACCCGGTTACGTTCCGGACATGGGCGAAGGTTATCCAGACCAGTGCCACCACCTGGCAGGAAACCGCGCAGACCGGGGACGCCATCACCCATTACATCACCATTCGTTACCGCCGGGGGATCACCGCTGATTATGAGGTGGTCTGCGGTGACAGTGTGTACCGGGTGAAACGTCAGCGCGATCTGAACGGGGCGCGGCGTTTTCTGCTGCTGGAGTGTACGGAGCTGGGCGAATGTAGGCAGAGTCACGGAGGCAACAATGACGACTTCCTTTTTGCACGTTGATTTTCAGCAGCCCGCGGAGATGCGCTTTAACCGCGCCCGTGTCCGGCGGGCGTTTGTCACGATTGGTCAGCGTCATATGCGTGATGCCCGTCGGCTGGTGATGCGCCGTGCGCGGTCGGCACCGGGTGAAAACCCCGGTTATCAGACCGGACGCCTGGCTCGTTCGATTGGTTACATGGTACCCAGAGCCAGTAAACATCGCCCTGGTTTTATGGCACGTATAGCCCCTAACCAGCGTAATGGAGAGGGAAACCGCCGTATCACCGGTGATTTTTATCCGGCTTTTTTGTTCTATGGCGTGAGGCGAGGGGCAAAGCGTCGTCGCAGCCATCATCGTGGTGCATCCGGTGGCAGCGGCTGGCGACTGGCTCCACGTAATAACTTCATGGTGGAAACGCTTGAAAAGAACCGCAGTTGGACACGCTATTTTCTGGCGCGGGAATTGCGTAAATCACTGAAGCCGGAGCGACGACACAGATGAAACTGACGCCTGTTATTGCTGCACTGCGTGCCCGCTGTCCGTATTTTGAAAACCGGGTCGCAGGCGCGGCCCAGTTCAAAAATCTGCCGGAGGTCGGAAAGCTGAAACTCCCGGCGGCATATGTTGTACCGGGTGATGATTCTCCGGGAGAAAACAAAAGCCAGACCGACTACTGGCAGGAGCTGAAAGAGGGTTTCTCCGTGGTTGTCATACTGAGTAACGGGCGTGATGAGCGCGGTCAGTTTGCCTCGTATGATGTGGTGGACGATGTCCGGCAGATGCTCTTTAAGGCTCTGCTGGGCTGGAACCCGGAGGCGTGCGGTAACCCGATTACCTATGACGGCGGCACGCTGCTGGATCTGAATCGTCATGAGCTGATTTATCAGTTCGATTTTTCGGTCATCAGCGAGCTGACCGAAGACGATACCCGCCAGCAGGATGATCTGAACAGTCTGGATGAACTGCAAACGCTGGCGATTGATGTTGATTATCTCGAGCCCGGTAACGGGCCTGACGGCGATATCGAACATCACACCGAAATAACCCTTCCTTCCTGAGGATCCTCATGTTTGTCAAACCTGTTAAAGGGCGGTCAGTTCCTGACCCTGCCCGCGGCGACCTTTTGCCCGCCGAAGGGCGAAATGTTGACGAGAACAACTACTGGCTGCGCCGTGAAGCAGCGGGTGATATCCGGCGCGTGAATAAAAAGGTGAATACCGATGACGATAAGCTTTAACACCATTCCGTCGAATACGCTGGTTCCGTTGTTTTATGCGGAAATGGATAACTCGGCGGCGAATACTGCACAGGACAGTGGAGCATCGCTGCTGATTGGTCATGCCAATAACGGTGCAGAGATTGTTGCCAACAGTCTGGTACTGATGCCGTCGGCAGACTATGCACGCCAGATTTGTGGTGCGGGAAGTCAGCTGGCGCGTATGGTCGAGGCTTATCGCCAGACTGACCCGTTTGGCGAGCTGTATGTGATTGCCGTTCCTGAATCCACAGGCGCGGCGGCAACGGTTACGCTGACGGTGACCGGGGAAGCAACCGAAAGCGGCACGGTGAATGTCTATGTGGGACGTACCCGCGTGCAGGCTCCGGTGACCAACGGCGATAACGTCACGACGATTGCCAGCAGTATCAAAGATGCCATCAATGCCGTTCCGACTCTGCCGTTTACAGCTTCATCTTCGGCTGGTGTTGTCACGCTGACCGCGCGTCATAAGGGGCTTTGCGGGAATGAAATTCCTGTCAGCCTCAATTACTACGGCTTCGGTGGGGGCGAAGTGCTGCCAGCGGGCGTACAGATTGCCGTGGCGACGGGGACCGCCGGAACGGGCGCTCCGGTTCTCACCGGCGCGGTGGCTGCAATGGCGGATGAGCCGTTTGATTATATCGGTCTGCCGTTCAACGACACGGCCTCCGTTAACACGCTGGTGACCGAGATGAACGATACCAGCGGTCGCTGGAGCTATGCGCGTCAGCTGTATGGTCATGTGTATACGGCAAAGATCGGCACGCTGTCAGAACTGGTGACCGCAGGTGACCAGTTTAACCAGCAGCACATTACCCTGGCGGGGTACGAAAAAGACACCCAGACGCCTGCCGACGAGCTGGCGGCAAGCCGTACCGCCCGCGCAGCGGTGTTTATCCGCAACGATCCGGCACGTCCCACGCAGACCGGTGAGCTGGTGGGTATGCTGCCTGCGCCGAAGGGGAAACGGTTCACGATGACCGAACAACAGACCCTGCTGTCTCATGGCGTGGCAACGGCGTATGTCGAAAGCGGGGTACTGCGCATTCAGCGTGATGTCACCACGTACAGGAAAAACGCTTACGGGGTTGCGGATAACAGCTACCTCGACAGCGAGACGCTGCATACCAGCGCGTATGTACTGCGCAAACTGAAATCCGTCATTACCAGTAAGTACGGGCGTCACAAGCTTGCCAGTGACGGTACCCGCTTTGGTCCCGGTCAGGCGATTGTCACCCCGGCGGTGATCAAAGGGGAACTGCTGGCAACCTACCGTCAGCTCGAGCGTGCGGGGATCGTGGAAAACTACGAACTGTTCAAGCAGTACCTGGTTGTGGAGCGTGATGCCAGCGATCAGAACCGCCTGAACACGCTGTTCCCGCCTGACTATGTTAACCAGTTGCGTGTCTTTGCCGTGGTTAACCAGTTCCGTCTTCAGTATTCAGAGGAGTCTGCATAATGGCCCGTATCGGGGGAACCTGTTATTTCAAAATTGACGGTCAGCAGCTATCGCTGACCGGCGGCATTGAGGTGCCCATGAACAGGACGGTCAATGATGACATCATCGGCCTGGACGGCTCAGTGGACCGCAAGGAAACTCACCGTGCGCCTTATGTCAAAGGGACCTTCAAGGTGCCGAAGAATTTTCCGGTGAACAAAATCACCTCGTCTGATGAGATGACAATCACTGCCGAGCTGGCGAACGGTCAGGTCTATGTACTGTCGTCTGCCTGGCTGCACGGCGAAGCGAACCATAATGCCGAAGAAGGCACGGTTGATCTTGAGTTCCACGGTGAAGAAGGGGATTACCAGTAATGAAAGAGCTTGAGTTAAAGAAACCGATTACCGCTCATGGCGAGACACTCTCCGTACTGGAGTTTGATGAGCCCACCGGGAAAGATGTCCGCGAGCTGGGATATCCCTACCAGATGAATCAGGATGAGTCCGTCAGACTTCTGGCGCATGTGGTGTCGAAATACATCGTGCGGCTGGCGAAAGTGCCGCAAAGCTCTGTCGACCAGATGTCTCCGGCAGACCTGAATGCAGCGGCGTGGCTTGTGGCCGGTTTTTTCCTCCAGGCCTGACGGCTGAATACCTCACTGATCGCTTCTTTGACTGCGCCAGTTACTGGCGCATTAATCCTTTCGAATTGCTGAATATGCCGATCAGTGAAATTCCCTTACTGGTCAGTCAGGCAAACAGGATAGAGCAGGAGAAACGCACACATGGCTGAATTTGAGCTTAAGGCGTTGATCACCGGTGTCGACAGGCTTTCTCCCGCGCTGTCGAAAATGCAAAAGAAAATCCGGGGATTTAAACGCCAGGCGGAAGAAGCGTCACAGGGTGGGCTGGCGCTTGGTGGCGGACTGGCAGCGGGTCTGACGCTTTCCCTGAAATCTTATGCCGATCAGGAAAACGCCGCCACCGGGCTGAAAGTCGCCATGATGGATGCGAACGGCGAGGTTGGAAAGAGCTTTCAGGACATCAATAAACTGGCTATTGGCCTGGGTAACCAGCTACCCGGTACAACGGCTGATTTCCAGAACATGATGCAGATGCTGGTGCGTCAGGGGATCCCGGCAGAAAACATTCTGGGTGGTGTGGGTAAAGCGACAGCTTATCTTGCGGTACAACTGAAAAAAACACCGGAAGCGGCTGCCGAGTTTGCAGCAAAGATGCAGGATGCTACCGGAACGGCCTCAGAAGACATGATGGGGCTGTTCGACACAATTCAGAAGGCGTTTTATCTGGGCGTTGACGACACCAACATGCTGTCCTTCTTCACTAAAACCAGCTCTGTTCTGAAGATGGTGAATAAGGACGGTCTTCAGGCTGCACAGAGTCTTGCCCCCATCAGTGTCATGATGGATCAGATGGGGATGAACGGGGAGTCGGCAGGTAATGCCCTGCGAAAAGTTATCCAGTCCGGATTAAGCGTTAAGAAAATCAGGGACGTCAATAAAATCATGGCCCGCCAGAAACTCGGGGTACAGCTCGATTTTACTGATGGCAAAGGGAGTTTTGGCGGTCTTGATAACATGTTCAGGCAACTGGCAAAGCTGCGAAAACTGACCGACGTTAAGCGAACCGGTGTACTTAAGGCAATATTTGGTGATGATGCCGAAACCCTTCAGGTGGTCAATGCGCTGATCGATAAAGGAAAAGATGGCTACGATCAGATCCAGCAGAAGATGAATAAACAGGCCAGCCTGAATAAACGTGTTCAGGCACAGCTTGGTACGCTGTCCAACCTGTGGGAGGCAATGACAGGGACCGCAACTAACGGCCTTGCGGCTATTGGCGGCGCATTTTCTGGTGACGCTAAAAATATCACGCAATGGCTGGGGGAGTTGGGGGAGAAATTCACGAAGTTTGCGGATGAAAATCCCCGGGTTATTCGCGGTGTCGTCGGGCTTGCTGCCGGTCTTGCGATTCTGAAACTGGGATTGATGGGCGTTGGCGGTGCCATCAGTATTGTCAGCAGGATCATGTCGATGACGCCGATTGGCATGATTGCGACGGCGATAGCCCTGGCTGCAGGATTAATTATCACTAACTGGGATGTTGTCGGACCTTATTTTAAGAAACTCTGGGAAACCATTGGTCCTTATTTTGAAGCTGGCTGGGAACTCCTTAAGAAAGTTTTTGCCTGGTCGCCGCTGGGGATGGTGATCAATAACTGGGGGCCGGTTGTTAAGTGGTTTCAGGATATGTGGGACAAGCTGAAGCCAATTATTGAGTGGTTTACCGACAGTTCCGGTGACACAGTCGATGCCATTAACTCTGCGCAGTGGGGCGCGGGTGCTTATGATGCTTATGGGACGGGAATACCGGCGCGGGGATACATACCTTATCCGGCGGTGGATCCGGCTCAGTCAAACAACGCCTCCGATGCCACAGGCCCGAATCCCTTCATGATTAACAAAGCTTCTGCGCCAAAAGTTGATGGTGAGATCAAGGTATCTTTTGTGAATTCGCCTCCGGGTATGCGGGTTACGGAAACACGTTCCAGTAGCATTGATATTAATCACGATGTTGGGTACACCAGATTTAGGTAAAGACGAACAGGGAGGGCCGCCCCTCCCTGAACTTACTGTGCGAACACGCAATTTCGGCCTGATGGGGAGCCGACAATTCTGGACATTTTTTCGCAAATAACAGCTACCTGTTCTCCTTTTTTAAGAGCAGCAGCTGTTGATTTTTCAGAGTCTTGCATCTCCATTCTTGCTGGCATGAATTCATTTTCAGTTCTGAATTTAATAATTATAGAGTCAGTAAAGTCCTTATCAATGGATTGTACGATACCTCTAACGGCGATTAATTTACCTTTTAACTGTTCATCGGTAGCGACTTCATTTTCTTCATACTCTTTAAACAGCTGTCGAGCAGTAGTGTTGTAGATTTCTTTTTGCGGTGCCGCAGCTTCCGTATCGGATGAGTATGAAGAATTAGAGCCTTTATCGTTATTGCCTGCAAAATATCCAATAATCACCAACCCGATGAAAATATATAAAATCCATTTTAATAATTTCTTCATGTTATCACCTTAATGCTAATAATTTATATGGTTACAAATGGTAATGGCTACCACTACAAATTATGGCATTACCAGTAAATATTACTACTGATAATAAATATGGGACTTATATGACGTGGAAAGACAGACTTCAGGACGCGTCATTTCGCGGTGTGTCGTTTAAGGTTGAAGAAGAAAGTGCGGGAACCGGCCGTCGTGTGGAAACACACGAATACCCGAACCGCGACAAACCCTATACCGAAGACCTGGGAAAAATCACTTTCCGCCCGTCCATCACGGCTTATGTGGTGGGCGATGACTGCTTTGACCAGCGCGATCGCCTGATTGACGCGCTGAATAAACCCGGTCCCGGCACGCTTGTCCATCCGACATACGGTGAGCTGAAAGTCTGTGTTGACGGGGAGGTTCGGGTCAGCACATCGAAGAGTGAAGGGCGTATTGTCCGCTTTGACCTGAAGTTTGTCGAAGCGGGAGAACTCTCTTACCCCACATCAGGTGCGGCGACGGCGCAGACGCTGATGTCATCCTGTTCTGCACTGGATGACTGCATCAGTGACAGTTTCAGTGGTTTCAGTATCGATGGCGTGGCAGATTTTGTGCAGAACGACGTCGTCGGTAATGCCGGCACAATGCTGGAGTATGTTTCTGATGCGATGAAAGTGGTGGATTCTGCCGTATCGGATGCCGCCAGGCTGTTGCAGGGGGATATCTCGGTACTTCTGCCGCCGCCATCGTCAGGCAAAAATTTCGTTGAGCAGGTGCAGAAAATGTGGCGTACCGGGAAACGTCTTTATGGTAACGCCAGCGACCTGGTCACCATGATCAAAACGCTTTCCGGTGTCAGCCTCGGCAGCGATCTGCAACCGCGCGGCGTCTGGAAAACGGACAGTAAAACCACCGCTACGGCGACGCAGCAGCGTAACGTGGTTGCCAGCACCCTTCGTACGACCGCAATCAGCGAAGCGGCGTATGCCGTCACCCGATTGCCTGCGCCAACAACTTCCGCGGTGATGCAGAATGCCGCAGTGGGGCAGGCAACAACAGCTGCGCAGAGCACCGGCTGGCCTTCCGTCACGCATCCGGCACTGAACAATGCACCGGCGGTGAAAAACACGGTTGATCTGCCGACGTGGGAAGAACTGACTGACATTCGCGACACACTGAATACGGCAATTGATAAGGAGTTGTCCCGTACAACCAGTGATGCGCTGTTTCTGGCGCTGCGCCGGGTGAAAGCAGATCTGAATGCGGATATCAACACGCGCCTTGAACAGTCTGCACGGATCATTCAGCGCACGCCGGATGAGGTTTTACCCGCGCTGGTGCTGGCGGCGACCTGGTTTGATAACGCGGCGCGTGACGCGGACATTATCCGGCGTAATGCCATTACGCATCCCGGCTTTGTGCCGGTGATCCCTCTGAAGGTGCCAGTGCAATGAACGATAACGTCACGCTACGGGTAAATGGCCGGGAGTGGAATGGCTGGACATCGGTGCGCATCGGTGCCGGTGTTGAACGACTGGCGCGGGATTTCAGTGTGGAGATCACCCGCCAGTGGCCGGGAGATGAGGGTATCACCACGCTTCAGCCGCGCATTAAAAACGGTTCAAAAGTGGAGGTGCTGATTGGTGATGAGCTGGTGATCACCGGCTGGGTGGAGGCGACGCCCGTTCGTTACGATGCCCGTTCGGTCAGCACCGGTATTGCCGGACGCAGTCTGACCGCTGACCTGATTGACTGTGCAGCCGAACCGACACAGTTTAACGGACGATCGCTGGTACAGATTGCGCAGGCGCTTGCTGCGCCTTTCGGCATTGAGGTGGTGAACAGCGGTGCGCCGTCGGGTGTTATTCCTGAAGTCCAGCCTGATCACGGTGAAACGGTGATTGAGGTAATCAACAAAATACTCGGTCAGCAGCAGGCGCTGGCTTATGACGACCCGCACGGCAGGCTGGTGATTGGCGGTATTGGCTCAACGCGGGCACATACCGCGCTGGTACTTGGGGAAAACATCCTTTCCTGTGATACGGAGAAGAGTATCCGGGAGCGGTTTTCAGTTTACCAGGTGGCGGGGCAGCGTGCCGGAAACGACGATGATTTCGGTGAGGCCACCACCACCGCGCTGCGGGCCCGCACAGAGGACGCATTTATTGCCCGTTACCGTCCGATGTATATCAGGCAGACAGGGCAGGCCACGGGGGCAGGCTGTATTGCGCGTGCTGACTTTGAAGCCCGACAACGGGCGGCGCGGACGGATGAAACCACCTATGTGGTGCAGGGCTGGCGACAGGGTAACGGTACGCTGTGGCAGCCCAACCAGCGGGTGATTGTCTTCGATCCGGTCTGTGGTTTCGACAATACCGAACTGCTTGTCTCGGAAGTCACGTTTACTCAGGACCAGAACGGCACCCTGACGGAAATCCGTGTCGGCCCACCTGATGCTTATCTGCCTGAACCCGAAGCCCCCGGCGCGCGGAAAAAGAAAAAAGCCAGAGTACAGGAGGACCCGTTCTGATGAGGACGATTGAAGCCATGCAGCGACAACTCCTCGGCCTGATTGGGCGGGCAGTGGTGAAAAGCATCAGTGCCGCCACGAAATGTCAGACCGTGGATGTGTCCCTGATTGCCGGTGAACCTAAAGCCGGGGTTGAACATCTTGAACCCTACGGTTTTACCGCAAGGGCAAACAGCGGTGCGGAAGCAGTGGTGTTGTTTCCGGATGGTGACCGTTCTCATGCGGTGGTTGTTACGGTGTCGGACCGGCGCTACCGCCTGAAAGGGCTGCAGACGGGTGAGGTGGCGGTCTATGACGATCAGGGGCAGTCCGTGACGCTGACCCGGGAGGGGATCGTGGTGGACGGTGCAGGTAAAACGATCACGTTTCGCAATGCACCTGAAGCACGTTTTGAAATGGACCTGGAAGTGACAGGACAGGTGAAAGACCTGTGCGACTCCGGCGGCACCACCATGTCAGCGATGCGGCTTGCCTATAACGGCCATCGTCACAGAGAGAACGGTCAGGGCAGTAACACCGATAAACCTGATAAAGCGATGGAGGCATGATGGAACTGTGGCTGACGGTGAACGGTAAACGCACCTGCGCCAGCGCACCGCTGGATCCGCTGACCCGCGCCGTGGTGATTTCCCTGTTTACCTGGCGGCGGGCGGAGCCTGATGACAACGCCGACGTCCCGATGGGATGGTGGGGGGATTCCTGGCCTGCGGTACAGAATGACCGTTACGGCTCCCGACTGTGGCTGCTTCAGCGCAGCAAACTGACCAATCAGCTGGTGCAGACGGTAAGGGGATATATCCGCGAATGCCTGCAATGGATGATTGATGACGGCGTGGTGTCCCGTATTGATCTGGATATCCGCCGCACCGGGATTAATGAGCTGGGTAACAGTATCACCCTCTGGCGTCGTGACGGACCGGTAATGATTTCTTTTGATGATCTGTGGAGTGCGATAACGCATGGCGGACAGTGAATTTCAGCGCCCGACGCTGGCAGAAAATATCAGTATGCTCCGTAACGATTTATTCGCCAGGCTGGACGTCAGCGACACGCTCCGGCGCATGGATGAAGACGTGCGGGCAAAGGTGTATGCGGCGGCGCTGCATACGGTTTACGGGTACATCGATTATCTGGCAATGAACATGCTGCCTGACCTGTGCGATGAGTTCTGGCTGGCGCGACATGCTGCGATGAAACGGTGTCCGCGCAAGGGTGCCACAGCTGCCAGCGGGTATATGCGCTGGGAAGGCGTCAGCGATGGCCTGAAGGTGACCGCCGGGAGTGTTATTCAGCGCGATGACCTGGTTCAGTACACGGCAACTGCCGATGCAACCAGCTCCGGTGGTGTCCTGCGCGTGCCGATCGCCTGCTCAAGTGCAGGCGCGGTCGGTAACGCTGACGACGGTACGTCATTAATCCTGGTCACGCCGGTGAATGGTCTGCCGTCTTCCGGCGTGGCAGATACCCTGACAGGTGGATTTGATACTGAAGAGCTGGAAACGTGGCGCGCCCGCGTCATTGAGCGGTATTACTGGACACCTCAGGGCGGGGCTGACGGGGACTATGTCGTCTGGGCTAAAGAAGTGCCCGGCATTACCCGCGCATGGACATACCGTCACTGGATGGGAACGGGAACTGTCGGTGTGATGATTGCCAGCAGTGACCTGATTAATCCCATTCCGGAAGAATCAACGGAAACGGCAGCAAGACAACATATCGGGCCACTGGCCCCGGTGGCAGGCTCTGATTTGTATGTATTCAGGCCGGTGGCACATACGGTGGATTTTCATATCCGCGTGACGCCGGACACACCAGAAATACGAGCCGCCATTACTGCGGAGTTGCGTTCGTTCCTGCTGCGTGATGGTTATCCGCAGGGAGAACTGAAGGTGTCGCGTATCAGTGAAGCGATTTCCGGTGCGAACGGGGAATACAGCCATCAGTTGCTTGCACCGGCGGACAATATCTCCATTGCAAAAAATGAACTGGCGGTTCTGGGGACGATTTCATGGACGTGACAAACGATGATTACATCCGTCTGTTGTCGGCACTGTTGCCCCCCGGTCCGGTGTGGTCAGCCAACGATCCGGCGATTGCCGGTGCGGCACCGTCATTAACCCGCGTTCATCAGCGTGCGGATGCCCTGATGCGGGAGCTGGACCCGCGCACTACCACTGAACTGATAAACCGCTGGGAGCGTCTGTGCGGTCTGCCGGATGAATGTATTCCCGCAGGGACACAGACCCTTCGCCAGCGTCAGCAACGGCTGGATGCGAAGGTTAACCTGGCAGGCGGCATCAATGAGGATTTTTACCTTGCACAGCTTGCTGCCCTGGGCAGACCAGACGCCACCATCACGCGATACGATAAAAGCACCTTCACATGCTCATCGGCCTGCACTGACGCGGTGAATGCGCCGGAATGGCGGTATTACTGGCAGGTCAACATGCCAGCCGCCACCAACACCACCTGGATGACATGTGGCGATCCCTGTGATTCCGCACTGCGTATCTGGGGCGACACCGTTGTCGAGTGTGTGCTTAACAAACTCTGCCCGTCGCATACCTACGTAATTTTTAAATATCCGGAGTAATCCATGCATCGTATAGACACGAAAACCGCGCAGAAGGATAAGTTCGGCGCGGGTAAGAACGGTTTTACCCGTGGTAACCCCCAGACCGGCACGCCTGCCACCGATCTGGATGATGACTACTTTGACATGTTGCAGGAGGAGCTTTGCAGCGTGGTGGAGGCATCCGGTGCCAGCCTGGAGAAGGGGCGAAACGACCAGTTGCTTACCGCGCTTCGTGCGTTGCTGTTAAGCCGCAAGAATCCGTTTGGCGATATCAAATCGGATGGCACTGTGCAAACGGCTCTCGAAAACCTTGGTTTGGGAGAAG
>NZ_VATP01000044.1:0-30946 GCF_005781125.1 Escherichia sp. E2748
TTCCTCTTTCAGAGTCAACCCTGAATTTCAGGATTTTTCTCTTCAACCGAACCGGCTGTTTGTGTGAAGTGATTCACATCCGCCGTGTCGATGGAGGCGCATTATAGGGAGTTCTCCGTAGGCCGCAATAGAAAAATTGCAAAAAAATGACTGACTGCTGCATTCCCCAGCAAAACCCCGCTTTATACCTTTTTACGCACAGAGTTATCCACAATCATCAGCATAATTTCTGCATTTCTCACACGGTAAGCACAGTCAAAATAGTGATCGCCATTGAAAGAGAAAAATTCGCGAGCGTTGCGCAAACGTTTTCGTTACAATGCGGGCGAAAAATAAGGATGCCCCGTTAGGGGCGTTAGCTGAGTTTTTTGCGAAAAATTCAGCTAACGCTCTCTGTAATAGTCAAATCCAGGGGATTTACCATGCAACAACGTCGTCCAGTCCGCCGCGCTCTGCTCAGTGTTTCTGACAAAGCCGGTATCGTCGAATTCGCCCAGGCACTTTCCGCACGCGGTGTGGAGCTGCTGTCTACAGGGGGCACTGCCCGTCTGTTAGCAGAAAAAGGTCTGCCGGTAACCGAAGTTTCCGATTACACCGGTTTCCCGGAGATGATGGATGGACGCGTGAAGACCCTGCATCCGAAAGTACATGGTGGCATTCTAGGCCGTCGCGGCCAGGACGATGCCATTATGGAAGAACATCAGATCCAGCCTATCGATATGGTGGTTGTTAACCTGTATCCGTTCGCCCAGACCGTTGCTCGTGAAGGCTGCTCGCTGGAAGATGCGGTTGAGAACATCGATATCGGCGGCCCAACCATGGTGCGCTCCGCCGCCAAGAACCATAAAGATGTCGCAATCGTGGTGAAGAGCAGCGACTACGACGCCATTATTAAAGAGATGGATGCCAACGAAGGATCGCTGACGCTTGCAACCCGTTTCGACCTCGCCATCAAAGCCTTCGAACACACTGCCGCCTACGACAGCATGATTGCCAACTACTTCGGCAGCATGGTTCCGGCCTATCACGGTGAAAGCAAAGAAGCCGCAGGTCGCTTCCCGCGTACGCTGAATCTGAACTTCATTAAGAAGCAGGATATGCGCTACGGCGAGAACAGCCACCAGCAGGCTGCCTTCTATATAGAAGAGAATGTAAAAGAAGCCTCCGTTGCTACCGCAACCCAGGTTCAGGGTAAAGCCCTCTCTTATAACAACATCGCCGATACCGATGCGGCGCTGGAGTGCGTGAAAGAGTTCTCCGAGCCAGCATGTGTGATTGTGAAGCACGCCAACCCGTGCGGCGTGGCTATCGGCAATTCCATTCTTGATGCTTACGATCGCGCGTACAAAACCGACCCAACCTCCGCATTCGGCGGCATTATTGCTTTTAACCGCGAGCTGGATGCGGAAACCGCACAGGCCATCATTTCTCGTCAGTTTGTCGAAGTGATTATTGCGCCGTCCGCCAGCGAAGAAGCCCTGAAAATCACCGCCGCCAAGCAGAACGTACGCGTTCTGACCTGCGGTCAGTGGGGCGAACGTATTCCGGGTCTTGATTTCAAACGCGTGAACGGCGGTCTGCTGGTTCAGGATCGCGATCTGGGGATGGTCGGTGCGGAAGAACTGCGCGTCGTCACCAAACGTCAGCCGACCGAACAGGAACTGCGTGATGCGCTGTTCTGCTGGAAAGTAGCGAAATTCGTGAAATCCAACGCTATCGTCTATGCCAAAAACAATATGACCATCGGAATTGGCGCGGGCCAGATGAGCCGCGTGTACTCCGCGAAAATCGCCGGTATTAAAGCCGCCGATGAAGGCCTGGAAGTAAAAGGTTCCTCTATGGCTTCTGACGCGTTCTTCCCGTTCCGTGACGGTATTGATGCCGCCGCTGCGGCGGGCGTGACCTGCGTAATCCAGCCTGGCGGTTCTATCCGCGATGACGAAGTGATTGCCGCCGCCGATGAACACGGTATTGCGATGCTCTTCACCGACATGCGCCACTTCCGCCATTAATGGAGCGACAGATGAAAGTATTAGTGATTGGTAACGGCGGGCGCGAGCACGCACTGGCCTGGAAAGCGGCCCAGTCGCCGCTGGTTGAAACTGTTTTTGTTGCCCCGGGTAATGCAGGCACTGCGCTGGAACCCACGCTGCAAAACGTCGCTATCGGCGTGACCGATATCCCGGCGCTGTTGGATTTCGCACAAAACGAAAAGATCGATCTGACCATCGTCGGCCCGGAAGCGCCGCTGGTGAAAGGCGTAGTCGATACCTTCCGCGCCGCCGGGCTGAAAATCTTCGGCCCAACCGCAGGTGCCGCGCAACTTGAAGGCTCGAAAGCGTTTACCAAAGATTTCCTGGCCCGCCATAAGATCCCTACGGCGGAATACCAGAACTTCACCGAGGTAGAACCAGCGCTGGCGTATCTGCGTGAGAAAGGCGCGCCAATCGTCATTAAAGCTGACGGTCTGGCTGCCGGGAAAGGCGTTATCGTGGCGATGACGCTGGAAGAAGCCGAAGCGGCTGTTCACGATATGCTGGCGGGCAACGCTTTTGGCGACGCGGGTCATCGCATTGTGATCGAAGAGTTCCTCGACGGCGAAGAAGCGAGTTTTATCGTGATGGTGGACGGCGAGCATGTGCTGCCGATGGCCACCAGCCAGGATCACAAACGCGTAGGCGATAAAGATACTGGGCCAAACACTGGCGGAATGGGCGCTTACTCTCCTGCGCCAGTGGTAACTGATGAAGTTCATCAGCGCACCATGGAACGTATCATCTGGCCAACCGTGAAAGGCATGGCGGCGGAAGGCAACACCTACACCGGTTTTCTCTATGCGGGCCTGATGATCGACAAACAGGGCAACCCGAAGGTTATCGAATTTAACTGCCGCTTTGGCGATCCGGAAACTCAGCCGATTATGCTGCGCATGAAGTCAGATCTGGTTGAGCTTTGCCTGGCAGCCTGTGAAGGTACGCTGGACGAGAAAACGTCAGAGTGGGATGAACGTGCTTCTCTCGGCGTGGTGATGGCTGCGGGCGGGTATCCGGCTGATTACCGCACCGGCGATGTGATCCACGGCCTGCCGCTGGAAGAAGTGGCAGGCGGCAAAGTGTTCCACGCTGGCACGAAACTGGCGGATGACGAGCAGGTAGTGACCTGCGGCGGGCGCGTACTGTGCATCACCGCGCTGGGTCATACCGTGGCAGAGGCGCAGAAACGCGCCTATGCCTTAATGACCGATATCCACTGGGACGACTGCTTCTGCCGGAAAGATATCGGCTGGCGCGCTATCGAGCGCGAGCAGAACTAACGCGACAGTTTTGCCAATAGCGTTTTACGCGTGATCCCTAACTGACGGGCGGCTTCGGTTTTGTTGCCGCCCGTTTTCTCCAGTGCCGCCAGAATCACCTCTTTTTCCACTTCCACCAGCGGCTGAATATCCTGACTTTGCGCCAGCGGGATCGGCGTACTCGCAATCGCCAGCGGCAGCTCGCGTTCGGAAATATATTCCCCGGTCAGCAACACCACTGCCCGTTCTACCGCGTTTTCCAGCTCACGAATATTTCCCGGCCAATCGTAATGAATCAACAGATCCATTGCCTGTGGCGTAAAGCCTTTTACCGCTTTGCGATTGCGTTCGGCAAACCGCTGAAGAAAATGGTTAGCCAGCAGAGGAATATCCTCCCGCCGTTGCCGCAGCGATGGCACTTCAATCGCCACCACGTTCAGGCGATAGTAGAGATCCTGGCGAAAACGCCCGGCATTTACCTCTGCGGCAAGATCGCGATGGGTCGCCGCAATCAGCCGGACATCGACCGAAATAGTCTGGTTGCTGCCGACACGCTGAACTTCACGCTCCTGAATCGCACGCAGCAGACGGACCTGCATCATCGGCGAGATATCGCCAATTTCATCGAGAAACAGCGTTCCGCCATCCGCCTCAACAAAGCGCCCTTCCCGCCGTTTGTCGGCTCCGGTAAACGCCCCTTTTTCGTGACCGAACAATTCAGATTCCAGCAAGGATTCGTTGAGTGCCGCACAGTTGAGCGTTACCAGCGGTTTTTCGCTACGTGCGCTACTGGCGTGAATCGCCCTGGCGACCAGCTCTTTACCGGTACCGGAATCGCCGTGGATCAGCACCGTGGCTTCCGATGGCGCGACAAGGGCAATTTCACCGAGCAGGTGTTGCATCGCTGCGCTTTTACCAACCATCCCGAACTGGCTGGCGGACACCGCAGGTATTTCAGCATCGACACTGTGCGTATGCGCGAGCGCCTTTTCCAGCGTCGCCTGCAGGTTATCGAAATCCAGCGGTTTGATGAGATAATCCAGCGCCCCGGTTTTCAACGCCTCTACCGCCGTCTCGACGCTGGAGTAAGCGGTCATAATCAGTACCGGAATCGCCGGATTTAACGCTTTGATCTCTTTCAGCGTGGCGATGCCGTCCATCTCTGCCATTCGCACATCGCAAAGCACAAGATCAAAAACCTGTTCCCGCACCTGCTCCAGCGCCTGTCGCCCGCTGTTCGCCAGCGCGACGTTATAGCCCCAGCCGCGCAGCAATGCCTGCAAAATAGTGCAGTGGCTAATGTCATCATCCACCACCAGAATATCGATATTATCGTGCGTCATCCTTGTGGGTCCTTACGCGTAATATTGACCGGAAGCCAGAGGGTGAACGTTGCGCCTTTCCCCTCCTGGCTTGCAACCTGAATTGTACCACCGTGTTGTTCAACAATATTATGCACGACCGCCAGCCCCAGCCCGGTGCCTTCGGCTTTAGTGGTGAAGTACGGGGTGAAGATGGCTTCAAGCTGATCCGCCGCAATTCCCTTACCGCTGTCAGTAACACTAATTTTCACGCCTGCGCCGCTTTCGCTGGCCGTCACGCTAATCACGCCATGCTGACCAATCGCCTGAATAGCATTGAGATAGAGATTCAACAGGACCTGAGTCAGCCTGTCCGGATCGGCCTGAATTTCCGGCAACATGTCGTTGGCGGTAAAGCGTAACTGGATCTCCCGGCTGTTTGCATCCTGGCTTACCAGCTGTAATGAGTGGTTAATCAGAGTGTTGAGATCCACCCCCTGCAAAGCCAGATGCGTTGGTTTAACCAGTTCCAGCAGCTCGCTTACCACGCGGTTTAAACGGTCGGCTTCTTTCGCCATCACCTGCGCCAGTTGATGCGCTTCTCCCCCTGCTGGCGCACGTTCGGCAAAATATTTCGCCAGCCCTTTAATCGAGGAAAGCGGGTTACGGATTTCGTGGGCAACGCCTGCCGCCAGATGCCCCAGCGCCACCAGCTTCTCTTTGCGCTTCATTTCATCCTGCAACAGCTGGCGCGAGCGCAGATACCGGCGATACCAGAAGAATGACAACACGCTTGCCAGCATTACCGTCGCCAGAGCGAAGAGGATAATCAGGGTATTGCGCTTTTCCCCACTCTGGGTTGCAACCAAATCGCTGGCGTCAACGGCGATGAAAATAGCCTGTTGTGCTTCTGCCTGTGGCACAGCTTTGCCGTTACAGCGCGGCATATTGTGCATACCATGCCGCCAGGGCGATGACATTGGCTGGAACAAACGATAGACCTCAAGCGCAGGCGTTTTTTCTGCATCCTCAAGCAGTCTCCAACGGGAGTTTTCCTCTGGCTTTAACTGCTGCATTTCATCCGGCGAATAGAGTGCACGCCCAACCATTTCGGGGTCACTATGAAGAATAATGATGCCCTGTGCATCGGTGACCGCAAACCACAACACCCCAGGCTGGCCAGCCATCTCTTCCAGAAGCGCCTGTTGCTGCACATGGTGCATTCGCATCCCCATCCCTACGCGGCTTCCTGACTCCAGAGCGCGAATGAGCACATTACCTTTTTCCAGTAATGCCTGACGGTCAGCCTCGCTTGCCCGCCCATAATCACGAATCACAGTTACCGCAAACAATCCCACCAGCCCAACAATGACCACGGGGAGGATCGCGCTTAACCATTTGGCTAAGGTGTCTTTAGAACGTCGCATAAAACGTATCTTCTTCTTTGCCTGTTCATCCCTTTTTGACAGCAGAAATCATGCCATCTTTTAGCAGCGCTTACCCTGCGCTGTAACACAAAGACTTAAGTTTCAATGAGTAAAAATGACTCGCTACCCACAGCAGGCGAGTCATTTTTACTCGCTTATCACGCCAGATTGCCCGTCATATCAGCGTTTCGTTGTTGGCACGAAAGATGCAATACCCAAAGTAAGACAACCACTGGAGGATTAACCATGAAACGGAACACGAAAATTGCCCTGGTGATGATGGCGCTTTCAGCAATGACGATGGGATCGACATCTGCATTTGCTCACGGCGGACACGGTATGTGGCAGCAAAATGCCGTGCCTTTGACCAGCGAACAACAGACAGCGTGGCAGAAAATCCATAATGACTTTTACGCTCAAAGCAGCGCACTGCAACAGCAACTGGTGACGAAGCGTTATGAATACAATGCCCTGTTAGCCGCTAATCCACCGGATAGCAGCAAAATTAACGCGGTCGCCAAAGAGATGGAGGCTTTGCGTCAGTCGTTAGATGAGTTACGGGTGAAACGGGATATTGCGATGGCTGAAGCGGGTATTCCGCGCGGTACCGGAATGGGCATGGGTTACGGCGGCTGCGGTGGTGGTGGCGGTCATATGGGAATGGGCCACTGGTAAATCAGAACGTTTTCTCGTTGGGTTGCCAGCGACAGAAATCAGAGTTTGCCACCAACAGTAATTGCGAACCTTCGGGCGCTTCCAGCCATGCCACGCTGACATCAACAGAAGAGCGGCTCTGGCGGCGCTCGATATGCGCTATCGCCTGCGAATCTAAATCAGGTTTAATGGTTTGCCCTTCGCAGGTGGTCACGGTCTGTTCCATCGCATGCCAGCGCCCCTGACGCAGCACGACTCTCCCCTGACGTAAGGCATCGCTAATCTGGCGGATTTGGTCAGCACGATAACGATATAAATCAATTTGGTCGTTAGAAAGCTGCTGCTTTTCCCCATCGGATTCGCGTTGCATAAAGCTCAGATCGCCGCGATCGTCAAAACGCGCGCGAATGTTCACCGGCGGTTCGCTGTAAACATTGATATTGATAAGCGTGAGGTTATCGCCCTGCCAGCGATACTCTCGCGTCGTGGTATCGCCATTGCGCCACGGGCTAAATACGGCAAGCAGATGGACATTATCGCCGCTGTCTTTTCGCCAGATGCGTACCGCGCCCTGATCTTCAGCAAATCCACTGGCGGTAAAGGGAGGAAGTGAGGAGTTATGGCTACAAGCAGTAAGAAACAGCGCGCCTGCCAGCATCAATGAGCGACGCCAGAAAGACAAAAGGGGTGAAACCACCCCTTCGTTAAAACTGTTCACTGCCACGCAATCTTACTTAACTGCGTCTTTCAGTGCCTTGCCAGAAACAAATGCCGGTACGTTCGCAGCGGCGATTTTGATTTCTTTACCGGTCTGCGGGTTGCGGCCAGTACGCTCAGCGCGGTGGTTCACTTTGAAGGTACCGAAACCAACCAGTTGTACAGCATCGCCTTCTTTCAGAGACTCAGTAATTGCAGCCAGAGTGGACTCCAGAGCAGCTTTAGCCTGGGTTTTGGACAGTTCTGCTTTCTCTGCAATTACATCAATCAGTTGAGTCTTGTTCATAAGTTATCCTTACAATGTGTTTATCGCTTGCTAAGCATCGAGTGCGACGGAAATGCCAGAATAGCACTCTCCTGCATACGCGCACCGATAGCCACTTTTTTTCGCCCCCCAAATGTAGACCAGACGGGGGGCGAAAGGGAAGACTCCAGGTACGACAAATCAGGCGTTAATTCACGTTTTCTGGTCTTATTGCTGAAAAATTATACCAATATTGCTCTCGCCCGTCTCACGCAGGTCTGCCCTAAGGCCTTTTATCAGCTCGATATCGCGTTCTTCGCACTCAGCTAAAAGTCGGAATATTTCCCACTGAATGTCCCATTCTTGCTCTACAGCTGGGTTTTCTTTGAGCTCTTCATCGCTCATTTCGCGACCAGCCTGAGTCATTTCCAGCATCGCAACGGTCGTGATGGAGGTCTTACTCACTTCCACCGCGTGTTCGAGCGTTTCACCACTCAAACGCGAATGGACCAGTTCACTTAACGCCACGCAGGCATCGATTGCCGGATAAACGCCGTACAGATCGAAATCGTCGGCTGACGGGATCGCTTCTTCAAATTTCTCCAGTTGGCTGTCGAAATTTACTTTTGCGTCTTTGACGGTCAGCGTTTCCCAGATGAGATCGAGAATGCGGCGATAAATTTGCCCATCGCCAAAACCGGTTTGCTGGCAGAACATGGCGTAATTGGGGTACATGCGTTCGCACAGACAAGCCATGAAAGTGACATGCTGCCAGCTTTCCAGGCGCTCCAGACGCAGATGAATTGGGTTTTGTAACATGTTGAGTTCTCAAATACGGGAATTATCCGCAGTTTACCTGAATTAGGGCTGATTTGCTGTATAGCGCACGAACGCCGGACGTTCCGAGGCCACCGCGTCCGCCCAGCGCGTTGGCTCCGGCAGACGATAGCCTTTCATGCAGCGTTGTACCCACGCCAGCGCGCTATCCACACTGACCCGATGGCCAGTAGAAATAAACAGAGGGTTACAGCGCGCTTTGCTGCGCCAGACCCAGGCCAGCTGCTCGCCTTTATCCATCAGCGGGGCCAGTGCGCCCGGTTCGCTGGAGAGCGGTTCGAATTTACCGCAGAGCCGCTTTTTCGCCACGCCAATGGTCGGCACATCCACCAATAAGCCAAAATGGCTGGCGACGCCAAGACGGCGCGGATGCGAGATCCCGTGACCATCGACAAACACTAAATCCGGCTTTTGCGACAGCATCTCCCACGCTGCCAGCAGCGCAGGATATTCGCGAAAGGAAAGAAAACCTGGAATGTAAGGCATGGTAGTAGCGATGCGGGCCACTTTATACTCCACCAGCTCAAGCGAGGGGTATTTCAGCAGCACCATCGCCGCTCGCGTCACTTCTCCGCCCTGCTCAAACCCGACATCGGCTCCGGCGATCAGATCCGGCGGATCTTTATCGAGTCGATCCTCGCGGATCACAGAAGAAGCTAGTTCAAGTTGTTGAGCGCGTAATGACGCGAGATCCATAACCACTCCTTACTGATGATAAGGCGCAGACAGGCGATGCACTGCCTCCACAAATACGCCAGCATGTTCTGGCGGCACATCCTGATGGATACCGTGGCCGAGGTTAAAGACGTGGCCTTCACCGTGACCGAAACCGGCAAGGATTGTCGCCACTTCTTCTTCAATGCGGGCAGGCGGCGCATACAGCATCGACGGATCCATATTGCCCTGCAGCGCGACTTTATCACCCACGCGGCGGCGTGCATCGGCGATGTCCGTTGTCCAGTCGAGGCCCAGCGCATCGCAACCGGTTTCTGCCATGGCTTCCAGCCACTGTCCGCCACCTTTGGTAAACAGCGTGACCGGTACGCGGCGACCGTCGTTTTCACGCAGTAAACCATCAACAATTTTATGCATGTAATAGAGCGAGAACTGTTGATAATCGCGCCCGGTTAGCACGCCGCCCCAGGTGTCGAAAATCATCACTGCCTGAGCACCGGCTTTAATCTGCGCATTCAGGTACAGAGTGACGCTTTTCGCCAGTTTATCGAGTAGCGCGTGCAGCGCCTGCGGATCGGCATACATCATTTTTTTAATCACGGTGAACGCTTTGCTGCTGCCGCCTTCCACCATATAGGTCGCCAGCGTCCACGGGCTGCCGGAAAAACCAATCAGCGGCACTTCGCCTTTCAGTTCGCGACGAATGGTACGCACCGCGTTCATCACGTAACCCAGCTCATCTTCCGGGTCCGGAATTGGCAGTTTATCGACGTCAGCTTTGCAGGTGACTGGTGTGGTAAAACGCGGACCTTCCCCGGCTTCAAAATAGAGCCCTAACCCCATCGCGTCCGGCACGGTGAGGATATCGGAAAAGAGGATCGCCGCATCCAGCGGATAGCGACGCAGCGGTTGCAAAGTCACTTCGCACGCCAGCTCGGCGTTTTTGCACAGCGACATAAAATCGCCCGCCTGGGCGCGCGTGGCTTTGTATTCCGGTAGATAGCGGCCCGCCTGGCGCATCATCCATACTGGAGTGACATCAACGGGCTGGCGCAGCAGCGCCCGCAGATAACGATCGTTTTTAAGTTCGGTCATTTTGGCTGTTCCTTAGTGCGTCAGGCGGTCAGTGTATCATCACTCATACTCTGCCCGACACATCGCCACCGTATCTTCTATCAGACGGCGCGCTACGGTGCCGGGCGGTGGAAGTAACGGCAAATCGTCATAGCGATACCAGTTCGCCTCGAGCAATTCTTTCGGGTCGATCACGATGTCGCCGCTGTCATATTCCGCCATAAACGCGGTCATTAAAGACTGAGGAAACGGCCACGGCTGGGAAGTCACGTACCGCAAGTTTTTGACTTTGATGCCGCTCTCTTCCATCACTTCCCGCGCGACTGCCTGTTCGAGGGTTTCGCCCACTTCGACGAATCCGGCGAGTACCGTATGGACACCGTTACGATGGCGGGTATGCTGGGCAAGAAGGATTGAATCATCGCGACGGATGGCAACGATAATGCAGGGAGCGATTTGTGGGTAGTAACGCTCACGGCAGTGGCTGCATAGCATCGCCCATTCGGTTTTGCTCGGATACATGTCATGCCCGCAGTAACCGCAGTATTTATGCGAGCGATAAAACTCCGCCAGTTGCACACCACGTCCGGCTAATTGAAACAGCCCGACATCCAGATCAATGACCTGGCGCACCGAGCCCATATCGTGACGGCGCTGCTGTTGCACTAGCCAAACAGGTTCTCCCTGCCATTCGCCGATTTGTAGTGCGCGCTGACCCACAAGATCGAAATTTGCCGCTTCGCCGTATGGTAATTCTCCCTTCGGCAACCATAATTTTTGTTCATGACTGACTACCCACCAGCCGTGATCTAATTTTTCAATTATACGATCCATAGCTCTTGCACTACCTTTGCATCACTGGCATGTTTAACATGGTTTTTACATTTCTCACTGAGCAGTTTTTGAAGACAAACTTGCGGAGTCAATCATGCTTAACCAGCTCGATAACCTGACGGAGCACGTCAGAGGAAGTAACAAACTGGTTGATCGCTGGCTACATGTACGTAAGCATCTGCTCGTGGCTTACTACAATCTGGTTGGCATTAAGCCTGGCAAAGAATCGTACATGAGGCTGAATGAAAAAGCCCTTGATGATTTTTGCCAGAGTCTGGTCGACTATCTGTCTGCCGGACATTTCAGTATTTATGAACGCATTCTTCATAAACTGGAAGGCAACGGGCAACTCGCTCATGCCGCGAAGATTTGGCCGCAGCTGGAAGCCAACACGCAACAGATTATGGATTACTATGATTCCAGCCTGGAAACCGCCATCGATCATGATAATTACCTTGAGTTTCAACAGGTTTTATCTGACATCGGCGAGGCGCTGGAAGCACGCTTCGTACTGGAAGATAAGCTGATTCTGCTGGTACTTGACGCCGCTCGCGTCAAACATCTTGCTTGAGTTCTGCGCTGTTAACGCGTAATTTACATTCAACGCCCCGTTTGTGGGGCTAATTTCTTGTCGGAGTGCCTTAACTGGCTGAGACCGTTTATTCGGGATCCGCGGAACCTGATCAGGCTAATACCTGCGAAGGGAACAAGAGTTAATCTGCTATAGCATCGCCTTTGCGGCGATCGTCTCTTGCTTCATCCGTCGTCTGACAAGCCACGTCCTTAATTTTTGGAATGAGCTATGTCTGCAACAAAACTGACCCGCCGCGAACAACGCGCCCAGGCCCAACATTTTATCGACACCCTGGAAGGCACCGCCTTTCCCAACTCAAAACGCATTTACATCACTGGCACACACCCCAGTGTGCGCGTGCCGATGCGTGAGATCCAGCTTAGCCCGACGCTAATTGGCGGCAGCAAAGAACAGCCGCAGTACGAAGAAAACGAAGCGATTCCGGTCTACGACACCTCCGGTCCGTATGGCGATCCGCAGATCGCTATTAACGTTCAGCAAGGGCTGGCAAAACTACGCCAGCCGTGGATCGATGCGCGTGGCGATACTGAAGAACTTACCGTGCGCAGTTCCGATTACACTAAAGCGCGGCTGGCTGATGATGGTCTCGACGAGCTGCGTTTTAGCGGCGTATTAACGCCAAAACGCGCCAAAGCAGGACGCCGCGTCACACAACTGCACTACGCCCGCCAGGGCATCATCACACCGGAGATGGAGTTCATCGCCATTCGCGAGAATATGGGCCGCGAGCGCATCCGTAGCGAAGTTTTGCGCCACCAGCATCCGGGAATGAGCTTTGGCGCACGTCTGCCGGAAAATATTACTGCGGAATTTGTCCGTGATGAAGTTGCTGCCGGACGTGCGATTATCCCGGCCAACATTAATCATCCGGAATCGGAGCCGATGATTATTGGTCGCAACTTCCTGGTAAAAGTTAACGCCAATATCGGCAACTCAGCGGTCACCTCTTCCATCGAAGAAGAAGTGGAAAAGCTGGTATGGTCCACGCGCTGGGGAGCGGATACCGTGATGGATCTCTCCACCGGTCGCTATATTCACGAAACCCGCGAGTGGATTTTACGTAACAGCCCGGTGCCGATCGGTACAGTGCCGATCTACCAGGCGCTGGAGAAGGTTAACGGGATCGCCGAAGATCTTACCTGGGAAGCGTTCCGCGACACGCTGCTGGAACAGGCCGAGCAAGGTGTGGATTACTTCACTATCCATGCGGGCGTACTGCTGCGCTATGTACCGATGACCGCGAAACGCCTGACCGGTATCGTCTCTCGCGGCGGTTCGATTATGGCGAAATGGTGCCTCTCCCATCATCAGGAAAATTTCCTCTATCAACACTTCCGCGAAATTTGTGAAATCTGCGCAGCTTATGACGTTTCGCTGTCGCTGGGCGATGGTCTGCGCCCCGGTTCTGTTCAGGATGCCAACGATGAAGCGCAGTTTGCCGAGCTGCATACGCTGGGCGAACTGACCAAAATCGCCTGGGAATATGACGTGCAGGTGATGATTGAAGGCCCCGGGCATGTGCCGATGCAGATGATTCGCCGCAATATGACCGAGGAGTTAGAGCACTGCCACGAAGCGCCGTTTTACACTCTGGGGCCGCTAACTACCGATATTGCGCCGGGCTATGACCACTTCACGTCAGGGATTGGTGCGGCGATGATTGGCTGGTTCGGCTGCGCGATGCTCTGTTACGTAACGCCAAAAGAGCATCTGGGTCTGCCTAATAAAGAAGATGTTAAGCAGGGGCTTATCACCTATAAGATTGCCGCCCACGCCGCCGACCTGGCGAAAGGGCATCCGGGCGCGCAAATTCGCGATAACGCCATGTCGAAAGCCCGCTTCGAATTTCGCTGGGAAGACCAGTTTAATCTGGCCCTCGACCCGTTTACCGCCCGCGCTTATCACGATGAAACCCTGCCGCAAGAGTCCGGCAAAGTCGCCCATTTTTGCTCCATGTGTGGACCGAAATTCTGCTCAATGAAAATCAGCCAGGAAGTGCGCGATTACGCCGCCGCGCAAACTATTGAAGTGGGAATGGCGGATATGTCGGAGAACTTCCGCGCCAGAGGCGGAGAAATCTACCTGCGTAAGGAGGAAGCGTGATGTATCAGCCTGATTTTCCTCCTGTACCTTTTCGTTTAGGACTGTACCCGGTGGTGGACAGCGTACAGTGGATCGAACGTCTGTTGGATGCAGGCGTACGTACTCTCCAGCTACGCATCAAAGATCGGCGCGATGAAGAGGTGGAAGCCGATGTCGTGGCGGCAATTGCGCTGGGCCGCCGCTATAACGCACGATTGTTTATCAACGATTACTGGCGGCTGGCGATTAAACATCAGGCGTATGGCGTCCATTTGGGGCAGGAAGATTTGCAAGCCACCGATCTCAGCGCCATCCGCGCGGCAGGCCTGCGGCTGGGCGTTTCGACCCATGATGATATGGAGATCGACGTCGCGCTGGCAGCACATCCTTCTTATATCGCACTGGGACATGTATTCCCGACGCAAACCAAACAGATGCCTTCTGCACCGCAGGGGCTGGAACAGCTGGCACGGCACATTGAGCGTCTGGCGGATTATCCCACCGTGGCGATTGGCGGTATCAGTCTGGCGCGCGCGCCTGCGGTGATGGCGACGGGTGTCGGCAGTATCGCCGTCGTCAGCGCCATTACTCAAGCCGCAGACTGGCGTTTGACAACGGCACAGTTGCTGGAAATTGCAGGAGTTGGCGATGAATGACCGTGATTTTATGCGTTATAGCCGCCAAATCCTGCTCGACGATATCGCTCTTAAAGGGCAGCAAAAACTGCTCGATAGCCAGGTGCTGATTATTGGCCTGGGCGGGCTGGGGACACCTGCTGCGCTATACCTGGCGGGAGCTGGCGTCGGGACGCTGGTACTGGCAGATGACGACCATGTGCATTTAAGCAACCTGCAACGACAAATCCTCTTTACCACTGAAGATATCGATCGCCCGAAATCGCAGGCCAGCCAACAGCGACTGACACAGTTGAATCCCGATATTCAACTGACGGCATTACAACAGCGGTTAACGGGTGAGGCGTTAAAAGATGCGGTAGCACGGGCCGATGTCGTGCTCGACTGTACCGACAATATGGCGACTCGCCAGGAGATTAATACCGCCTGCGTGGCACTCAACACGCCTCTTATCACCGCCAGCGCGGTCGGATTTGGCGGTCAGTTGATGGTACTGACGCCGCCCTGGGAGCAGGGGTGTTACCGCTGTCTGTGGCCAGATAACCAGGAGCCAGAACGCAATTGCCGCACGGCGGGCGTGGTTGGCCCGGTGGTCGGGGTTATGGGCACGTTGCAGGCACTGGAAGCAATTAAGTTATTAAGCGGTATAGAGACGCCTGCGGGAGAACTCCGACTGTTCGACGGTAAGTCGAGCCAGTGGCGCAGCCTGGCGTTGCGCCGCGCCAGTGGTTGCCCGGTATGCGGAGGAAGCAATGCAGATCCTGTTTAACGATCAACCGATGCAGTGCGCCGCCGGACAAACAGTTCACGAGCTGCTGGAGCAACTCAATCAACAACAAGCGGGCGCGGCACTGGCGATTAATCAACACATCGTCCCGCGTGAGCAATGGGCGCAACATATCGTGCAGGATGGCGACCAGATCCTGCTTTTTCAGATTATTGCAGGGGGTTGAGATGTTACGTATTGCGGATAAAACGTTTGATTCACATCTGTTTACCGGCACCGGGAAATTCGCCTCTTCACAACTGATGGTGGAAGCGATTCGCGCGTCTGGCAGCCAGCTGGTGACGCTGGCGATGAAACGCGTCGACTTGCGCCAGCACAACGACGCTATCCTCGATCCACTTATCGCGGCGGGTGTGACACTGCTGCCGAATACTTCCGGGGCGAAAACCGCGGAAGAAGCCATTTTCGCCGCCCATCTGGCACGTGAAGCGTTAGGCACAAACTGGCTAAAACTAGAGATTCATCCGGATGCACGCTGGCTGTTGCCCGATCCCATCGAAACCCTGAAAGCCGCAGAAACGCTGGTGCAACAGGGATTTATCGTGCTGCCTTACTGTGGTGCCGATCCGGTATTGTGCAAACGACTGGAAGAAGTCGGCTGTGCAGCGGTGATGCCGCTCGGCGCGCCGATTGGCTCGAATCAGGGGCTGGAAACCCGTGCCATGCTGGAGATTATTATCCAGCAAGCCTCGGTTCCGGTGGTCGTCGATGCTGGCATCGGCGTTCCCAGCCATGCCGCGCAGGCGCTGGAAATGGGCGCCGATGCCGTGTTAGTGAATACGGCGATTGCCGTCGCGGACGATCCCATCAACATGGCGAAGGCATTTCGTCTGGCAGTAGAAGCAGGCCTGCTGGCACGTCAGTCCGGACCGGGCAGCCGCAGTCATTTTGCCCATGCCACCAGCCCGCTGACCGGATTTCTGGAGGCATCGGCATGAAAACCTTCAGCGATCGCTGGCGACAACTGGACTGGGATGACATCCGCCTGCGTATCAACGGCAAAACGGCTGCTGACGTAGAGCGGGCACTAAATGCCTCGCAACTCACCCGCGACGATATGATGGCGCTGTTATCGCCAGCCGCCAGTGGCTATCTGGAACCACTGGCCCAACGGGCGCAGCGCCTGACCCGTCAGCGATTTGGCAACACAGTTAGTTTCTACGTCCCGCTTTATCTTTCCAATCTTTGCGCTAACGACTGCACGTACTGCGGATTTTCCATGAGCAATCGCATCAAGCGCAAAACGCTGGATGAAGCGGATATTGCCAGGGAAAGCGCCGCTATACGGGAGATGGGCTTTGAACATCTGCTATTAGTCACTGGTGAACATCAGGCGAAAGTGGGGATGGATTACTTTCGTCGTCATCTCCCTGCCCTACGTGAACAGTTCTCTTCACTACAGATGGAAGTACAGCCGCTGGCGGAGGCGGAATACGCCGAGCTAAAACAGCTTGGTCTGGATGGCGTGATGGTTTATCAGGAGACATATCACGAGGCGACTTATGCCCGCCATCATTTGAAAGGCAAAAAACAGGACTTCTTCTGGCGGCTGGAAACGCCGGATCGGCTGGGTCGGGCGGGGATTGATAAGATTGGCCTCGGCGCGCTAATTGGCCTTTCCGACAGCTGGCGCGTTGACTGCTACATGGTTGCCGAACATTTGCTATGGCTGCAACAGCATTACTGGCAAAGCCGCTACTCTGTCTCCTTCCCGCGCCTGCGCCCATGTACTGGCGGCATTGAGCCTGCGTCGATTATGGATGAACGCCAGTTAGTGCAAACCATCTGCGCCTTCCGTCTGCTTGCGCCGGAGATTGAACTGTCACTCTCCACGCGGGAATCACCGTGGTTTCGCGATCGCGTGATTCCGCTGGCGATCAATAACGTCAGCGCCTTCTCGAAAACGCAGCCAGGTGGTTATGCCGATAATCACCCCGAGCTGGAACAGTTCTCACCGCACGACGATCGCAGGCCGGAAGCGGTTGCTGCCGCGTTAACTGCTCAGGGTTTGCAGCCGGTATGGAAAGACTGGGACAGCTATCTGGGACGCGCCTCGCAAAGGCCATGAGACAGAATGTAAGAACGTAAATTTATTCCGAGCCGCTACGGAAGATGAAAAACGCAAGCTTGTTGAAAGCATTGTGTTTTTTTATGGTAGTGCCGTCAGCAGGAATGTTGTCCAGGGCGAAAAGCTTCTTCCTCGTTTCGCCCTGCCTTTCTTAAAAATTCCGTAATGCAAAGTCTGAAGCCATCGCCTGTTGAGCAATGAAAGAGATCTGATTGTAAGAGAGTAAATACTCAACTATGATAGAGACGAAAATAAGAACACATGTTCTCATCTTCCAGGATGCAGCAGACTGAAGAAATTCAGACATCCCGCAACCTGCGATTCTCGCAAGGTCAAGGCAAAGTCCGGTAATGGCGTTCTGAATACCAGAGAATTATCTCTGGCGAAACCCACCTTAAGGTGGGTTTTGTTATTTTGAGGGCTGAGGAAGCTGCTTATTTCTCAATAAATTGTAGGCAATGGTGAAAAATTTCAGTGATTTACCTTTCTGTTTTTCAGAAATGGGGTAAGCGCTAGTTACATGCAAACGGAGTTTTTTCTTTTCCCTGAAAGCCCTGAACGCAACAAAGTAAAATGCCTTGTTTCCTCCGTTTAAATCCACTTCAATCACGGCATAGCTACCATACCCGGCATGAATAACGTTGCTTTCTGGCAGCGCCAAAATGGTTCTTTTTAAGTGTGTTCGCGCTAAGTTATAACGGTGCTGGCAGAAGGGACGAGATTCTTTAGGCGCGTAGTACATTAACGATTGTTTTTCTTCGTTCGTCTGATGTTCATAATCTTTTGTGAAGCAGTGAAGAGAGTAGGTAACCCAAAAGCGATACTCTAAAGGCTGTTTGCCCTCATGATGCTGAACGTAGACAGCCAGATGAGCATCAAGAAACGATAAATCACGAATATCACCATCCGGATGTCTAAAAGGTCGCCACTTCTCCACTTCCTGTTTCATTCTCGTTCCTTAAGAAAGTTACACAGGAATAGTATCGAATCCTTGCCGAGTTTGACTCAATTAGTTCAGTCAGTTTCAGGATATTAGACATCTCTACATTGATTATGGGTATCCAGAAATTCATTAAATATTCTGACAAATGCTCTTTCCCTGAACTACACCCATAAAAAAACCCGCCGAAGCGGGTTTTTACGTTACTTGCGGATTAACGATTACTCGTTGTCAGAACCGCCCAGACCTGCGTTCAGCAGTTCTGCCAGGCTGGCAGATGCGTCTTCTGCAGTCACCTGCGGTGCAGCCGGAGCTTCACCCGCAGCACGGCGACGCATACGATCCTGGTGGTACGCGTAACCGGTACCTGCCGGGATCAGACGACCCACGATAACGTTCTCTTTCAGGCCGCGCAGTTCGTCGCGTTTGCCCGCAACGGCTGCTTCGGTCAGCACGCGAGTGGTCTCCTGGAACGATGCCGCGGAGATGAAGGACTCGGTTGCCAGAGACGCTTTGGTGATACCCAGCAGATCGCGGGAGTAAGTTGCACCCACTTTGCCGTTCGCTTCCAGTTCGCGGTTTGCGATCTTGACGCGAGAGTATTCAACCTGTTCGCCTTCCAGGAAGTCGGAGCTGCCCGCGTTAACGATGGTAGCTTTACGCAGCATCTGACGAACGATAACTTCGATGTGTTTATCGTTAATCTTAACGCCCTGCAGACGGTATACGTCCTGTACTTCGTTAACGATGTAACGAGTCACAGCATGAACACCACGCAGACGCAGAATGTCGTGCGGCGCTTCCGGACCGTCGGAAATTACGTCACCACGTTCTACACGTTCACCTTCGAACACGTTGAGCTGACGCCATTTCGGAATCATCTCTTCGTACGGATCGCTACCGTCTACCGGGGTGATAACCAGACGACGTTTACCTTTGGTTTCTTTACCGAAGGAAACGATACCGCTGATTTCAGCCAGGATTGCCGGCTCTTTCGGACGACGTGCTTCGAACAGGTCCGCAACGCGCGGCAGACCACCGGTGATGTCCTTGGTACCGCCGGATTCCTGCGGAATACGCGCCAGGGTGTCACCAGAGCTGATCTGTACGCCATCTTCCAGCTGAACAATCGCTTTACCCGGCAGGAAGTACTGCGCAGGCATATCGGTACCCGGGATCAGAACGTCGTTACCCTGAGCATCAACGATTTTCAGTGCCGGACGCAGATCTTTACCACCTGCGGTACGTTCTGCGGAATCCAGAACCACCAGCGAAGACAGACCGGTCAATTCGTCGGTCTGACGAGTAATGGTCTGGCCGTCGATCATGTCAGTAAAGCGTACAAAACCGCTTACTTCGGTGATAACCGGCATGGTGTGCGGGTCCCAGTTTGCAACGGTTTCGCCGCCAGCAACCTGTTCGCCATCGCCTTTCGCCAGTACCGCACCGTAAGGTACTTTGTAGCTTTCTTTGGTACGACCGAATTCGTCGATCAGTTTCAGTTCGGTGTTACGGGAAGTGATCACCAGTTTACCGCTGGAGTTCACAACCGACTTCACGTTGCTGAGCTTGATGCTACCTTTGTTTTTCACCTGGATGCTGGATTCAGCAGCCGCACGAGATGCCGCACCACCGATGTGGAACGTACGCATGGTCAGCTGTGTACCCGGTTCACCGATGGACTGTGCCGCGATAACACCGATTGCTTCACCTTTGTTGATGATGTGGCCACGCGCCAGGTCACGACCGTAGCAGTGCGCACATACACCAAAGTCGGTGTCACAAGATACAACAGAACGTACTTTTACCGCGTCGACAGAGTTCTCTTCCAGCAGGTCACACCACTGTTCGTGCAGCAGCGTGTTGCGCGGAACGAGGATATCAGCAGTACCCGGCTTCAGAACGTCTTCAGCAGTTACACGACCCAGTACGCGATCGCGCAGCGGCTCTTTAACGTCACCACCTTCGATAACCGGAGTCATCATGATACCTTCATGGGTACCACAATCGTCTTCGGTAACCACCAGGTCCTGCGCCACGTCAACCAGACGACGAGTCAGGTAACCGGAGTTCGCAGTTTTCAGCGCGGTATCCGCCAGACCTTTACGAGCACCGTGGGTGGAGATGAAGTACTGGAGTACGTTCAGACCTTCACGGAAGTTCGCGGTGATTGGCGTTTCGATGATGGAGCCATCCGGCTTCGCCATCAGACCACGCATACCAGCAAGCTGACGAATCTGTGCCGCAGAACCACGCGCACCGGAGTCGGCCATCATGTAGATGCTGTTGAAGGAAACCTGCTTCTCTTCCTGACCGTCACGGTTAATAACGGTTTCAGTTTGCAGGTTATCCATCATCGCTTTGGATACACGATCGTTCGCCGCAGCCCAGATATCGATAACTTTGTTGTAGCGTTCGCCCGCAGTTACCAGACCAGACTGGAACTGCTCCTGAATTTCAGCAACTTCTGCTTCTGCCTCGGAGATGATTTCGTGTTTCTTCTCCGGGATGACCATGTCATCGATACCAACAGATGCACCAGAACGCGCTGCATATGCAAAGCCGGTGTACATGATCTGGTCCGCAAAAATAACGGTCGGTTTCAGACCGAGAATGCGGTAGCAGGTGTTCAGCATTTTGGAGATTGCTTTTTTACCCAGCGCCTGGTTGACGATGGAGTAAGGCAGACCTTTCGGTACAATCATCCACAGAATGGCACGGCCAACTGTCGTGTCTATCAGGCTGGTTTTCGCAACTAATTCACCGTTAGCATCTTTTTCATACTCGGTGATACGCACTTTAACGCGCGCATGCAGAGAAGCCAGACCAGAGCGATACAGACGTTCTGCTTCTTTCGGACCAGTCAGCACCATGCCTTCGCCTTTGGCGTTAACACAGTCACGGGTCATGTAGTACAGACCCAGTACAACGTCCTGAGACGGAACGATGATTGGTTCGCCGTTCGCCGGGGACAGGATGTTGTTGGTAGACATCATCAGCGCACGCGCTTCCAGCTGGGCTTCCAGCGTCAGCGGTACGTGAACAGCCATCTGGTCACCATCGAAGTCGGCGTTATATGCCGCACAAACCAGCGGGTGCAGCTGGATAGCTTTACCTTCGATCAGTACCGGTTCAAATGCCTGGATACCCAGACGGTGCAGAGTCGGTGCACGGTTCAGCAGTACCGGGTGTTCGCGGATAACTTCGTCCAGGATATCCCAAACGACAGCTTCTTCGCGCTCAACCATTTTCTTCGCAGCTTTGATGGTGGTAGCAAGACCACGTAGTTCCAGCTTGCCGTAGATGAACGGTTTGAACAGCTCCAGCGCCATTTTCTTCGGCAGACCGCACTGATGCAGACGCAGGTATGGACCTACGGTGATTACAGAACGACCAGAGTAGTCAACACGCTTACCGAGCAGGTTCTGACGGAAACGACCCTGTTTACCTTTGATCATGTCGGCCAAAGATTTCAGAGGACGCTTGTTAGAACCGGTGATCGCACGACCGCGACGACCGTTATCCAGCAGGGCGTCTACCGCTTCCTGCAGCATACGTTTTTCGTTACGTACGATGATGTCCGGCGCAGCCAGATCCAGCAGACGTTTCAGACGGTTGTTACGGTTAATGACGCGACGATACAGATCGTTCAGGTCAGAAGTCGCGAAACGACCACCATCCAGCGGAACCAGCGGACGCAGATCTGGCGGCAGTACCGGCAGAACGGTCAGGATCATCCACTCTGGTTTGTTACCAGACTGAACGAACGCTTCCAGCAGTTTGATACGCTTGGTCAGCTTTTTACGCTTGGTTTCGGAGTTGGTTTCGTTCAGCTCTTCACGCAGCTGTTCGCACTCTTGCTCCAGATCCATGCTCTTCAGCAGAGCCTGGATTGCTTCCGCACCCATCTTCGCGTCGAATTCGTCACCGAACTCTTCCAGCGCGTCCAGATACTGCTCTTCAGTCAGGATCTGCTGGCGTTCCAGGTTGGTCATACCGCCTTCGATAACCACATAGGATTCGAAGTACAGTACGCGTTCGATATCGCGCAGCGGCATATCGAGCAGCAGGCCGATACGGGACGGCAGCGATTTCAGGAACCAGATGTGCGCAGTCGGGGAAGCCAGTTCGATGTGGCCCATACGCTCACGGCGTACTTTAGTCTGGGTCACTTCAACGCCGCACTTCTCACAGATGACGCCACGGTGTTTCAGGCGCTTGTACTTACCGCACAGGCACTCGTAATCTTTTACCGGCCCAAAGATACGGGCGCAGAAAAGGCCGTCACGTTCTGGTTTGAACGTACGGTAGTTGATGGTTTCCGGCTTTTTAACTTCACCGAAAGACCATGAACGGATCATGTCTGGCGAAGCCAGAGCAATTTTGATCGCATCAAACTCTTCGGTTTTAGTCTGCGCTTTCAGAAACTTTAATAAATCTTTCACGGATTTGCTCCCGTCGGAGTTAGCACAATCCGCTGCCGGGTTTTACCCCGACAGCAGTGACCTGTTTGAGCGAGAATTACTCGTCTTCCAGTTCGATGTTGATACCCAGCGAACGAATCTCTTTCAACAATACGTTGAAGGATTCTGGCATGCCCGGCTCCATCTGATGGTTGCCGTCCACGATGTTCTTATACATCTTAGTACGACCGTTCACGTCATCAGACTTAACAGTGAGCATTTCCTGCAGGGTGTATGCCGCGCCGTATGCTTCCAGCGCCCACACTTCCATCTCCCCGAAACGCTGACCACCGAACTGTGCCTTACCACCCAGCGGCTGCTGAGTAACCAGGCTGTAAGAACCAGTGGAACGCGCGTGCATCTTGTCGTCGACCAGGTGGTTCAGTTTCAGCATGTACATGTAACCAACGGTTACCGGACGTTCGAACTGTTCACCAGTGCGACCGTCGTACAGGCGGATCTGACCAGAAGTCGGCAGGTCGCCAAGTTTCAGCAGTTCTTTAATTTCTGCTTCTTTCGCACCGTCGAACACCGGCGTTGCGATTGGCATACCTTTGCGCAGGTTTTCAGCCAGACGCATAACTTCTTCATCGCTGAAGGTACTCAGGTCAACTTTCTGACGAACGTCAGCGCCCAGATCGTACGCACGCTGGATGAATTCGCGCAGTTTCGCGACTTCTTGCTGCTGTTTCAGCATGGCGTTGATCTTGTCGCCGATACCTTTCGCAGCCATACCCAGGTGGGTTTCCAGAATCTGACCGATGTTCATACGAGACGGTACGCCCAGCGGGTTCAGTACGATGTCTACCGGCGTACCGTTTTCATCGTAAGGCATATCTTCGATCGGGTTGATCTTAGAAATTACACCCTTGTTACCGTGACGACCTGCCATCTTGTCACCAGGCTGGATACGGCGTTTAACCGCCAGATATACCTTAACAATCTTCAGCACGCCCGGTGCCAGATCGTCGCCCTGGGTGATTTTGCGGCGTTTCGCTTCGAGTTTCTTCTCGAACTCGTGTTTCAGTTCGTCATACTGCTCAGCCAGCTGTTCCAGCTGATTTTGTTTCTCTTCGTCGGTCAGGCCCAGTTCAAGCCAGCGATCGCGCGGCAGTTTGTCGAGCTTCTCAGCTTCAACGCCACCGGCTACCAGCACCGCACGGATACGGCTGAACAGACCTGCTTCGAGGATCTGCAGTTCTTCAGACAGGTCTTTCTTCGCCTGTTTGAGCTGCATTTCTTCGATTTCCAGCGCACGCTTGTCTTTTTCTACGCCATCGCGAGTAAAGACCTGAACGTCGATAACCGTACCGGATACACCGTTTGGTACACGCAGAGAAGAGTCTTTAACGTCAGACGCTTTCTCACCGAAGATCGCACGCAGCAGTTTCTCTTCTGGGGTCAGCTGGGTTTCACCTTTCGGCGTTACCTTACCAACCAGAATGTCGCCACCGGTCACTTCCGCACCAATGTAAACGATACCGGATTCATCCAGTTTGGAGAGCGCAGCTTCACCCACGTTCGGGATGTCAGCGGTGATCTCTTCCGGCCCCAGCTTGGTGTCACGAGACACACACGCCAGTTCCTGAATGTGGATGGTGGTGAAACGGTCTTCCTGAACAACACGCTCGGATACGAGGATGGAGTCTTCGAAGTTGTAACCATTCCACGGCATGAACGCTACGCGCATGTTCTGACCGAGCGCCAGTTCACCGAGGTCGGTGGACGGACCGTCTGCCAGCACGTCACCGCGTTCTACTGGTTCACCCAGAGACACACACGGCATCTGGTTGATACAGGTGTTCTGGTTAGAACGGGTGTATTTGGTCAGGTTGTAGATGTCGATACCTGCTTCACCCGGATACATCTCGTCTTCGTTAACTTTGATAACGATACGGGAAGCATCCACGTACTGAACGACACCACCACGTTTAGCTACCGCAGTTACACCGGAGTCAACGGCAACAGCACGTTCCATACCCGTACCAACCAGCGGCTTATCAGCGCGCAGAGTCGGAACGGCCTGACGTTGCATGTTCGCACCCATCAATGCACGGTTGGCGTCATCGTGTTCCAGGAACGGGATCAGGGACGCACCGACGGATACCACCTGCTGGGTGGATACGTCCATGTAGTCAACCTGGTCGCGACTGAACAAGCTGGATTCGCCTTTACTACGGCAAGTTACCAGGTCTTCTACGAAGTGGCCTTCTTCATCCAGGTTGGAGTTCGCCTGGGCGATAACGTAGTTGCCTTCTTCGATAGCAGACAGGTAGTGAATTTCGTCAGTTACAACACCGTCGGTCACTTTACGATACGGAGTCTCAAGGAAGCCGTATTCGTTAGTCTGTGCGTACACGGACAGAGAGTTGATCAGACCGATGTTCGGACCTTCAGGGGTTTCGATTGGACATACGCGACCGTAGTGAGTCGGGTGTACGTCTCGAACTTCGAAGCCTGCACGTTCACGGGTCAGACCGCCTGGGCCGAGTGCGGAGATACGACGTTTGTGCGTAATCTCAGACAGCGGGTTGTTCTGGTCCATAAACTGAGACAGCTGGCTGGAACCGAAGAACTCTTTCACTGCTGCAGAAATCGGCTTGGCGTTGATCATATCCTGAGGCATCAGGGTATCCAGATCGCCCAGAGACAGACGCTCTTTCACCGCACGCTCTACACGTACCAGGCCAACGCGGAACTGGTTTTCCGCCATTTCGCCAACGGAACGGATACGTCGGTTGCCGAGGTGGTCGATATCATCGACTTCGCCTTTACCGTTACGGATATCGATGAGCTTTTTCATAACATCAATGATGTCGTCTTTGCTCAGGATACCGGAACCTTCGATTTCTTCGCGCAGCAGAGAACGGTTGAACTTCATACGACCAACCGCAGACAGGTCATAACGGTCTTCGGAGAAGAACAGGTTCTCAAACAGGCTTTCAGCAGCTTCACGAGTCGGCGGCTCGCCAGGACGCATCATGCGGTAGATTTCTACCAGTGCGCTCAGACGGTCGTTAGTTGGGTCGACACGTAAGGTTTCAGAGATATATGGGCCGTGATCCAGATCGTTGGTGAACAGCGTTTCGATACGCTTGTGACCAGACTGGCTCAGCTTAGCCAGCAGATCCAGGCTCAGCTCCATGTTCGCTGCGCAGATCAGCTCGCCGGTAGACTCATCAATATAGTCTTTAGCAACCACTTTACCTGCGATGTACTCAACCGGGACTTCGATCAGTTTGACGTCGTCTTTTTCCAGCTGGCGAATATGGCGCGCAGTGATACGGCGGCCTTTTTCTACGTACACTTTACCGTTAGCTTCGATGTCAAAAGATGCGGTTTCACCACGCAGGCGTTCCGGCACCAGTTCCATCTGCAGCTTGTTATCACGGATTTCAAAGATAACTTTTTCAAAGAACAGGTCGAGGATCTGCTCTGTGGTGTAGTTCAGGGCGCGCAGAATGATGGTCGCAGGCAGTTTACGGCGACGGTCGATACGTACGAACAGGTTGTCCTTCGGATCGAATTCGAAGTCCAGCCAGGAACCACGGTAAGGGATGATGCGCGCGTTATACAGCACTTTACCCGAGGAGTGGGTTTTACCTTTGTCGGAGTCAAAGAAGACGCCCGGACTACGGTGCAGCTGGGAAACGATAACACGCTCAGTACCGTTGATAACAAAGGTACCGTTGTCTGTCATGAGCGGAATTTCGCCCATGTAGACTTCTTGTTCTTTAATGTCTTTTACGGTGCCTTCCGGCGCTTCGCGCTCATAGATCACCAGACGCAGTTTAACGCGCAGCGGTGCGGAATAGGTCACGCCACGGATTTGACATTCCTGGACGTCAAACACCGGTTCGCCAAGGCGGTAGCTGACGTATTGCAGCTCGGAATTACCGCTGTAGCTCTGAATCGGGAATACGGAACGGAAAGCAGCTTCCAGACCATACTGCCCTTCAGGATCTTGCTCGATAAATTTCTGAAACGAGTCAAGCTGGATAGAAAGGAGATAAGGTACATCCAGAACTTGTGGACGTTTACCAAAATCCTTACGAATACGTTTTTTCTCGGTATAGGAGTAAACCATAGGGTTCCTCAGCTCGCTGACAAGTCGACCCATCTGTCCATTGAGCGGACAGTTTGTGCAACACTATTTTGTTGACCGGAAAATGGAACACTTTCCGCAATGCCTGTTGCTATCACGCTTAAACCATTTCATTGCGATTTACACAGAACGGGCGTCCTGTCGCAGTATATTAAGTCGTCGATAGAAACAAGCATTGAAAGGCACAGCAGTAGTCAAACAGTGTGAAACGCTACTGGCGCCTTACAGCGCAAAAAGGCTGGTGACTAAAAAGTCACCAGCCATCAGCCTGATTTCTCAGGCTGCAACCGGAAGGGTTGGCTTATTTAACTTCAACTTCAGCGCCAGCTTCTTCCAGGGATTTTTTCAGTGCTTCTGCGTCGTCTTTGCTCACGCCTTCTTTCAGAGCAGCCGGTGCAGATTCTACCAGGTCTTTAGCTTCTTTCAGACCCAGGCCAGTTGCGCCACGTACTGCTTTGATAACAGCAACTTTGTTAGCGCCAGCAGCTTTCAGAATTACGTCGAATTCAGTTTTTTCTTCAGCAGCTTCAACCGGGCCAGCAGCTACAGCTACAGCAGCAGCAGCGGAAACACCGAATTTTTCTTCCATTGCAGAGATCAGTTCTACAACGTCCATTACAGACATAGCTGCAACTGCTTCAATGATTTGATCTTTAGTGATAGACATTTAAATTGTTCCTGAATATCAGAATAAGTTTATACGTAAGCGAATGCGTTAAAAAGATAACTGCGATTAAGCAGCTTCTTTCGCATCGCGTACAGCAGCCAGAGTACGAACCAGTTTGCCAGCCGAAGCTTCTTTCATGGTTGCCATCAGGCGTGCAATTGCTTCTTCGTAGGTCGGCAGAGTTGCCAGGCGGTCGATCTGAGACGCCGGGATCAGCTCACCTTCAAAGGCAGCGGCTTTGACCTCAAATTTTGCATTCGCTTTCGCGAACTCTTTGAACAGACGAGCAGCAGCGCCCGGGTGTTCCATAGAGTATGCAATCAGGGTCGGACCAACAAACGCGTCTTTCAGGCACTCGAACGGAGTACCTTCAACAGCACGGCGCAGCAGGGTGTTACGAACAACACGCATGTATACGCCAGCTTCGCGACCTGCTTTACGCAGTTCAGTCATTTTATCTACAGTTACGCCACGGGAATCCGCAACTACTGCAGACAGCGCGCCTTTGGCTACTTCGCTGACTTCAGCAACAATCGCTTGTTTGTCTTGAAGATTTAAAGCCATTAGCTTTGCTCCTGGATGTTTGCCAGAGAAAATCTCTGGAACTCACTTCACTCCTCCAAACGGAGAGAGCGTCTTAATTACGGTGAGCAGAAACAAGCCAGAATATAAAAGAATAATCTTAGCGTTCTGTCACCGTCTACGCAGGGGATTAAGTTTCTTGCGAAACTCCTGCGGTCTTCGACGGAGGCCTGGATAGGCCAGGCTCCAACGAACAAATCTTTTCTATCCGTCGCTATTCAGCTTGTGGCGGCGTTGGCTTCCTTCGTTCGCATCAGTCACATAGTTAGCTATGCTCCTGGCGACTCACTCAGTTGCCGCCTTGCCACAACACGAATATCTCGGATATACGTCTGCATTAAGCATTATACGTGGGGGTAAGATTGTAGACAAAATCACCGCCCACGTAAAGGCATTAGTTTACAGAAGCGCTCAGGCCAGCCTGGTCAACTGCAACACCTGCACCCATGGTGGTGGAGATGCTAACTTTCTTGATGTACACGCCTTTCGCCTGAGTCGGTTTTGCTTTTTTCAGCGCAACCAGCAGAGCTTCCAGGTTTTCTTTCAGTTTGTCAGCGTCAAAGTCCACTTTACCGATGGTGGTGTGGATGATGCCGTTTTTGTCGTTACGGTAACGAACCTGGCCAGCTTTAGCGTTTTTAACCGCTTCAGCAACGTTCGGCGTTACAGTACCCACTTTCGGGTTTGGCATCAGGCCGCGCGGACCCAGAACCTGGCCCAGCTGGCCAACAACGCGCATTGCATCCGGAGAAGCAATAACAACGTCAAAGTTCATTTCGCCTTTCTTGATCTGGTCAGCCAGATCTTCCATACCTACCAGTTCAGCACCTGCAGCTTTAGCAGCTTCAGCGTTTGCACCCTGGGTAAATACGGCTACGCGAACGGAACGGCCAGTACCGTGCGGCAGTACAGTTGCACCACGTACGTTCTGGTCAGATTTACGAGCGTCGATGCCGAGGTTAACAGCAACGTCCACGCTTTCTACGAATTTAGCAGTCGCCAGCTCTTTCAGCAGAGCGATAGCTTCGTTGATGTCGTATTGTTTGGTCGCATCAACTTTCTCGCGGATAACACGCATGCGCTTGGTCAGTTTAGCCATTTCTTAGTCCTCCACTACCAGGCCCATGGAACGTGCAGTACCTTCGATGGAGCGAGTCATCGCTTCAATGTCGGCACCAGTCATGTCGGCAGCTTTGGTCTGCGCGATTTCCTGCAGCTGAGCGCGGGAAATTTTACCCACTTTGTCTTTGTTCGGCTTACCGGAACCAGACTTGATACCAGCCGCTTTTTTCAGCAGAACTGCTGCCGGCGGAGTCTTGGTAACGAAAGTGAAAGAACGGTCAGCGTAAACGGTGATTACTACCGGAATCGGCAGACCTTTTTCGATGGAATCAGTTTTTGCGTTGAACGCTTTGCAGAATTCCATGATGTTTACGCCCTGCTGACCCAGAGCCGGACCTACTGGCGGACTCGGGTTAGCCATACCAGCTGCAACCTGCAGCTTGACATAGGCTTGTACTTTCTTAGCCATTATAAATTCCTCAAGTTGGGTAATAACGCCTCTGAGAGGCTCCCCGTGATATAAAAAATCGTTTTACGGGCAAGGCCCATAAAAACAAAAGGCGCGAAATTGTATTCCAATCTCGCGCCTTGTGCAACGATTAAATCGCCGCTTTTTTGATCGCTGGGTTAGGCTTTTTCAACCTGGCTGAAGTCAAGTTCTACCGGGGTCGCACGACCGAAGATAGAAACAGACACTTTCAGACGAGATTTCTCGTAATCCACTTCTTCAACAACACCGTTGAAGTCAGCGAACGGACCATCATTAACACGGACCATTTCACCCGGTTCAAACAGCGTTTTCGGACGCGGCTTATCACCAACCTGCTGCAGGCGGTTCATAATCGCATCGACTTCTTTATCGCTGATTGGCGCAGGACGATCGGAAGTACCGCCGATGAAGCCCATCACACGCGGTACGCTGCGCACCAGGTGCCAGCTAGCGTCGTTCATCACCATCTGAACGAGGACGTAACCAGGGAAGAATTTGCGTTCGCTTTTGCGACGCTGACCGCCACGGATTTCAACCACTTCTTCGGTTGGTACCATGACTTCACCAAACAAATCTTCCATGTTGTGTAATTTGATATGCTCACGCAGCGATGTTGCTACGCGGCCTTCAAAACCGGAAAACGCCTGAACGACGTACCAGCGCTTTTTAGGAGCTTCAGACATCTCAGAACCTCAGGCCAGTGATAAAGGATACCAGGCGAACCAGAATACCATCCAGTCCCCACAGGATCAGTGACATTACTGCGGTAACCGCAGCCACAATCAGCGTGGTGTGCAATGTTTCCTGGCGAGTCGGCCAAATGACCTTACGGACTTCGGTACGCGCTTCACGGGCAAAAGCAACGGTTGCTTTACCTTTTGTCGTTAACAGCGCGACACCACCCGCTGCAGCAATCAGAATTACTACGGCCAGCGCACGCAGCGGCAGCATAATGTCGCGATAAAGGTAGTTGCCGACAATTGCCACCAGGAGCAATGCCACCACAACGACCCACTTCATCGCTTCCAGGCCGCGCCCGCTTCCTTGAGCTTCGGTATTCGCACTCATAAACCAACCTGTCAGAAGTATTCTACAAACATTTTCACCCCGCGATCGCGAGGCAAACCAAATCGAAACGCGTATTAGCTTTTCGGATTATACGCCCTCAACAGAGCCTGTCTCAGCAATGATTATGACAAAGAAAATCACTGATGAGCCAGGTTCTGGTACGAAAGCGTGCAAAAAGGGCATCAAATGATGCCCTTTTAGTGCGCATTGCGTCAAATGTTATCGGCAATTAGCTCAGAACTTTTGCTACAACGCCCGCGCCAACGGTACGACCGCCTTCACGGATTGCGAAACGCAGACCGTCGTCCATCGCGATCGGGTGGATCAGGGTAACAACCATTTTGATG
>NZ_VATP01000045.1:0-16033 GCF_005781125.1 Escherichia sp. E2748
GACGGCCATGCGAAAAATTTCTCTGTGTTTATCTAGGCCGGCGGTAGTTATCGACTCACGCCATTTTACGACATCATTTCAGCATTTCCGGTATTGGGTGGCCCGGGAATACATATCAGCGATCTCAAACTGGCAATGGGGCTTAATGCATCCAAAGGCAGAAAACGGTAATCCATAAAATTTATCCGCGACATTTTTTGGCGACAGCAAAGGCACTGAAATTCCCGGAAGTGCAGATGCATGAAATCCTGAGTGACTTTGCCAGAATGATTCCCGCAGCACTGGATAACGTGAAGACTTCATTATCGGCAGATTTTCCGGAGAACGTGTTGACGGCAATTGAAACCAATGTGTTGAGGTTGCACGGTCGGTTAAGCCGAGAATATGGAAATGAGGGTATGAATTGATTAGATAAATTGATGTTTTTACAGATTTTGCTGCTGTTTCAAGTGTCTGATCATCACCTTTCCCTCTGGCATAAACTCGGTCCCATACCGTACAAGTCCGATACCTCTCAGTTCCGCATCTATGGCGTAACGCAGCTCCCCGGGCACTTGCTGTTCGAATAAAGTTACATTAAGGGACTGCAAACGTGGTTCATACTTGAGTAGAACACCGGCCAGCGTATCGATTAGCTCGTGGGCTGTTCCGGGCATGCCTTGCAGAATTTTGGTCATATCCGGCAAACCATAATCTGGTAGATGAGATATGGTCCCGGCCCGGGCGTTCAAGATACGCTGGATGTTATCCAGCACGGATAAAATGACCTGGTCTTCTTCGTTTACAACTTCAAGGGGAAGATCCCCTGTAAAGTTGCCAGTGAGAATTTCATATAACGATGGGGATTTTCTATTGGACATTTAGACCTCAAGAATCCGCTTCAGAGTCTTTAAAAAGTGGGAGGCCTTGAGATTTTCTCCACACCCTCACAATTTTGATAATATTATTGGGGTTCCCGTCTTCTGGTGATTCAGGATAGGCTATTAGGTCTCCTTGCTTAGGGTGCTCAGTAATAACTATGAAATGGTACATGAGCTTATCTAAGTAAGTATCTAATTCTTTCCCTTTTAGAAACTTATCTTTCCTTGTTGCTTTTCTAAATTCATGTAAGAATTCGAGAAATTCATTTTCAGTGTAATCATTAAACGTACGCATAAATTCAAACATATTTTTCTGTCTGTAATTATGGATTTAATAAAGTGTCATTTACTCTTGGAATTACATAGGGTTATAACGTTCTAGTTTAAATATCTTTGAAAATAGGAAGGCTTTGGGATATTCTCCAGTTTAAAACTGCCTCAATCAATCCTTCTGGAGTACATTTTGAATTATCCTTTGGGTGAAATATTAAATCGCTCTTTTCAGGATGCTCCGTGATTTTGTCAAAGTGATTCGATAATTTTGTCAAATAATCACTAAGAGATTCCCCCTTTGGCTTTGCTTTTCTTGAATTCTTAAAAAATTCATTCAAAAAAGCAAAAATTCTTGTTGTGTATATTCTGAAAATGAGTTTTTAAGTTCCATAAATTACCTTCTATTCATTTTGTGTGGTTTTATTAATCTTTAAAAAGAGCTAATCCATGGTTTTTTCTTGATTTTTTATTTCCTTAATTACGGATTCTGGATTGTCTTCTTCTGGGTGTTAGGGTAATATATAAAATCACTCGCAGTAACTGAGCCAACTAAGTAAATGATTTTATCCAAAAGCTTGTCCAAATAATTTTCTAATTCTGTATTGCTTAATGATTTTTTTGATACTTGCTCGGGATAGAATTCACTTACAATTTCGGTGAATTCGTTTTCTGTATAATTGGAAATGTTTTCGCTCATCTCAGTTACATTTATCATTTCGTGTCTCCTATTTACCATAGTGAATAAATTTATGTTGAAATCGTGATGCCGATTTTACCATTCACACTGGTCTGCGCCAGACCGCATGGCATAAACCTCAGAGATCATCTTGGGCGAAAGTCATTTTGCGGGAATGATGTTAGTTATGGAGAAGTAGGAATTCCTTTAGCTCATTAGATAAATTTTTTTGCTCTACGTAATGTTTTTTCTTTTCCAGAGATAGCCTCCCCCAGAAAGGGTGCCAATATATACTCCACCATGCTTCTATATCGCCTTGTAGACTTCCGAATGTTTCTACATCCCGGTTAGGGAATACAGTGCTCGGTAGCGGTGGTTCTAAATATAAAGCGTAAATATTATCAATGAGGTTGTTGTCATTAGTTATTATATCTACTGCTGTTTGACCAAATTCTTTAAATTGATAATAGTGAAGAGTGCTGTTTTTGAGCGAATAAATAGCTTTATTGCTGGTTATCTTTTTGTTGAACCTTTCCTCGATCGTATCAACTAGCTTTGCTAAGTCATCGGATTTAATCATGAACCTGGTTGAGTATGCATATACCCCGCTCCCAACAAAAAAGAATGGTGGGTATCTTCTTTCTGAGTCTGGGATTGTGATAAAGGTATTTTCAGAATAGATATCCTGAAGGTTATTTTTTTTGCTAAATAAACGATCGAAATTAATTTTCATCAATATAATCCGCAACCAAGTCCGCTCCATAATATCCAGCGACTCCGAATATCATTCCCCAACAAGTCCATTTTTGTTACTAAATTAAGACCGTTACGCAGCAGTCATGATGATATTCTATTCATGATTCTTTGACCTAGAAGTCCTTAAATAATGGAAGCCCTTGGGATTTTCTCCATCTTATTATTTCCCCGATCACCCCATCAGGGCTATCTTCACGGTCGTCTGGGGGATAGAATAACAATCCATTACCTTCAGGGTGATTTACAATTAGGTCAAAGTGCGCAACTAAATTATCTATATACTGCTGCCGCTCTTTTCCTTTTAATTTTTTTGGGTTCGTGAAAAATTCATTTAAAAAGGTTCTGAACTCATCCTCTGTATAATCCTCAAGCTTTGGCTTAAACTCCATAAATCACCTATTTTTCTTTGAGTGTAAATTAATATGATTTCTAACTGTGTTTACGCGCATGTTTTCAAAGTCATAAACAGCCCCACTATCAATAATACGTTCTATATGGTGTATTTCAAATCTTTTTCTTCCACCAACTTGTTCTGGCACTATGCTGAAAGGAGCATTCCCATCTCTTATTTCCATCTGGTTAACCCTTTTAAACTGACTCATCAATTCAGGACATTCTGCCACAGCAAGCCAAAACTCTTCTCTAAAATGGTCAAAGTTACGGAAGGGTTTTCCTCTAAGTTTATCAGCAACCTGCGCAGGTACAGGTGCCCCCAGACCAGAGCTCGCAGCCTCAAGCCATTTCTCTGAACCTGATAGCGTCTCCCCCTTCCCTGTTGCCACACCTGGCTCATCCCTCGCGGTTTTGAGATAAACATAAATCGGCTTAATCCCTGAATCCGCAGGGAACACCAGAATGTAATCGTTAAGATCGCGTTCTTCCGGCACCGGGAAAGGTGGTGTCGTGTATTCATCTTTACCGTCAGGAATTGGCGTGACGAGTATTGTTGCCTGGTCTATTGGCTTGATGTCGCTGCCGGTATGTGAGGGAAGGTCACTGCCCTCAGGTCTCTCTGGCGTCCAGGTAATCAGCGGACCATCGGCACCGTGAGCTGGAGTGAACTCATATTGATTATGCTCACTATTCCACACCATGTTTGCTGTGCGGACACCTTCATACGGGGTACCTTCACCCGTATGGACGCCATAGACCCGCATGTTGCCCTGTTCATCCTGGCGCCAGAAGAATCTCACCCGGGTTGTCGCTTTTGCCCCGGTGATGGCTTTCTGCCGCAGCTCTTCCTCGTACCAGAATTCATCCCGGCCAGGAACCCTGTCACTCCCCTCGCCCGCAGATGGAACGTAGAGTGCGGACATCATCGCTCCTACATACGGAATTCCCCGGGCCGCGCCCAATACGCCGGTCAGGGACCATTCTCCCCAGACCTGGGTCATCACGCCCGTAGCAGCCCCAAGAGCAAGTGGTGCAGCCGTTGCCTGAGCGCCCCCGGCGTCAGGCTTACGCTTTTTGGCTGACTGGGCATGCTGAACGACTTCATCATCTGCATGCTCATGCTGATGGCCATAACCGCAGCAGTCGTCCTCGACAGGCTGGGCAAAAATTGTCATCTGTCCAAAGTTATCAACGGGCTCTTCGGCAGTACCGGCATCCGTGCAGCCTTTCTCCTTCAGGCAGGATTTTGCATACACCGGCGTCACCCACGGGGTGAGCGTTTCGGGATTGAATTCTCTCATGGTCGCTGGAGGCGGTAAGGATAAGGCCTCCGGAGGTTTAGCACTGGCTGATGCCGCCATCGTCCTTTTCACCTTCCGTACATACGACGCTGTCGTACCATACTCGACCTTCCCGGCCTCAAGCTTCAGATAACTGCCACCACCAATCAGCGTGATACGTTTTTTTCCGGCAAAGGAGATGTCACTCGCTGAGCTCAGCGTCAGCTTCTTCTCAGCGAACAACCGCATACTGGCGTTTTGCGCCTGGACATCTATTGGCCCTTCCCCGGATTTCAGGCTCAGTTGACCGGTGCGGGCAAAGAGCCCCAGCTTCTCCCCGGTCAAAGCGGTCGCATTGCCCATCACTCCAGCACTGAAGTCTTCTCCGGCGTTAAGCGCAAGGTTCCGGCCCGCGGCCAGCTGCATATCTTCTCCACTGGTCAGTGCCATGCCTTCCGGCGCCGAGAAAAGCACCGCTTCATTGAGCGGTTTCAGCCGCTGCTCAAACATCTGTATCTGGCTGTCGACATCCCCCTTCAGCGCCAGGGCCTTTTCTGCGGCCATTTCCAGTTGTTGCAGTTGCTGATTAAGCCTGTCGATTTCCTTCAATGCAGCATCCATGTCCAGAGCATCACCCTGCGCTTTCGCCTGGACATCCGCAGCGACAAAGAGTCCCTTTCCTGCTCTCAGGACTCCCCACTCATCGGTGCGCAGCTCTGTGCCTTTACCGCGAAGTTGTCCTTTGCTGTTCACCAGGTGCCCGTTGTTGAGCTGCGTTTTACCGTATTCCGTGGCGAGTTTGATGTGCTCCTCACCACGCTTGTCTTCCATCCGCAATTTTGAGTTGGCCGGTGTCCGGAGGATGTTCCGGGTATGATTGTCCCGGTTCACAAGATCGGGATGTTCGGAGTCGTGTAGTGCACAGGCGATGTACGGCAGATCAATATCGCCATTGCTGTACGCAATCGCCACTTCGGTGCCATCGATGAGCGGCGTATGCCAGCCCAGCGTTTCACCGGCATAAGGCTTCGCCATCCGCAGCCAAAGGTAGCCGTAACCGGGTTCCGTCCCCTCCCGGTCGAAGTCCTGCTTCACCCGATAGCGCCCCTGCTCATCCAGATGTGCGTAGGTATCATTTTTTTCGCGACTTTCGATCCGTGCCGGAAGCGTACCCGCGATGACCGGACGCGGGATCTCTGCCGGACGGAAGCAGTAACGTTCGGTGTAAGGCTGGCCCCAGACCGACACATGCAGACGGGAATCACGGGCGCCCCGGAAGGTCACCAGCGTAAGGATGACGCCCTCTTGCAGGGCCGTAATGACATCGCCCTGCGGCTCCAGCACCTGCCCGGGTGTGAGGTGTGCAGCATTGCTGAACAGGTGAATACGGGCCGACCTGTTGAGCTCCCGCTCGTGGTGAAGTCGGGCCCAGAACGCGCCAGATTCGGTTTCCGGCTCCGGGCTGGCATCGTCTCCCGCTTCACGATAAGGGGCTGCGTAGCGGTAATGCTCCCCGGTGGTGACCACATCATTACGCACGCTGACCGCCGCATTCATCGGCATGGTGGCTGTCCGGTAGTTGTAATCACGCGTGGTGACAGTGCCGGTGGCAATGTTGTGCCAGGTCCGCACATCCCAGACCGATTCTGCCACACTGTCGAACAACCCCGACGGCTCGCTGTAGGGCAACTGCACATCAAACTGATAGTTAAGCTGGCTGTCGGCCAGTATGTAAGTATCCAGACCGCGCACGTCGTCCATCTCCGTACGCCAGTAAATACCCACCTCAGACAGAATGCGCTGAATGAACTGCAAATCCGTTTCCCGCCACTGAGTGATAATTTCACGTGGTGGGTAGGTGCGCTCCAGTCTGAATTCAAAATCGGGACCTTCCAGACCGTGTTTACGCAGCACCTGCTCAACCACCTCAGGAACAGACTGGTTCTGATAGACCACGCACTGTCGGGTATATCCCAGGAGCGCCAGGCGCGAACTGATCGTAAGCCGGTAGTGAGACTGGTCCTTTGAGGTGGAAAGCCATTCCAGGCGGGTCACCATGCCGTGCACACTTTTACCGCTCCGCATCCGGAAAGAGGCATATTTCATCAGCACCTCTTCCGGGGGGATATTCGCCTGAAGCGTTGTGAACTCGATGTCCCAGCTGAAGGGTTCGCTCAGTGCTTCCCTGCCGTAAAAGCGCAGAACATCCGGCTTCACTGAGCTGTCAAAAATATCCAGAAAATATCGGGGCTGTCCGTCAAAAAGCGCTAACCAGTTATCCATCACGTCACTCCTTCACCGGCACGAGGCTGAGCCAGCCATCACCCAGTTCAATCGTGCGGGGGTTGTCCGGGTCCAGATCGTCACGGGTTAGCACCAGGCGCCAGCGGTTGTCCTTCTGATCCGGGCGGTTAAATAATCCCACCACCGCCACGAACTGAGCGTCTTCATCCATGGGCATATTGAGTGTCATGCTGCCTTCTGGCATCACCAGCAGCTCTTTAGACGCCAGTACGTCGTCTTTAAGTACCGTATCGGCATTGCGCAGCAGTGTCTGGTAATCGGCGGCATCAACCGCTTTACGATCCCTGAGCTGATAAACTCTCACCATCGTTGCCAGCGGTGTCTGTGCGCCATCAGCGTTAATGGCCGTACGCGGGGTAAAATCCAGATGCAGCGTTTTGATTTTCTTGTAGAAGATGGATTTCGTGATGCTGACCGTACCGTCCGTGACAGTCTGAGTCAGACCGCAGCCAGCGAGCAGGCTACAGGCAATAAGCGTCAGCGCCCACCAACGGGTTACTGTTGCCATTCAAAAGTTCCTTTATTGAGAGTGGGAGTACGTGATTATTCGAAGCGGTAGTGCCCGTCTTCAGCGGACGGTAGCGCAGAACATTGCAACCCTTCATAGCAGCCCAGACTGACGGTCAGACTTCCCCGACTATTGCTGAGCTTGCCTGCTTTCAGGCCCAGCAAGCCGGTGCGGCCCAGCTGGATACGTCTGCCTTTGCCAAGGCGTGGCTCAGGCAACAATCGTACGGGTACGGTGAGGCGCAGTCGGGCGTCACTGCGGTAGCCGAGATAAACGCGCAGCAGGACCAGTAAATCGGTATGGAGGAAACCACCTGGTAACCACCCTTCGGCTTCCTCCGGATCTTCTGTCTCCAGCGTCACCAGTACCCGACTGCATGCTTCCTTTGCCGTTTTACCCAGCGTGGCTCGCTGAGAAAGACAGATGCGGTTCCCGGTACCCAACCCGCTACGGTTATCGATATGGACCTTAACCGGATCGGGCTCGGTGATAATTGCCCGGGTATTCGGTGCCAGTAGGCTTACCAGGGCCCGAATGCCTTCTGCATTGCGGGTGGGTAATCGCATGGTACCCAGCAAGGCCAGAAAGCGTGAAACCGGCGTTGCCACCTGTTCAGCGGTGCCCGGTATACCAAGGCCGACCAGCCCCAGCAGACACTGAGATGTGGCATCGCGGCCACCTGCCTCGAAGGTGGCCGGCCAGGCGTATTTCCGCCAGATCCGATAATACTGGGTGGTGATACGGTGGCTGAAAATATCCAGAAACGAGGTAACTGCCTCGTGCCCTTCGCGGCGCTGCGCAATGTCGTCCAGCCAGGACGTCGGCAGAGGGGAGTCCACGCCATATATCCCCAAAAATGTCGTACGGACCGTTGGGGGTAATTCCGGGTGGTCTTCGTCAGTCTCCACCGCTTTGAGGGTACTGACCGGGAAACCCATACCAGGCCAGGGCCTGAAGCGGACCGGATCGTTGGCTGGATGGCTGGAGGCGCCCAGTTTCGGCGCGTCCGGATTTTCCTGCTCCAGCAGCTGGCAGAAACGATAAAAATTGGCCCGCCAGATATCTTTGCTCAGGACTAGTGTTAGCCCGGGACGTACTGGCTGTGATTCTCGCGCCATCTCAGTCGTTTTCCTGTCGGTTGCAGCACCAGCGTAAGCTGGTTGAAGAGGTGAATATCAGCGTAGCGCGCGAAGAACCGGTGCAGCATTTCGCCGAAGAGATTCACATCCCCCTCGCCTGCAAAATTATCCATGTTCAGCGTGACCTCTATGTCTACTCCCCGGAGCATAAAGCCCTTCTCAAAACGGCGGAGCAGGGTGTGCTTCACGGCGACGATAGCTTCAAGCCGACGTCGGTTCATTTCATCATCGGTCCAGTCGTACAGCGCCAGCGTTCCCCGCAGGACTTCCGGATTGTCCATCATGCTGAGGAAGTTTGAGCCGAGGTGGCTCATCACCCGCCAGTGAAAACGGTCGTTTGCAGGGGGATACAGCGGTATCGTCGGTGCGGTGACGTTCAGTACCCTGACGGGCACTTTGCCGGTTTTTGCCACCCTGTCCAGGAGCGTACTTTCCAGCGCTGTGCGCGGAAGCTGCCCGTTGGTACCGGTTATTCGCATCGAAAGGGATTCTGGTTTATCGGACAGCTGCTCCAGCTCGAACGAACGCCCCCCGAGAATCAACCAGGTGTCATACAGGCCAGAGGGGCCGCGTTTCACGCGGGTGTGGTAATAACGTTCAGGGGCATCGTGGCGCATCATACCGCCCCGGTGCCGGAAGCTGGTGAACGGTACATAGGGGTGTTTGCCATTCTTTACCGCGCCATGGATATCATCGACGCTGTAAATCTCGGTGTGACCATCCTGAAGACGCAACGGCCTGAGCAGGTATTCGTTATCCAGCGGGTTAAGCGTCAGCGGATCGGCCTCCAGGGTGAAGAGGTTGATGACCGGTGCACAGTGCAGCCGGAAGTTTTCCGTTTCAAAAGGCAGATCGGATGACCAGGCTTCACTGAGCACGATGTCGATTTCAAACCAGGAGCTGGCTTCAGTTAGCCCGATGGTGTCGAGGCCACGCAGTTCAACAAACATAAATTTCGGTCGGAAGCTGAAATACTCCAGCAGCAGCTGGTAACCACTGAAGGCAGTATCGGCTTTCTTCCACAGGCCGTCATTGTCGTCAAAGCCCATGGGTTTGCACCAGCCATCAAACTGATGACGTTCGGTGTATGTCCCTGAATGGCGGGCGTACATGGCGTGAACGCGACGGGTCAATGCCAGGTGGAGTGCTGAACTGATCGGACTCTCTGCGTTGAGGAATATGGCGACTTTGTCGATCCCGGCTTTGCTCCAGTCCACTTTTTCAGGGCATTCGAAGCGCAAACGGATAGCAGAGCGGCCATCGGTTTCAGTATGAAGGCGGGCATCCGCAAGATGCAGTGGTTGCAGAGGAACATCGCGAGTCGTCCGGTACTGGCAGGCGGTTTTATGCGGCCCGACAGGGCGTGATTGTACGGAGAAACCTTCGGCAAGAAGTTCAGCCTGACGAAGGCCACGCCAGTCAGGAGAGAATTCGACGATAGCCAGCGACGGGATGGTCCGCATATAGTGTGGCCACAGCAGACTCACCAGCCCTTCGGTCAGTTCCGGCAGGTCATCATCCAGCTTCTGACGCAAACGGCCCATCAGGAAGGCAAAACCTTCAAACAGGCGCTCTACATAAGGATCGCGGGCGCCGGGTTTATCCAGATTAAGCATCGCTGCCCGATCCGGATGGGCACGGGCGAACTCTTTGCCCGCCTCACGCAGATAGCGCATCTCTGCTTCGTAATAGCGAAGGGTTAAATCATCCATGCATGGTATTCCTGAAAATTATTAAAGAGAATATTAGCCACAGAGCACCATGGCACTGGCCGGGTCAATGGCGATCAGACCCACCAACGGGCTTTATCAGATTCACTGTGACCGGCTTTCATTCGTAGCAGCTTCAGGCGTTGGGCCAGGACTTCAAACAACAGAGCGGGCTCCGAGTCTTCCAGCGTCAGCACTGGCGAAACGTCATCTACCGGCATGGGGCAAGTGAATCGGTTTCCCGCCACTTATCAACCTGACTGAATACACCTGAAGACCAGCCATCTACCTGTTTAGCAAAGGCCAGCACAGGATGAATGCCTCTGTTCATATTTACTCAACACCTTCAGTGCCAGCAGCAACGTTAAAAATGGACGCGGGCAGCGTAAATCCCTGTAGCTTTAGTAAGGCTAGCGGACCGTCGCCCAGCTCGCTGCGCATGATGAACTTCAGAGGATTGCCATCGGCGGTGATCCACACCAGTTGTGTACGGCTGGCATCGAGTGGAGTGATCAGGGCTTTGTCCAGCAGGCGAATGAAGCCCCAGTTACCCTGGTTACTGGCGAAGAGTTGCATACCGCTGTTTACACTACGCCAGATGAGCGACACACCTGGATAGTAAGTATTCCCCGGCCAGGTGAAGCTCTGCCAGCTTTCCATCTGATTGAAGTAATCCAGGTTCTGCTCATCGAGGGTAAGCTGCACTCTGGCAACATCCCGTGAAGGACGCGCCATCAGTTCGAAGTGAACACTCGCATCGCCCTGAGAGAACATGATATCTGACAGTTCCGCCAGCTGATTAATCGCCCGGAGAAAATCCGGACTCACAACCATCCCCTGACTTGCGGAAGGATCAACGACCCAGCGATTCCCTTCCTGGCGGAGGATCCCGCCGAGATTAGTTTTCAGGAAGGTAGTGATTCGACCCGAGTCGCTACGCAGGAACTGAGCCAGTAGCGGCAGGGAGGCATCGCTGCCGGTGGCTTTAAACGGGTACCGTCCCGCAAAGGCCTTATTCCACTGATCGACAATGGTTGTCTGCCAGCGGACATTGAGGCTACCCGCAGCCGGGGCAATTACCTGCCGCCAGGCCAGATCAAGCGGTTGCACAAATAACGACTGGCCAAATCCATTCCACCCCTGCCCCAGACTCGCCGCAACCAGACTGCCGTAGTCGCGGGTATCGGTCAGATCGATGGCTTTGCCCTGGAATACTGTCTGGGCCAGCATCTGCGACATAGCCTGCGGATCCGGGGCGCTGGTGACTTGCTGAAGCTTCAGCCGCACCTGAGTTACGCGGGCCAGCCAGGACTGGAAACTGAGGTTACCGTTGGCACCGGTACCCTCTTTACCTTCCATAAGCCCCATCAGCGGTCCAAACACGCCATCAAGCGGACCTTTAGGGCCCTGTGCCTGTTCAATAAACTGTCTGGCATTTTTTTTCTGACCGATCAGCTTTTTCGCTGAGTCCACGATTGAATCAGCCAGAGCCTCACCTTTCTGCCCTGTTTTCCCCTGCCAGGCCAGCGTGTTCATCAGTGCCACTAGCGGGGACTGGCGGACATCGCCGATCAGACTGAGCTGGGCAATCGCCTCAGACAGTGACGTGGCTTCCTGCCACTGTATGCTGTTGACCATGTTGAGCCAGGCGTTACCAAAATCGGTGAAATAGCGTTCAGTCAGGCGGGCCTTCAGCGCCTCCGGGGAGATATCGCTCCCTGTCTGATGGGTCTTGTCCGACAGTACCCAGTCAATTTCATCGCGGCGGGTTTTCACGACCTCATCAATCGCATCCTGTACCTGCTCTTCCCAGGCCTGACGCGTAAACATTCCAGGAACGACTTCATCAGTGCTGAATACCGTTGAGGCATCGGTGTCGCCAGTCATATCAGCAAGCGTTAAATCAGGCCAGTTGCTGGCCACGCGCTTAAGCATCTCCTGATATAACCCGGACTCAGCGTTCCGCTGGCCAATTTGCTTAAGCAGAATTTGACGGACTGTGCTGATTAATTGGGCATCAGGCTTAATTTTCCATTCCGGATGAGCCGGGAGGTTTTGCGCATAAAAACCCAGCAGTTTCGGTGCGATGTTCTGCCATATGCCATCCGGCACATTCTGGCGTTTCGGTAAGGCTTTCAGCGCGTTTTTTGCCAGCCAGCCGGCGTCCGCTTTGTCCGGACGCGCCAGCATCAGATAACTTTTGAGTATGTCATATGTATGCTGTGTGCCCTGCGTACGGGCATCACTGGCAGGAGGTAGTTGCACAAAGGCATTCAGCTGCTGCCTGAGACTGTCTGCTGTAGCATCCCTCATTAGCTGTGCGTTATTTTTCGCATACAGCGGCCAGAGTGCGGCCAGCGTGTCGCTGTCCTGATTAAGACCAAATCGTGTGTACCATGGCGCGCCGGTCGTCTCACGATGTTGCAGACGGGCAATGGCCTGCTGGAGTACGAGCTGATTGTGCAGACGTTCAGCCAGTGATTTTGCAGTATCCGCTGCCTGTCTTGCCGTTTCCTGCGCCTGATAAATCTGAGTACGGTTAACGATCAGAGACAGCAGTGTAGCGGCCCCCCACAGGACAATCAGGGAAAGCAGAATTAACCGCAGCATCTTCAGCCAGTCGAAGCCCAGCTTCCTGCCGCTGACGGCATCACAGTCATCAATGACGGCTTTCCAGGTCAGTGTGTCGGGGCGTGTGTTTGGGACCGAACCGACAACGGCCACTTCAGGACTGAACATGACACCGCGTAAACGCCAGACCGCAGATCCCTGCATCAGCCCGCCGAGCAAAACATCCAGACTGGCTTTCAGCTCCTGCCGCAGTTGGAGGGATAACTGAAGCAGACCGAAATCAGCCGGATTATTCAGTATCTGTGCCATACCTGCTTTTTGCAGATGCAGTGCCAATGTAGAAAACCCTTCACCCGCGTCTTTCACGGTGCCATCAGGCCCGAATATGACCCCTGTCGCAGCAGTTTCCGCGCCCTGCTGAGCATCGGTGGCGTTGTCAGTCAGCCACAGCCAGACAGGCACCTGCCAGCCCAACTGATGGTCGGCTTTCTGACGGTAACGCAGGAGGGCATCCCGTTCGCCATCCGTTGGAAGGGCTGAAATACTCATCACCTGAATGATGCCATCAACCGGTTGCCCGGATCGCAGGCGCTTCAGTTTTGAAAGGAAGATCTCGTCCGGAAGTGACTGCGCGTCACCGCCATAAATCAGCACATTGCCGTCGCCTTCCTGCCAGAGGTCATTACACAGGCCCGGGGCAGCTTTGTGAACGTCGTCCTGGTTGCCCATCACCAGAAGGAGTCGCACTCTACGCTTCCAGCGACGTCCATAGCGAAAGCGCAGGTGTTCGGATACGGCGTCTTCGCTGAAGACCGGTTCATCGTCGTCTTCTTCACCGGGAATGGTGCTCATTACCGGAGTGACGCTCTCAGCCTTTTTCCGTCCCCACTGGAAATACAACCCAGATTTACCGGCGAGGTCGAAAGCCTTCTCCGTCAGCCAGCCGAGTAAAAACAACGTGGCAACCAGTATGGCGCAGAATGTGAGTATCCGTTGGCCGTCATACGGACCGAAGCCGGTGGCCGAAGCTACGTTTTCCGGAAAGGCATAAAACAGAAATGCCACGATGGCTGTCAGGAAAAAGGCGACAGTTACAACGGAGCCGATGAGAGTTTTTACTTTTACCTTAGACATTCTTGGGCGATTCCTTGCGAACTTCTTCTTTGGTGATGACAGCGATCCAGACGTCGTCTTTGTCAGCGGTGGGTTGGGCGGCGATAACCTGCGGGCCATTATCTCTGCATGCCACTGAGGCAAGAATAACAGCGAGCCAGGGGGCGGCGCGGCTGGCATATCCCAGAACGGAATCAATTCCATGATTGTCTTTTGACAAGCTGAATGTTACCCCGTTATCTTCACAAGCCATATTCCATCCACTTCCGCCTGAAAGGACTGGACCTGTATACCAGGCCGTTTTTAGTGCCTCAGGGGCTGTTGCGGCCCATAACAGCGCCCTGTCCAGCGTTTTTACAAGCTGGACTTCCTTACCCTTTTCTGGGCGATGAAGGCATACTGCATCTGGATAGCCAGCAGCCTTACGGTTGCTGAACACCACAAGAGTAATGGCATCGGCGTCACCTTCATCAGGTTGCGCGGGCAATGAAAACGTCACCTCTGCAAGAATGCCTGGAGTGTTCCAGCGCTGATCAAGCCAGGCATCAAATCCCGCCAGACCTTTGCCTGCGAGGACTCTGAAAACTCTCCCGGTTCTGGCCGTGAGTTCATTTCTGAAGTGCTCCTCCAGTCCGGGACGGATATCATCGTCACAGTCCAGCATCAGGCAGCAAGGAATATCCTGCGAAAGGATGTCGGTAATTTTTTGTACATGGGCGACGAGTGTTGACGTTACAGAGATGAGTTCTGTATCCAGAGCTGTCTGAAAACTGGGTAAGGCTGCATACCTGACAGCAGATTTGGAACCACGTGGCGTGGAGGTCTCTGAAGCTGGAACAGTATGATTAACAGCTTTAACCAGTGCAGCGGGAGTATTTCCTGAAAAGTGTTGAACATAGGTATCGAGTATCCAGCCACAGCGCTGACCACGACAAGTTTCGCTATCAATAAGCGCTTCGCGTTCCGCATTCCTGGACTCAGCCCCTACCTGCTCTACTTTATATGCAAACCTGCGCAGGGAGAAAAGAAGCCCCCAGAGACAGAAAGGCAATCCCAGTGCAGTAAACCAGAAAATAAAGCCAGTGCGTTCTGCCGTCCAGTTCCAGAGCGTTAACGCAATTCCTCCTGACATGACAAATGCCAGGAACAGCAGCCATCGGCGGGTATCAGGTCGTGGAACCTTCGACGCCTTTTCAGGGATAGCATCCAGCAGGACTGGCATACTCAGGCAACCTTTGCAGAAGCAAAAGAGCTGATCAATGTACAGCCACAACCACATTTATGGCCGTGAAAGGCGACCGGGATCCCGTTATCAAGATAATCAGGATTACCTTCGATGATGGTTGTCGGACCATGTAGAGGTATCGGGCAGAAAACCATATCACCTTTACGCGCCACGCCAATCCCACCAAATATCATGGTGTCAGAACAGGTCATGACTGAACCGCCGTGAGTGGTTTTGTCGCCTTTTCGAATAATTTGCAACATTTGTATCTCCATTAATTTATTGTTTACAGGGCGGAATAAATTAATATTTATTATTCAAGTGTTTCAGCGTTGATCCAGAATATAAGAGGTAAACCTTTGGTATTGATATAACCAATATTTACCCATTTATTATCTTGTGAAATCCGTATAACCCTTACCTTATCTCCGGAAACAAGCTAAGCACTGGTCTTATTATTACGCGAAAAATAAAATAAATTTTATTTATTTTTTGCTTTGACTTTCATGAAAATTCCGCTCGGATATTCAGAAATGGTTTTTAATGCAATTTCTTTCGCCTTTTTGTTTTTCTTTGATATATATCCTATTTTCCTTAGATGGTAAGACGCACTGAAGCATGTAAGCCATTCCAGAACTGACTAATATTTCTTTTCCTCCGTCCTGGTATATCCATATACCTCTCCATCCCAGTCGCTAACCTGACACCTGGCTATCTTATTCACCAATTTAACAATCAATGCATTAACATTAAATTTAAAACTCTTCGATGAGTTAAAATGAAATTTATTTTTGTTGGGGGGCTTATGGAAAATTAAATCTTTCCTCATTCACGTAAGGAATATCAAGTATATATTACTTATAATACTATCGTGTCTAAATGAACTCGGTAAGCAATCACTGGATTGAATAATCCTTCCATTTTTCTTGATATCAAACGATATTGTATATTTATTTTTTTCAGAACCTTCGATTACATTAATGACATAATTGTATTTGCCGCGCTTGAAGCCATAATAAGTAATTCTCATTTTGCTATCTTTGGTGTGCCTCAGGTTATTCCTTTCATTAAAAACCACTTTTAACTCTGTTTTACCATTCTTTTCAAAACTATAATTAATTTCTTTTGTAATATTATCAATGAAGAATGAAGCTTCTTTACCTCCCTCTCCAGGTAATGAGCAAGTAATGATTTTAGTGGATTCTTTGTAAATAGACCCGTTTTAG
>NZ_VATP01000046.1:0-9960 GCF_005781125.1 Escherichia sp. E2748
TCCGTTCTATGTGGATATACTGCGAACTCCGATGTAAACGGCGCTCGTAACTTTTTTGGGGCGGGACACGCCGTTCTTGCCTGTGGAGGGATGGTGCAGTCAGGCCGCCCGTTGAAGCAGGAACCCACCGAAATGATTCAGGCGACAGCCTGAACGTAGCAGGGATCCTCGTCATTCAGGGCGTGGAGGATGTCAAAACCTGGAATAGACGCCGCACAGGCTATTTTGTGCGATCGCGGACATGCATCACGTTCGCAAATCGCCGATCCCGTTAATTTCGTTGCTTATTGCGTTACGAGCTACGCTTTTAAAACAACCTTCTTAGCGAGGCGATACCGTGAGCCGATTCATCCCCGTAGAATTACACCATGCCAGCCGTCTGTTAAATCATGGTCCTACTGTCCTGATCACCAGTTTAGATGAGCAATCCCAGCGGCGTAACATTATGGCGGCAGCCTGGTCAATGCCGGTGGAGTTTGAACCTCCACGCGTGGCGATTGTAGTAGATAAATCGACATGGACGAGGGAGTTGATTGAACGTAACGGTAAATTTGGCATCGTTATCCCGGGCGTTGCAGCGACTAACTGGACGTGGGCAGTGGGAAGTGTATCTGGGCGTGAAGAAGATAAATTTAATTGCTATGGCATTCCGGTGGTGAAAGGTCCGGTGCTTGGTTTGCCACTTGTTGAAGAGAAATGTCTGGCGTGGATGGAGTGCCGATTGCTACCAGCGACTTCCGCGCAAGAGAAATACGACACGCTGTTTGGCGAAGTGGTATCAGCAGCGGCAGACGCACAGGTATTTGTCGAAGGCCGCTGGCAGTTTGATGATGATAAGCTCAATACGTTGCATCATTTAGGCGCTGGCACGTTTGTTACCAGCGGCAAGCGTGTTACGGCTGGTTAAGCATTACATGCTGTAACCAGGTTTCTTTATCAAGGCATCCATTTGGGGCGCAATTTCGGCGTCCCAGATAGCTTGCCATGATTCTGGTTGAATCTGTTGTAGCGCAATGCTTATCGAACTGTCTTTACTGTTCAGATGGCGAATAATAACGTCGGTAATATCTGCAGCAAGCGCTGCTTTTTGTTGTTCGTCCAGTTCACGCGGAAAACATTTAATGTCTATGTGCGGCATGATTGTGCTCCTTTTGAAAGATGTCAGTAAAATTAACACACGTTGTGAATGTCGTGTGTCCGGTAATGCGTTTTTACGGTAATAATGCCTACTTGAAATTGTACATATTTGTACTACACCCTTTTAAATAAAGCGCCAACGAAAACGTTAACTTGCAGAATATATTCTTCGCCAACATGCCATTAAGAAAACACCAAGTTCCCGGCTTGCCAATTTGTTAACGCCCATTATAGTTATTCTTGCCCTCACTAAAAATTTTCATCCGTAATTACCCTCAATAAAAATCCATTCTGGAGACACTTAAGATGCAGCTTAATCATATTGTTAAAAGTCTGCTAATAACGGGATTATTCACCACCAGTTCCTTACCTCTCCTCGCGGCGGAAGCCCCTAAAAACGCCACCGCAGCCACGCAGCAAGCAAACAATTTACTCTATAACCAGTTGCCGTTTTCCGATAACACTGACTTTACTGATGCCCATAAAGGTTTTATTGCCCCTATTCCTCAGGACGTGATTAAGGGCGAACAAGGAAATGTTATCTGGGATCCACAACAATACGCTTTTATCAAAGAAGGCGATAAAGCCCCTGATACGGTGAATCCAAGTTTATGGCGTCAGGCGCAACTGATAAATATCAGCGGATTATTTGAAGTGACTGAAGGTGTCTATCAGATTCGTAACTTCGATCTATCAAATATGACCATCATTGAAGGCAAAGAGGGTATTACCGTCGTTGATCCACTTGTTTCAGCAGAAACAGCCAAAGTTGGGATGGATCTCTATTACAAAAATCGCGGCCAGAAACCGGTAGTGGCGGTTATCTACACACACAGTCATGTCGATCACTACGGTGGTGTTCGCGGCGTAATTGATGAAGCTGACGTTAAATCAGGCAAAGTTAAAATCTATGCGCCAGCCGGATTTTTGGAGGAGGCCGTTTCCGAAAATATTATGGCTGGCAATGTGATGAGCCGACGAGCCAGTTATATGTATGGCAACTTATTGAAACCTGATGTTAAAGGCCAGGTTGGCGCGGGACTGGGAACAACCACTTCAGCAGGAACGGTCACGTTGATTGCTCCTACTAACTACATCACCAAAACCGGGCAAAAAGAAACTATTGACGGGTTGACCTATGATTTTCTGATGGCGCCAGGTTCCGAAGCGCCTTCTGAAATGCTGTGGTTTATTGAAGAAAAGAAACTGATCGAAACAGCAGAAGATGTCACGCACACCCTTCATAACACCTATTCGCTGCGCGGGGCTAAAATTCGCCAACCGCTGCCGTGGTCAAAATATATTAACGAAGCGCTCAATTTATGGGGTGATAAAGCCGAGATTATTCTCGCTCAACATCACTGGCCAACCTGGGGCAATGATAACGTGGTCAAACTGCTTAAAAGCCAGCGTGATTTGTATCGTTACATCAATGATCAAACTCTGCGTATGGCAAATCAGGGGATGACCCGTGATGAAATTGCCGCAAACTTTAAACTGCCCTCTTCACTGGCTAACACCTGGGCGAATCGCGGCTATTACGGTTCGGTGAGCCATGATGTGAAAGCAACTTATGTGCTTTATCTCGGCTGGTTTGATGGTAACCCTGCAACGCTTGATGAACTGCCGCCAGAAGAAGGCGCAAAGAAATTTGTCGAGTATATGGGCGGTGCTGATGCCATTTTACAAAAAGCCAAACAGGATTATGACCAGGGTAATTTCCGCTGGGTTGCTCAGGTTGTCAGTAAGGTGGTGTTTGCGGATCCAAACAACCAGGCAGCGAGAAATCTGGAAGCTGATGCGCTTGAGCAGTTAGGCTATCAGGCTGAATCTGGGCCGTGGCGTAATTTCTATCTCACTGGCGCACAGGAATTGCGTAACGGCGTACAAAAATTACCAACACCAAATACTGCCAGCCCTGACACTGTGCGTGCAATGACGCCAGAGATGTTCTTTGATTATCTTGCCGTCCATATTAATGGTGAGAAAGCGGCAGACGCCAAAGCCGTGTTGAATTTCGATTTTGGTGAAGATGGCGGAACCTATAAAGTGGAGCTTGAAAATGGTGTTCTCAATCATACCGCTGGTGTAGAGGCTTCGAATGCTGATGCCACTATCACTCTGTCTCGTGATGTATTGAACAAAATAGTACTGAAAGAAGAGACGCTGAAAGAAGCCACGGACAAAGGAGATGTCAAAATTACCGGCAATGCGGAAAAACTCAACGAGCTGTTAGGTTATATGGATAATTTTGAGTTTTGGTTCAATATAGTGACACCATAAATTCAGTATAAATCGGGCAGGTTTCCTGCCCTTTTCTGGTTATAAGAAATGGTTTCTGATAAAAGAAAAAACGCTCATTGTTCGTGGAAAAATCGCCAGGATATGGTTATTCGCGGAATGTCGATTAGCCTGCCGTGGTTTGCCTTGATTAACATCTGTTTTTCATCGATGATTTTGCTGCGTGGTATTTTGTTTAATGAGGACATGACTTCAGGGTTTAATGAGAAAAACCTTGTACATACTATTGATATTTCATCTTTCGGCATTCTGCTGATTAGTGGCCTTTTATTGCTCATCTCCCGAAAGAAAATGCTGTATATTCAGCAACTATTGGTCATTCTAAGCCTGTTATGGTCATGGTGTTGCTTTTATTTCATTGCACACTGGACGCTACCTTTTGCTTATCCTCTGTGTGTATTATTAATGCTTAGTGCTGTTGTTGCGCTGTATTTTCATACGCCATCATTACTCGCATTTATCACTCCATTATGGTTTAGCATCCCGTTAGCCAGTCTTGTTCTCAATCAGCATGTGAATGTTCATTTCGCTGTCATCTGGGGCCTTTTTTCACTGGCGCTATATGGTGGGCGACTTATTTTATTACGTTGGTTTGAAGAAGCATGGCAACAAAACAAGTACAACAACCAGTTAATTAATCGCCTTGATGCATTAGCACATCGCGATCCTTTAACTGGGATAGCAAACCGACGTGCAATGAACAGTATCTTACACGACGCGATAGATAACGGCGGGTCATTTGCTCTCATTATGTTGGATGTCGATTTTTTTAAACGCTACAACGACACCTACGGGCACCCAGCGGGCGATAAATGTTTGATACAAGTTGCCGACGCCCTGCAACGCGCAATTCGCCAGCCTGAAGATATAGTCGCTCGTTATGGTGGCGAAGAGTTTGCCATCCTACTTTTTAATGCAACATTGCCGGAAGCTGAGGCGGTAGCAGCCAGAGTGAAGCAAGAACTTAAACTGGCAGCTATCCCGCATCAGGCATCTGCTGTTAGTGCATTTGTTACGGTTAGTCAGGGGATTGCCTGTTCTGCTCCCGCAAAAACGGCTGAACAAATTGTTTCAGATGCCGACGCCGCGTTATACCGGGCGAAAGAAAATGGGCGAAATCGATGGGTGAAATAAGCATTAGGGGACTGGCCAGATTACGTCTCTCCGCTCTCAACAAGGGCTGACGGGTGGTAATATTTGTCTAGAGCTATTGTAAGTATCCCGCATAATCGTACCACCCATTTCCTCTATAAATCATAAAAATGGTAGTGCCATAATCATAATTTATATCTATGCGTCGAAAAACTAAGAGGATTGATTACCTAAATATTTATTATTTACATTAATTAAACACAGCAATACCACATCCATCCATCGTGATGGAAATAAAAGGCAACTTTTTCATCAGGACATACAAGAATACTATCATCATGAATTTGTTCAAATGTAACTGGTGAGAGTCTTTCATTGCATAAATATCGTTCAAAATAGAATCCATGTCTTATATTTTTTTTATCAATCAAATGAGAAAACTCCTCGCTTATATTCTTCTCTATTAATACGCATCGTTCATTAAGATGCTTTTCTATTTTGTCAATTTTAGAAGAAAACTTATCCCATTTGCCAGAAGTTAATGATATCCAATGCGCTTGCCTGTTCTTTACAATAAAATATTTAATAAAAAAAATTAGATTTTTCATTACCTTATCCTAAAATGTATGATGATTATTTATATCTCGCCCATCACCCTGACGTGAAATATCAGGCTTTTGACCTTCATGATAATGAGGCTCTGGATGCGATGAGTCTGGATGAGATTCAGGATGACTATATTTTTGTTGTTGATTGTACCGACTCCATTTTTCTCTCCACTTTTTCAACTGTTCTGGAGTTGCATTTGGTGGCGGATTTTTAGGTGGTTGAGGCCGTTTTCTCCCGTTATGTGCATGAGCCGCTGCTTCTCTCGCTCTTTTTCTTGTGGAATGGCGAGTTGATTTATTTTGAGGACGTCCACACCACGTTCTTCGTAGACCTAATGGGTCTGTATAGGACAGCGGATTCGGCGCATAAGCATAAAGGTTTATCCCCCCCGCCTGCAGTCCGGATCGTAGTATCTGAAACGCTTATAATGCAGTCCCGTCTCACGGTCAAGGCATTGCCCCTGAAAACGCAGGTTCTGTTGTATCCTTACATATCATCCACACGCTCGCCACGCACTCCACCCCACTGCGCTCTTAAATCACATTGGATATATCGTTAAGTGTATATTTAAAAATCTCCTCATTTATTTTATCAATCAAAGAAGACCATTCAGAAACATATTCAGACGCCTGAATAATTGCACTAAAATCCTCAATTTCACTATTCGGAAAACCTGTGTCGAAACCTTTTCTATAATAAACCTCGACAAATTCATTCTTATTTTTATAATCGATGTAAAAATCAGAACCTTGCTCGCAAAACCAAATGCTTTCATCTACAGGTAGATTATCCCTTACATTTCTTATTGATTTCAGTATGTCATCAAGACACACTGAAAAATCGTAAAACAAATCGATGTTAATTTTATGTAACTCATCAAAATATATAATTATCTCCCCATTTACATACTGAGAAAGCTGTTCTAACGCAAAACTGAACGGAGAACACTCCATCTCTTGCTCATTTAAATCTACATCTATTTCCGGTTCTTTTTCATTTATGAACAATTCTATCTTCATGGCTGATCCCCAAGAATATAAGGAAATGCGGTAGTAGGTTCACCATCGGCACCAATAACAACCCTTACAACATCCGTAGATTTATCTGTACCATCCGGATAATGAACCCTGGAAGGTCGAGAGACAGTTACATCATGAACACCAGGAGTGGATGGTGCTTTTTCAAATGCCTCTTCAATTAATCTATTATCACTAAAATGTCCCTGCGGTTTATTTCTTGATCTGGCACGATCTTTCATAGACTGAACACTACGTTGAGAACCATGTCGATCGCGGGCATGACCATATTTATTCCGACTCATACCTGCTTTATGATTGGGCTTAAAACAATTTTTTTCTAAGCCAAGAGGATCGATCCAGCTTAATGGATTAGGCGCGTAAGCATAGAGGTTTATCCCCCCCGCCAGCCCTATCGGATCAGGTTATGTAACTCTTCCACGCTCCGGGTCATAGTATCTGAACAGGTCATAATGCAGTCTCGCCTCACAACCAAAGTCATCCATTGAGAATGCAAAGGCAGAATTATCTTCCGACTAAATTCATTTTTAGTTCATTAGCCAACTCAACTATGTCTTTATCTTGACTATGTATTCCTAATGTTACATGCATATTTAACAATGTATTATTTCTTATAACATACAAAAACTCTCCAATATCTTTATATAAATAATAGTCTAAACCATTCTTATAAAAACTGGATATGATATCTTCGACTAACTCATGTCGAGCTAACAACCATCCACGTGAAATTATAATATTTCTTGACAGAATTTTTTCTTCATCATTACCGATGATCGATATATTTATAAGTTTCTCGAGATATAAATCAGATGAAGACAAATCAAGCAAACCGTCTTTTATTAATTTCAGAGACACTCTTCTATATTCACTATCGTTAGAACACAACAAAAACATTAAATCAGGTTCATATTCAAGAAGTAGGGAACGGACATGATAATAGTATTGGTTTAGAGCGATTTCCTGTAACTCATAGTTTGACCATGTAATCCCATTGCATTGGACTAACTCAATAAAATTACGAGTCCCTTCATTAAAACAATCTTCTATAGCAATAAACTTTTTTATAAAATTGTTCATATTTTACCACCATACTCCCATGGTAATGAATTAAACAAATCATTGAACTCATCTGGCGTCATATCTCTAGTAGGATACACTGTTGAATGTCCAGGAGACATATACCCTCCCGGCATATCACGCCCATCGTGCTTAATACCTAGCCCATCAGGCATTTTCACATCTTCAGGTAAAGTATGATAATGCCCCTGTAAACCTGATTCTTTAGGTGTTCTGGTCACTGATTTACCTTGAGGTCTTACCTTACCTGCTTGTGAAGGAAGTAAACCATGCTCATTGGGTGTCAAATCTCGCTCACGAATACCTTTTGGCCCACTCTTATTTCCAAATGCACAAAGCCGTTGTAAGCCTAACGGATCAATCCAGTTTATTGGGTTAGGCGCATAATCATATAAATTCAGCCCGCCCGCCAGCCCTATCGGATCAGGATGCGTAAACCTCCCACACTCCGGATCGTAGTACCTGAACAGGCTATAATGCAGTCCCGTTCACGGTCAAGGTATTGTCCCTGAAAGCGCCAGTACTGCATCACGCCTTGGCCGTCAGTCAGGGCTTTCACATAGTATATCGATATGGGAAATTTGAACTATTTAAATTTTCTAACCATAATAAAGATTAAATAACTCAGCATTAAATCGCAATTTAATCTCTTTGTCGCTACTAAATCCAAGCATTCTTTCATTGAGAATTATAGAACTATCTACATTCTCTCTAGATAATTTATTTTTATTCATAGCCAATAAAACGATCAGGAATGGATATGAATAGTATTTAGGATTTCTGATTACATCATATACTAATTCTTTACTAATCTCAGATAAGTTAAAAATGGTAGGGAGATATATATTATTTAGTTTATCAATAAATAAATTACATGCTTTATCTATGCCATCTTCAGTAGTTGGTAACAGTGGGCAACCATCTTTTTCCCCCATCGTAGACATACAGTAAATATACTCAGCATTTGGTAAATTGGATTTGTATGGTGGTTTAAAACCATCAATATCTAATGTTAGTTTGGGAGATTTAACCACAACAACAGTACCATAAGCGCGTAAATTATTCAGATAGGTAAAATCAATGCGCGCTGTAACTGTGTCCGTATTTACAGTAATGTTATTCTTACCTATTTTTAGGTGTTTTTGTTCAGCAAACGAACTTTTTAGACAAAGATTAAAACGTTTCTCAAATTTACTTTTTAAATTTTTTGTTAGCATCGTGTCCATCTCTTATTTTAGTATCTGAGAAGCCAGAAGGTTGCATCAACGACATTACCATTCCCACCTACCGGTGCCCCTTTTGGCCCATTTGTAGATACTTCGAACTGCCCTTGTGTGCCTTTTGATGGACTGATGCCGCCACCACCTAAACCACCATTTGTATTTGCAGGTCCATTGTTATACACACCGGAGCCTTTTTGTCCTCGAGTGAGTCGTCCCCTCCCATTTTTTACTTCAAAAACATGATAATTACCGTTTGCATCTTGAGCCACTATATCAGCTCTTATTCTCTTACCATTTACTTTCATAGTGACTTCTTCTGCGATCACGGTAAAACCATTTCTTTCCAAATCTGCTTTTGCTTTAATTACACCACGCCTTCCACTATATGCAGATTTACATAATAAACCCAGCGGATCGATCCAACTTAATGGATTTGGCGCATACTGATAAAGATTTATTCCACCCCTTAGCCCTATCGGATCCGTAACTATGAACCGCCCGACATCCGGATCATAGTACCTGTGCAGATTGTAGTGCAGCCCCGTTTCCCTGTCGAGGTACTGTCCCTGGTAACGCAGGTTCTGTTCCACCCTGCCGTGGTCCTTCTCCTGTATCGTGTTACCCCAGACCTGATACCCCGTCTCCCACACGATTCTCCCGTCACTGTCCGTCATCTCTTCCGGCGCGCCGTTCACATCCGTGTGAAAATACAGTATCCGGTTCGGACCCTCTTTCCCCGCCTTATCCACCCGCGCCAGCGGTTCATAACTCCCCTGGTCACTGTAGATATACAGGCTGCCTGTTCCCTCCGGCCTGCTCTCCTGCGCCAGCCGCATCCCGTCCCATAAAAATTTTGTCCGGTTGTACGGCTTACCGTCAGGGCTGATGTGCTGTTTTTCCGTCCGCCTCCCCAGCGCATCGTACACATACCGGTACGTTCCCCGCACTGTCTTCACTTCCACCATCCGGTGTTCCGCATCATAACGGTAACTCTGCGTTCCGCTCCGGCCCTGCTTTTCCACCGCACGACCATATTCATCGTAACGGTAATGCACACCACGGTAAGACATCAGCCGGTTGAACGGCACCACGCTGTTTTCTGCCGTGGCCCTTTCCCCCGCGCGCCTCCCCAGCAGGTTTCCCGCCGCGTCGTACTGCCAGCTCGCCAGATACCCCTCATCCTCCGAGCGGCACGCCGTGATGCGTCCCGTGGTGTCATAGAAGTAATCCGTTTCCCCCCGCCGGCTGTGCCGCGTCTTCAGCAGTTCATCCTCGCCGCTGTAGCTGTACTGCCGGTCCGTGAACGTCTCCGGTACCACCCCGCGCATCCCGCTGTATGTCTCCCTGCGCTTCAGCCGCCCGGTGGGGTCGTAAAGCTGCCGCGTGCTCAGTCGCCCCTGACTTCTGAGCACCTCCCGGTGCAGGGCGTCACGTGTGAACTCGCTGATGACCTCCCGGTCCAGATTTATCTGCTGGAGATG
>NZ_VATP01000047.1:0-34144 GCF_005781125.1 Escherichia sp. E2748
CTGTCATCCACAGTCAGTAAGCAGCCGCCATATAAGGTATTGCCGTCCTGCCACCAGGAGATTTCAGGAGGATAAAAATTCCCCCGGTTTAATGCAAAGGGACACTCGGTTCCGGAAAAATGTTCACCGGCTTTCAGTTGATACTGAAACGTGGCATATAGCGTCTGTCCGGGAAAAATATTGCAGTTGTTTTGCGGGCTGATATGCAGCAGCCGGGATGAATTGGCTTCGCGGATGCGCAGTGGGGACATCGCACACCATGCAAAACTTGCATATGCCCAGACTTCACGATTGGCAATTTCCTCTTCTGTAAAGGGCATCGTTACCTGATTATTTTTATCCACATCCATAATAGCTACCCCCTCTATGGAGGAGGCTACTTCACATTCCAGTTCCCCGCTAAAACAAAAACATACTTTACGATTACAACATATATTCCCGCCAGGAATTAATGTGACTGTATCAGTTAAATCACGGAAATCACCAGTACTATTGACAACCATGTCTACTGCGTCATATGTGCGTAAATCTAAATTATATGGAGTTTCAACGACAAGATCGGTACTGATATCACCAAGATAAAAGGTAAGAGTTATACTTTGTACATAAGGTACCATTGTTTTTTCTATCAGAGTTTCTGCGTTGTTCAGAGTAAGGAAGGGCAAAATACCAAATAAAAATTCTCCATTCTGATCTGTTTCTGTATTATAAAAGCCATAACTATCCTGTTGTAATTTCTTTGCGTCACCCTCATAGGATATTTTGAGTATTGGATGAGTATCAAGTGTGGACCAGTCATTTTTGGTGACCACATCAACATGATATTTGAAGGGGCTTTTTTTTATTGGATTATTTTCAGCGTCAAAAATTTTAATCAGATAATAAATGTGGTTATTCTTAAGATTACTTCCATCCGGTGAATAGAGGGTTGCGCAGACTGGGCCTTTCCGTTGACTTATAGTCATAGTCAGCCCATCTTTCTCTATCTTTTTGTACGTGGTATTAATTACTTTAGGTGACATTGTATTATCCTGTGCTTTGTTCATTGCTCACACTTAGTATGATGCTATAAAATAATAACCGTACACCATCTGTTGCGGCTTACCGTTATGACACCAATTGATGATGTGGGTAATTAATACCGCACCTTTATTAAAACAAGTACTTATAAAGAGATTATGTTTTTATAATTATGCAGGTACTGTTACATTAACCGTTAGTTTCTTGTCTATCTGAGCATTGCATTATTTCATCAGTGAGCTTTTGCGGTTTGATTTTTAAGATATCTATCTCTACAAATAAGAATATTACTTCTTTTATTTATAAAAGAAATCTGTAGTCCTTAAGTAAAATGTTATAGAAATAATGTACCAGATGGAGTGGTTCATTTAATTAAAGGATGTATAACATGAACAACGTATTCAATGTTGTCCGTAACGAATCTACTGGCGTCTGGGTCGCGGTATCGGAGTTTGCAAAGAGTCGGGGAAAACGAACCGGACGTCGTATGCTGGCCGGCTTTGCGATGACGCTGGTTGTTTTCGTATTGACACTAAACTGTGTTACTTCGTCGCTCGCCGCAACGGTGTCGATTCTGCCGGGAGAGAGCGTCTATCTGTCACAAATCTATGGCACTGGCGCAAATCAGACAACGCGTTTAAGTGATCTCATTTTTAATGGTACGAGCTCTTCTCCGGCAACGCTTATTGTTGACCGCAATACGCCACTGGGGACAGACAGTTGGTTGTTTAATGCCACCGGTAATGCCGTTAACTTAATTAGTCTGAGTGGAACTCGAAGAGCAGTGATTAAGCTGCTGGACGGTATTGATATGACAATAAGCAACTCCACAGGGGGAGCTGTTTATAATTCCGGGACTGCTTCGGGAATTGTGTATGAACTCGGCAATGGCAGTCAGCTCCGTTTTGTCGATAACCGTGCCAATAATGGCTATCGTGGCCTTATCATCTCAAATTCAGATGTGCTTTTCCGTGGTGCGAACGGTACTGTTGTTTTTGACAATAACAGCGCCTACTCCTATGACCCCGCGATAGATACCACTAACGCCAACATTATATTTGAAGGCAACGTAACGCTGACCAATAATGTCAATCACGCTATTGCCGGCGGTGTTATTCGGTTACATGACTCGGGCAATTTGATTTTCAGTGGTACAGACGCCTCCATTATTATCGGTAATAACAGCGCAATAAGTTCGGGTGGCGGATTATTTTCTGACGGAAGTGTGCAGTTGTATGGTAATGCCGATATCTATGGTAACCGGGCTGTCAGGGATACTGCGGGAGCTATCGTTGCACAGACCGGACTGGTGATGGAGACGAACGGTATCGATGGTATGAAAGTGCATGGAAACTATTCCAATGGCCAGTATGCAGGCGCTATTCTTATCGGCAACAGCGCGAATTTTACCGGCACGAGTCTGCTACATGCGAAAAATAGCGATATTCAGTTCTATAATAATTTCACCGGGGTCGGAAATCTCTTAACGCCCAATATGACATATGCGGTTGCCAATGCGATTAATATCCGCCAGCCGAATGGTGTGTTGAATATTGCTGCTGACGCTGGGCGTCAGATTCTGTTTCGTGATCCGATAACCAGTTTCAACTCCACTGGCGTGGCAATAAATGTCATTGTTGGAATTAATACCACCAACGGCAGCGATGCTACCGATGGGAAAGTGACTTTTAGTGGCGAAGATTTCACACCTGGTTCTCAAAATACGCAATCGCGGATTTATGCCAATACCACCGTTTATGGTGGTGTCCTGGAACTGAAAGACAATGCTCAGTATGGCATAAACACCAGCAGCACGCGGTTTACATTGCGGGACGGTGCCACTTTATTGTCAACCAGCACGGCGGCGAATACCGTGAATGTGCTTTCATCCGGCACCATGAATTTCGCCGATGGCTCGCTGATTAAGAGCAATGGCGACAGCAAATTGAATCTGAATGCCGGTAGTCGGCTGATTGGTACTGCAGCAGGTGACACGGTAGCGATTGAAACCGACGGAGCCGATAAACTGACACTCGGCGGAGTCCTGTCCGGCCCTGGCAAACTGGAAAAGATCGGCACGGGAACCTTATCTACGGCTAACGCCAATCAGTTCCTCAACACAGGTGGATTCAATGTCAAAGAAGGAACACTGAACGCGCAGAACATGGCGCAGAGTTTCAGTTCACTGGATATCCAACATAACGCGTTAATGACGATGGGCAACAGCGGCGAAAACCTGTCGATCACCGATCGCGCCATGATTGCCGGTACGCTGGAAAACGTCCAGACGCTGAATAAATCAGGCAGTGGTGAGCTGCAGATTGCTAATTCCGTAGGCGCTAACCGGTTGGATATGTCTGGCGGTACGCTGAAAGTTGATGCCGGTGAAACGCTGATTGTCGCTGCGGACGCAAATTTTGGCAGCGGTGTAACCGCGCAGGTTGATATTGCCAGTGACCCGGCACTGAGCGCCGATACTCTCCAGCTTACCGGGAACAATACGCTGGATATCTCCGGCTATGCCCCTGTTTCTGATGAGAATCTGTATACCCTTATCCGCACCCGGAACGGGATTAGCGGCGATTTCAGCTATACCGTCGCAGGACAGGCTTTGCAGGATTATGTCGATACAGACCATTTTCTGATCGGATGGGCGAAGAAAGATGACGACAGCAAAAATGTTATTGCGCAGTTTGGTCTGGTCTGGTTAAACACCGAAGACTCCAGTGCTCACGGTACGTTCAACGTAACGGACAGTCACAGCTTTACCCTGGGAGACGCACTGCAAGATAATCTGAACTCCACCGCGTATGGTTTCGGCTGGGACGGCAAAAGCCTCAGCAAAACTGGTGGCGGTACGCTGATATTCTCCGCCATCAACGGCTATACCGGTAGCACGACTGTTAATGAAGGCACACTGCGGACCGCTATCGCCGACACACTGAACAGCAGTAGCGATATTATCGTCAACGGTGGTGTACTCGATCTGAACGGCAACAATCAGCAGGCTAACCGCCTGAGCGGCAGCGGTGGCGTTGTGATGCTGAACGGCGCATCGCTGATCGCCGTTAACGCCACGGACAGTGATAATTCGCGTTTTGACGGTGACATCATCGATGGCAATGTAGCTGGCGGCCGCTTCATCAAGAACGGTGATGGCAGCCTGACGCTGGCGGGACAGACGGCCTGGATCACAGATACTGAGATTAATGCGGGGGAGCTTGTCTTTGATGGTGCCAACGGTGGCGCGCAACTGACCAGCAATATTATTGGTAATAACGGCAGCCGACTGACTCTGCAAAACGGCGCACAACTGACCGGATGGATCGACCCGGCGAATGTCGATATTGATGCTGCCAGCCGCTGGAACATGACAGCTGCTTCAAAGGTCAACGATCTGAGCAGTGCCGGAACGATCTCGATTTCCGCACCTAACGATAATGATTTCAAAACCCTGACCGTGGCGGGCAACTACACTGGCAATGACGGTCTGATTGTGATGAACACGGAACTGGGGGGCGACGATTCTCAAACCGACAAGCTCATTGTTCACGGCGATACGGTCGGTAACACCAGGGTTGCGGTGCATAATGTCGGGGGCGTGGGTAAACAGACTGACAACGGTATTGAACTGGTTCATGTTGACGGCAGCTCTACCGGTCACTTCGCCCTGACCACCGGCACTGTGGAAGCTGGCGCTTATGTTTATACGTTGGCGAAAGGCACTGACAGTGCGGCGCAAAACTGGTATCTCACCAGTAAGTGGAAAGGTCCCGTTTTACCTGTTCGACCCGTTGTACCGGAGGCTCCGGTCAAACCACCGGTAGTGGATCCGATGGCACCAGACGCGCTGCGCCCGGAAGCGGGTAGTTATATCAGCAATATTTCAGTCGCGAACACGCTGTTTAACCACCGTCTGCACGATCGTCTTGGTGAACCGCACTACACCGACGCGCTAAAAGAGGACGGACTGGCAGCCAGCATGTGGATGCGCCATGTCGGCGGTCATGAACGTTCTGTTGTCGGTGACGGTCAGTTGAAAACGCAGAGCAACCGTTATGTGCTGCAACTGGGGGGTGATATCACACAGTGGAGTACCGACGGCACCGACCGCTGGCATTTGGGGGTGATGGGAGGTTATGCAAACGCGCGCAGCAATACCCGCAGCGACCGCGCCGGTTACGGCTCTGACGGACGTATCAACGGTTACAGCGCCGGGCTGTACGGAACCTGGAACCAGAATGAGGCGGATAAAACCGGGGCGTATGTCGATAGCGGGATGTTGTACAACTGGTTTAATAACAGTGTGGCAGCAGATAACCGCGCCAGCGACAGTTACAGTTCGAAAGGACTGACTGCCTCACTGGAAGCGGGTTATACCCTGAAATCCGGAGAGTTTTCCGGCAGTCGGAGCACGCTGAACACCTGGTATATCCAGCCGCAGGCACAGGTTACCTGGATGGGCGTGAAGGACAATGCGCACAACCGCAACGATGGGACCCGTATTGAAACTCAGGGCGATGGTAACATCCAGACGCGTCTGGGTGTGAGAACGTACCTGAACAGTCATCACAAAATGGATGATAGTAAGCAGCGTGAGTTGCAGCCATTCGTGGAAGTAAACTGGATCCACAATACCGAAACCTTTGGTGTGAAGATGGATGGCGTAAGCATCAGTCGTGACGGCGTGCGTAATCTGGGCGAAATCCGCACCGGGGTGGAAGGTAAAGTGAATGCTAATCTGAGCATCTGGGGCAACGTTGGTGTACAAACAGGTGACAAAGGCTATAGCAACACTCAAGGAATGCTGGGGATTAAGTACAGTTGGCGCTAACATTGCCTGATGCGCTACGCTTATCAGGCCTACATATCAAAGCAATATATTGAATTTGCGCGATTTTATGGCCGGATAAGGCGTTTACGCCGCATCCGGCATGAACAAAACGCACTCTGTCAGAAAACGGGAAGGAGCCTGTACATAGATTTGTGTAATTGCCTGATTTTGATATGTTCAATCCAGCATCAAATGAAGGTTAATTTATGGACGAAAAACAGTTACAGGCTCTGGCTAACGAACTGGCCAAAAACCTCAAAACCCCTGAAGACCTCAGTCAGTTTGATCGGCTGCTGAAAAAGCTCAGCGTTGAAGCCGCTCTCAATGCAGAGATGACACACCATCTTGGGTATGAGAAAAATCAGTCCAGACCAGGAGCTAACTCCCGCAACAGTTATTCCACAAAGACCGTTATCACAGGCGACGGTCCACTGGAACTGCGTACTCCGCGCGATCGTGACGGTACCTTCGAACCACAACTGGTAAAGAAAAATCAGACCCGTATTACCGGGATGGATAACCAGATCCTCTCGTTGTATGCCAAAGGGATGACCACCCGTGAGATAGCTGCTGCGTTCAAAGAACTGTATGACGCAGATGTTTCACCGGCACTGATATCAAAGGTTACCGATGCCGTGATGGAGCAGGTTGTAGAATGGCAAAACCGACCACTGGATGCTGTTTACCCCATTGTTTATCTTGACTGTATCGTCCTGAAAGTTCGGCAGGACAGTCGCGTCATCAACAAATCGGTGTTCCTGGCACTGGGCATCAATATCGAAGGTCAGAAAGAACTGCTGGGTATGTGGCTGGCCGAATCTTGCCACGTTCTTCGCTTATCCAACGGACATCCGCAAAGTGATCTATACGACGAATGCCATCGAGTCGCTAAACAGCGTGATCCGCCATGCGATCAAAAAGCGTAAAGTGTTCCCGACAGACGACTCGGTGAAAAAAGTGGTGTGGCTGGCAATCCAGTCTGCGTCCCAGAAATGGACGATGCCGTTGAAGGACTGGCGAATGGCAATGAGCCGCTTTATTATCGAGTTCGGTGACCGCCTGGACGGTCACTTCTGAGAAAAGGCATTTACACAGAATCCTAAACAGGCTCCGGGAAAGCGCTAATCAAAATTCAGTTTGTCGCGGGCGCGACGAAGCCGTTGCTCGCCACGGCGATCGTATTTTTGCGTTGTTGTGACACTGGCATGACCCATCGCATCTTTTACCGTGATTAAGTCTTCGCCGTTTTCAAGCAACGCAGTAGCAAACGTTCTTCGCAGATCGTGAGGGGCGCATTTTTCAATTCCTGCCTCTCGCTGCCTCACCTGCAATATGTGATAAACCGCCTGGTCAGTGAGTCTTGCGCAGGTCACATCATCAAAACGGCGGATGCGCGTAAACAACGGTCCCGGTGCATCTCCCCTTACCTGTTCAATCCAGGTCTGTAATCTTACCCATGTCCCTTCCGGCATATAAGCCAGCCGTTCTTTATTCCCTTTTCCTAAGACACGCAATGCGCGTTCATAAGTGACAATGTCACTTATATTAAGCCCTACGGCCTCAGAACGACGCAATCCACAGCCTAACAACACTCCCAACATCGCAGCGTCTCTGGGGCCACGACAGCTACGATCGGTTTCGCAGACCTGAAATAACTGCCGGATCTCTTCTCGGTGCAATGCCCGACCTCGTTGAAGTTTACTTCCGCGAAAATTACGTACGGCAAGAATGTGCTGGAAGCTTTCGACATCCATAAGCTTCAACATCCAGGCCTCTTTCGCTACGCCTTTAAGTGCAGACAAATAGGTATTGATTGTCGCCGTTGCCCTGCCCGTATCCCGTAGCAATTCAGCAACCGCCATGATGTGGTGTCGGCGTAAACTGCCCCAGGGGCAAGTCTCCGCATTGGCCGCCCCCAACATTCTGGCAACGATGCCCAGAAAAGATGCCATCGTTTGCCGACTGCGCGGTGAGTTAAGAGAAAGCAAGTATGCCCTTGCCGGATTAAGGAGATGCTCGCTTTCTACAGATGTTGGCCATAACTCGGGTTCTGAGGGAACGAGTTGCTGAAAATTATTCATCTCAGGATCATTGTCGGGAAGATGGGTCATACAAAGACCTCACAACAGCGAAAAACGTCAGATGCGCTACGTAAAAAATTGGCATAAGTGTGCCACACAAGTGGCATTCAGAAAATCTACTTTTTCAAAGGTACATTTTAATAAGTAGAGTCGATTATGATTCCCCATACCCGGAACATATCCCATTCCATAGACGCTGTGGCGAAACAGCCAAATCCAGATGCCATCAGGAAGAAGCATAAAGTCGCTCATACAAGATGTTATTACGATAAAAGTAATAGCAGTTTATTTTTTAGGCTGAATTAATTCTCGAAACTGATGGTTTTATAACCAATAAATGACAGCACTTATCTGTATAAAAATAATAATATCTCTTTGCCGATTATGTTTATTAAGCCTATTTCAATTAAACAATTAAGGAATTTATTATGCCAAAAGTTACTGGTGTTCGGGTGAATTACTATGATTTCGATATGAAAAAAGATATGACTAATGGGTCTTTCCCAAAAACATTATTCCCTGGGGCAACATTTCAGATGATGGTTGATAATGATGTTGTCTATAATAATACGGTAGACTGGAGTGTTTCTACCAATGCAGGAGACAACACAGTTACTGTAAATCAGGACGGCGTAGTGTCATTTTCAAAAGATATTGATGAAAATTGCATTGGTAAAACATTTGTCATTTTTGCCACTAATAAGGTTACAGACAAATATATTTCAGCATATGTAATTAAACCTCTTCGCTTCTTTAAACCACATGTCGAAACCTGGGATGGATTCTGCAGCGCATGGAAGTGGGTTGTGGATGAAAAAGGCACTTTCCCTGCCCGCCGCGATATCAACAATGTCCCTTACGATGAACTGGAAATCGAATCATATCATGATATAAAACGTGAAGTAAATTCTGGGCTTTTTCAGGAATGGGGATTTTTATTATTTAGTGGGTGGACTAATCCTTTACATGGTGCAATTGGTAATCATGAATCAGCAATTTTTTCGGAAGAAAATAACGAAATATATATCTCGGAAGTACGCTCCCATAACTCAAGAGATCTCTGGGATGATTCGATGGATCTATATGCACAGGCTGTGGCGTTTTACGGACAATCTATTGTTTCATGATATTTTTATACGCGTAATTATCAATATTATTCCCGTGTCGTAACAATATAGTGAGAGAATTTATGAAGATGCAAGACTCATCATTCAGTGTTAATTTTGTCAGAATTATAGAAAAAAAATCACCGCAAGGCATTAAGTATTATCTGGCATGGCAAAGTGCAGAATTTGACAGTGCATCACATGACAGAAATATTTATGATAAGATTGTATGTTATCAAGTCTATGATGCAATAACAGATACATGTCTTATAAATAAGATAAAAAAAAGATACACTAACCGTAGATATTACATCATACGTAAAACCTGGAAGAAAGTTCATAATGAAAATCGTCATTCAGAATACGGCGGGAGAGTATGAAGCATATCCACAAGAAAGCCCTGCACTGCCTGTTTTCGTTCAGGATGTACAATATGCACCATCACATAATCTTACTCATCCTAAATACCCTCTGTGGATTAACGAAATGTCCACTTCAGAGCAAGAAAAGTTAAAAAATGCTGATTTTTTCAAGCAATGGTTATTAACGACGACGACACTTTACCCTAACCTGAGGAAATGCTACATTCCTGATTTTTTTTCAAAGCTGAAAAACATCTCTTTATGGGACTTAAAGTGGCGAAATGATAATTTTTTCCTTTTTCATGGCGATGAGGAGGGGCGTCCAATTGCAGAAATAAAACAACAATCTCTTACTCCTCCAGTAATTGAGAACAATATTATTATTTGTGGGAAACCCCATAGTCAATGCATTGAATATACGACGTATTCATTCGGCATGGGTTGATGTAGCCCCCAGAAACACCGGACAGTAGCTGTATCTCCAGATAAGAGATAGGCTTGAATATATGTCTAACACTAACGCCAATTTTGAGATGACCGGGATCCTGTTAGGGCAAGAAGTCCGTAAACGTAAAACTCCTCAGGAGAAAATCGCCATTATCCAGCAGACGATGGAGCCGGGTATGAATGTCTCCCATGTCGCCCGCCTGCATGGTATCCAGCCCAGCCTGCTGTTTAAATGGAAGAAGCAATATCAGGAAGGCAGCCTCACCGCCGTTGCGGCCGGAGAGGAAGTCGTTCCTGCTTCTGAGCTTACAGCTGCTCTGAAGCAGGTCCGGGAGCTTCAGCGCCTTCTGGGCAAGAAGACGATGGAAGTTGAGATCCTGAAAGAAGCGGTGGAGTACGGCCAGTCGCGAAAATGGATAGCGCACGCGCCCTTGTTGCCAAAGGACGGGGAATAGCCCTGGTCAGCCGCACCATGGGCGTGTCGCGTGCGCAGCTGTCACTGCGAGTTAACCGTTCTGCCGACTGGCAGGACAGGCGCTGTAACCGGCGTAATGACGAAGCAGACGCTGAAATACTGACGGATATCCTCGATATCATCAGCGATATGCCGAGTTATGGTTATCGACGCGTGTGGGGCATCCTGCGCAAGCAACGTCGCACTGAGGGAGAGCCACCGGTGAACGCCAAACGGCTTTACAGGATAATGAGCGAGCATAACCTGTTGTTGTTGCATGACAAACCAGAGCGACCGAAGCGTGAACACAAGGGAAAAATCGCGGTGGCAGAAAGCGATATGCGCTGGTGTTCAGACGGCTTCGAGTTCGGCTGCGACAACGGTGAAAAACTGCGGGTGACGTTCGCGCTGGACTGCTGCGACAGAGAGGCCATAGACTGGGCAGCGAGCACGGGAGGCTACGACAGTTCGACCGTACAGGATGTGATGCTGAGGTCGGTGGAAAAGCGCTTCGGCGACAGGTTGCCGGACACACCAGTGCAGTGGTTGACGGATAACGGTTCAGCGTATACTGCGCATGAAACGCGGGGGTTCGCCAGAGAGCTGAATCTTGAGCCCTGTACAACAGCGGTGAGCAGTCCGCAGAGTAATGGCATGGCCGAACGGTTCGTGAAGACGATGAAAGAAGACTATATCGCGTTCATGCCAAAACCGGATGTGAGAACAGCCCTGCAAAACCTTGCAGCAGCGTTCACGCATTACAATGAAAACCACCCGCACAGCGCGCTGGGATATTACTCTCCGAGGGAATACCGGCGGCAGCGGGCATCGTTAACTTAAGATACAAAAGCGGTCCGGAGATAGCGGGTCAAGATCATCATTCGGCATGGGTACTGTTTGTGCAGTACAGGATAGTACTATTGATGTTGTCGATAAAGGTCCAAGAAATAGGTATATCTATATGATAGATGACCCCTGCGGGGTAGATGTAGATAAAACAATAGGATACACTAACGATAAGTATAATCTTGAAGTGGATTTTTTAGGTGGGGTGGATATCCGGTATATAATTGGGGTATTTACTATGAAAATTCATACTGAAAGCGTAGAATTTACTGATTTCACATATATGAATCCTGAGAAATTCCCTGAGCCCCCGGAAGGAAAATGCCATATTATTCTTTCGATTCAGGATTATGCTAATACTAACCTTATTGTTTATAGTAATGGCGTTAATATCAATGAAGGTAAGCGGTCTTATCTCACTGTGGATATCGATAAAATGTGTACTTTTGTCGTTGAATCAGAAAATACTCACAGGATTCTTATTAATGGTAAAACAATGAGCGACTCTGGCGCCAGAACTTATAATTTAAAACCAGCAGACCATCTTATTAATGGCGTGGTTGTTTTTGAATACTCGACTGCTATGAGCATTTGGTAGTAAAAATAATTAAAATGTAGAACGACACTTGCTGAACCTATTAAGTAAGCTATTAATAAATAGCCGGAACATAATATATGTCCGGCTATCATTCTGTTTTGAGTGTTTTCTGTTCAGAAAAATGTGTTACAGGGTGCTCGTGCGAGAAACGTCGAAATTTTAAACCGCCGTGGTGGCACAGAATATGTAAAATAGTCGAATGGTAACTCACCATCACGCTGCCTGGTTTCAGGCATTATATAGTGAGGAGAACTACCGGACATCATGGGGCTCACGACTCTCCTTACGCTCCAACGGCTTTCGTTGAAAGCCAGCCACCGACAGAAGGGATAACAGGCGTTCTGGCTTACCTTTGTTAATGGCGCACAACAAATAGAACACATGAATGAAAAATAAAAGTTGCATAACTATAATGAATATGCGTTAATAGCATCGTTGGTTTGCAAGACAGACCTTATGAAAGCAGTTTTAGTAAAGCAGTCTCAGTTCAGTGTTATCTTCCGATTACCCTTCTTCGTGAGTCTCCTCCTTTAGTGCCTTAGTAAGTCAAAATCTTTATACAGATCACATTCTTGCCGCGTTGTGTGGCTCACAAATTTAGAAGGTAATATTTATGTCTAACAAAATGACTGGTTTAGTAAAATGGTTTAACGCAGATAAAGGTTTTGGATTTATCACCCCTGCTGATGGCAGCAAAGACGTGTTCGTACACTTTTCTGCGATCCAGAGCAACGATTTCCGCACCTTAGATGAAGGTCAGAAAGTTGAGTTCTCGATCGAGAATGGGGCCAAAGGTCCGGCCGCCGCGAATGTTATCGCGTTGAGCTAACTATCCTGATAATCAGCATATCTGCGATAACGAAGACGGCATAAGCCCGAGTAGACAGAGTTGCAGGAATAATCAGATTAAAAAACAACCCGCCATAATGGCGGGTTGTTTTTTAATATCTATGCCGTCTAAAGTATTTAACGGGTAAATTTATCTGCGTCTGAACCTATATATCAGAAGAGATACATGACGTTATCTGAGTAAATTACCTTACCCTATTGGTTAAAATGACTGCTAATCATGCAGTTAGATAGATAAATTTAAACATAAGTCATCACCAATATCACAGATTTATAATAAAAATCATTTCTATGATATCTGATCATTTTAAAATAACCCACTCCATATCAATATATAACTTGCAAATAACAACAACTCTTCTTTAATTGCATTAATATTCATGGTGTTAAAGTGCTCTGGAATGAAGTATTCAAGTCATTATCATTGCAGCTGCTTTTAAGATTGTCAGTTAATGAAAATCTTGATCGCAGAAAAGTGATAAAGCGTTGTGACTAAATTCTGGCAAATAACGCCGTGAATTTACTTCATGTCCAGAGAAAATGAATTAACACTTTATTCCACTACCTGAAAAAACAGGTAGTTCATCAGCAATCTGATATTGTTTTGGGTTGCAAATTTCTATTTGAAAAGAGGTTATTATGCAAAATACAGATGACACGTTTAGCTGGGATTCTAATAATCAGCAAACTTTTCGTTCTGCCGGAGAAACTACGTTGAAGGGACCTGCAGAAACATTTAATAAAATGCAAGGGTGCGGACTTGATGTTTACGGTGTAACTATGGATGGTACTCAATCAGGCCCTCTTATTCTTATTCCGGATAGTATAAAATCCAACCAGATTAACTGGGCTGTACAATCTGCGGCACCTAAAGATTCCAGTTTCAAATTTTTTGAAAAAGCTGATTTCCGTATTTCAGGCAATAGGAAATTAAAAAATAAAAGGTTAATTGACTCCTCTCTATATTACCCTGAATACAAAATTGCTTTCAGCTTGTACGACGACAGTCGTGTTACACTGGAAGAACTACAGGGTGTTTTTCTCGGAATGTCATCGTTAGAGACAGCGACATCCACAGATTTTACGGGTTTGCAGAATTCGAAATTTTCCATTTTGGCTGATAGCATTGGTTTATTTTATAAAGCAACGCTATCAGGGTATAGCACTCTTGATGTACATGCCTATGCGATTTCAGCACCTAATCGTGCTGGTATTGAACCTGAGGGATTGCGTTTTAATAATTATTCCTCACTCTTACTAAATGTTAGGTCGGATCAACATCTTGAATCAGAATTAAAACTTTCGAATAGTTTATCTTTTCATGATTCATCTTATGGTAATATTTTCACAATGTCTATCCATAATGACATCCCAGACAACAACACAGGTGATTTCGTTGCGATAGATGCTTTTGATAACTCGACAGTGGATATTCATACAGCTCAATTTTTACAAGGGTATGGGAAAGGTAAGATTATTCAATTGTCAGGTAATGCAAAGGTAACAATTAATCCATTGATTGATATCGTCCCTATTAACCCTGTGAAGGAAGTGATTAACCCAACAGGTAAGTGCTGGCCCGGCATGTTCAATTTTAAATCAGGGTCAGGAGCAGTGCTAAGATTAAACGCACATTCAATTGGAACCCAGTATGATGTTAATGCGCTATATCTTTTGAATCTTGTTTACATAGATGGAAAACCTATTGATAACAGGAATAAATTGAGTGTTGATTTTGATTCTGGTGGATTGACTATACAGTTGAGATGATTACCCGTTTCAAAAATAAATTTCTGTTTATGAAAATTTATTCTGCGGAGTAATTAACTGCATGCGACAGGATTATTAACAGTGCTGTCGCATTTTTTGTCCACTAAGTTGCCCGTTTGTATCAGGTTGAGACTTGAGTCTAATCTTTTTTATTCAATTTGTAATATTAATTAACACAATACTGATTCAATCTAATATTGTTTACTATTTGTAAAAAATTATCCCTGATAATATCATTTATTTGCGGGTTCCAGGCAATTCCTATATTCCATTTGGTATAATTACCCTCTGGCCTAATAAGTGATACGCCCTTAGGTAAAAAATAGTTGGTTCCCGCGGGTAGTAAAGCCACACCGTTCCCTGTAGCAACCAAAGCTAGTAAAGTATGGATATCGTTTGCAGCAGAAGATGGTTTACCTTTGTAATTGTTTTCTTTCAGAAATTTTTCTGTTTGTTCAACCAATCCCCGACCTCTGTCTGGGGTCATTTGCAACAGTTGATATTGGTTCAGTATTGATTGAATCTTTTGCGACTTAAGTGTAAATCCCGCTGGAATAGCCAAAACCAGACTTTCTGTAAACAGTGGGCTGAAGTTAAGTTTATCTGTTAACGGTTCTCGGGTAAATCCGGCCAGAAGCTTCCCGTCCAGTAACATACGGCATTGCACATCTGAAGGAACATCATCAAGTAATACCTCAACGTCAGGGTATTGTTCCCGAAAGAGGCTTACACATCTGGGAGCTAACTGAAACGAGGATATCCCAAATCCAAGAGTCAGCTTACCTGAACTTCCTTTTTGCAAATTTTGTGCATATTCTGAAAACTCTTCATAATGTTTCAACAATTTCTGAGCCCGGGAAAGAAGCTGTTTTCCTGGTTCTGTCAGTTTTGCTCCCTGACGGCCCCGTTGAAAAAGGGCAATCCCCGTTATTTTTTCCAAAGACTGTATTTTCTTTGTTAGTGCTGGCTGAGTGATGTACATGGCCTCAGCTGCATCATGATAGCTCCCTAATCTGGCAAGTGTTACAAAGGCACGTAGCAGCTTCATATCCATTCCCGTTGCTTATCAATTTTTGAAAAAAAGGAATTGTACATACTATACCTGTATGGTTCATATTGTTATACAAGGTTTTTATCTGAGAATAAAAATCTATTATTTTTATATTTGATGAACATCCTTTTATTTTTAATCTTCTGGCATAGCCCTGTACAGATAGTTTCAGGGTGTTTCATTTATGTCTGAATGAATTATTAACATTTAAAATTATTTAATAAGGATATAAAGATGCCAAATATTGCTGTTCTGACAAATGATTTACAATATGAATTTACTTATAAAATAACAAATGACCCGCAAGAACTTGATAAAAAGCTGAAAGCATTTAATAAATTTCTTGATGGTGTAAGAAACCAGGGGCAAGCCGTTATACATCTGCAACTTATTCATGATCCTGATGACCCAGCTGTTCAGCGTCGATATCGAAACCGCGCGGCTGGAATACCAGCAATAGCGGGCACACCAAGCAATCAAATCATTAATACCGTTTACCATCCATCAGATTTTATTGTGGTAAAAGGCAGGGATAGTGGCTTCTTTGAAACTCAATTAGATCAAAAACTCCAGGAGCTTGGAGTCAAAACAGTTATTGTCACCGGATTACAAACTCACGTATGTGTCCAGACGACAGCAGCAGACGCCTTCTTCCGTGGTTATAACGTCTGGGTTCCTGATGACTGCGTTTTTGCCCCCTCATCAGATGATACCGACAGAGCGCTTCAATGGCTTGCTGGATATTGTGCAACCGTCGCCCCGTCCACTGAAATACTGTCGTTACTGGAGAAAACTGGTGATTTACCTGAACGTGGTGAAAGGACAACAGCATGAAAATGACTGAAGCAACGCCCGATAACGAACTTGGCGAGAATTTATTTGCGCCATTGAATGAAACAATAATATTGGATCATGGTACAGGTGCAAAATTAAGCAGAGAGCTGGTTGAGCGTATCTCAGAAACATTGGAAGAAACTTATCTGGGAGAGATGGAGGATAGCGCCTTGTTGGATCTACCAACGAATAAAATTGCTTTCACTACCGACTCTTTCGTTGTAACTCCTCTTATCTTTGGCAACGGCGATATTGGTAAGATTGCCGTGTGTGGCACAGTTAATGATCTGGCGGTAAGTGGAGCCCGCCCGCTTTATCTCACGCTGAGTCTGATCATTGAAGACGGGATGCCTGTCTCAGATTTATTAAAAATTATCGCATCCGTTCGTGAAACAGCGCGTTTAGCCGGTGTGAAAATTGTTGCCGGTGATACCAAGGTTGTTGGAAAAGGCGAGGCTGACCAGCTTTTTATCAATACTGCCGGAATAGGCGTGCTGGAGCGGCCTCCTGTTTCGATAACTCATGTCAGGCCGGGTCAGAAAATAATCCTGAGTGGCTATATCGGGAATCACTCTATTCATCTTTTATCGATTCGGGAAGGTTTGGGGTTTGAACGTAATATATTAAGTGACTGTGCACCGCTGAATCATATGATTGAAAACATTTTGCTTAATACTCCTACAGGAAAAATAGCTTCCATGCGGGACGTTACTCGTGGTGGTCTTTCTGCAGTATTGCACGAATATGCCAGAGCCACTTCATGCCCTATTGTTTTTAATAAAGATGCGTTGCCTGTCCAGCCTGAGGCAGCTATGGCTGCTGATATGTTAGGTGTGGATGTCATTAATCTGGCCAATGAGGGATGTCTTTGCCTGTTTGTTGAGCCAGATGTGGCAGAGCATGTTCTGGAATTACTCCGCGTTCATCCTTTTGGTAAAAAGGCAGCGATTATTGGAGAGGTTAAATCAGGCTCGCAGCCGGAAGTCTGCATGGTCGAATCTGACGGAACGCATACTATTATTGAGGAACTTTACGGTGCAGAACTACCAAGACTCTGTTGATTCTGAAAAAAAAGACACCTGCCGGTTTCGAGTTTGCGGCATTGTCCAGGGAGTAGGATTCAGACCTTTTGTTCATCGATTAGCCAGAACGCATGGTGCAACCGGTTGGGTTCTTAATGATTCCGAAGGTGTTTTGCTTGAACTGCAGGCATCTTCACAGACCATAAATAACATAATTGATGAACTGATCTCTCAGCCACCGCCTCTGGCACGGATCACTGATATATATAAGGTCGAACTGGAAAAACCAGCGCCGTATTATTCAGGCTTTGATATCAGAAAAAGCAATAATTTATCCAATATGGATACAATTGTTCCCCCTGATTCAAATGTATGTAAAGACTGTCTGAGGGAAATGAACGATCCGTCCAATCATCGTTATCGTTATGCCTTTATAAATTGTACCAATTGTGGTCCGCGTTATTCTATTATCTGTGGAATGCCTTATGATCGTGCACAAACGACCATGCAATCTTTTATAATGTGTCCACAATGTAATAAGGAATATCATGATATTGAAGATCGCCGTTATCATGCGCAACCCAATGCGTGTCCTGTTTGCGGACCACAACTGCAGTTAACTGATAAAGATGGCGTATCAATCTCAGTCAGTGACATTATACGTTTTACCATCGACAGGCTAAAAGAAGGCGCTATTGTTGCCATTAAGAGTCTTGGCGGCTTTCATCTGGTCGTTGATGCATCCAATGTCGATGCTGTGCGAGAGTTACGTCGCCGTAAACGACGTGATGCTAAACCGTTCGCTGTTATGGTTGCAGACAGTGAAAGCGCGGCCAGGTGGGCAGTTGTGACCCCTGACGATATCTCTTTACTTGAGAGCGGGCCTCGCCCTATCGTTCTTTTGCGCAAACGCTCTCAGACGTTGCCAGAAGTGGTGGCCCCCAAAAACCCCAATTTGGGCGTAATGTTGCCTTCTACGCCTGTACAACATATGTTACTTGCTGATCCTGAACTCCCGGCCGTTATAATGACCAGCGGAAATATTTCCGGACAGCCTATTGTCATTGATAATAATGATGCAATAGAACAACTAGGGAAAATTGCAGACTACTTTGTACTTAATAATCGCGATATTCGTACAAGAGTAGATGACTCCGTTGTTCGCGTTATTAAGCGAAAAAACACCCCCGATTCACAAATATCATTTTTGCGTCGCTCACGAGGTTATGCTCCCTACCCTGTTCACCTTCCTTATTCCGTTGGAAATGTTGTGGCGTTTGGTGCCGAACTGAAAACCACAATAAGTATTGGGAAAGGTAAAGAAGTGTTTATCAGTCAACATATTGGGGATTTAAAAAATGATACAACATTTAAATCTCATCTCGACTGTATAAAACATCTGCAAGGGTTACTGTCCATAAAAAAAGCCGATATTCTGGTCTGTGATTTACACCCGGCCTTTCGTTCAACTCGCAGTGCCCTCGAAAATGCAGAGATCAAAGTCATTCAGGTCCAACATCACCATGCGCATATGGCCGCATGTATGGCGGAAAATGGTCTTTCAGGTAAAACCATTGGCGTGATTTTCGATGGTACAGGGTATGGTTCTGACGGAACAATATGGGGCGGAGAATTTTTATTTGGTAACGTCGAAAGTGTAGAGCGTGTTGCTCATTTACGCCCAATGTTATTAGCAGGAGGAGATAAAGCGGTTAAAGAACCTATTAGAATGGCAATATCATTGCTGGTTGAAACATATGGTGAAAATGTTGAGAGTTATATCAACTTACCAGCTATTCTTGATTTATCTGAAAATCGCCGTGAAGTATTCACCAGGATGGTAACAAGGAAAATTAACACAACGATTACTACCAGTATGGGGCGTCTTTTCGATGGTGTTTCAGCACTTATTGGAATTTGTTCAGAGATTGAGTATGAAGCACAGGCCGCCATTGAAATGGAAGCGCTTCTAAAAAAAGATTTTCATATGATTGAACCATTTACCTATATAATCGATGAAATTCACAATGGTGATATAAGTGTTGATTATCGTCCGTTAGTGAAAGAATTAGTTCAGTCCATACTAGTCAATAACATCAACCAGGAAGATCTTAGCCGACGTTTTCACTCAACCATTGTGCATATTATAGCAACAATGTGCTCTCTCCTCTCTGAACGTTATGGAACTGACCAGATTGTATTGAGCGGAGGCGTTTTTTGTAATGAATTCTTGCTGGTTAACACTCTTGATGAACTTGAATCAAGAGGTTTTAAACCATATTGCCATAAGCTGGTACCTGGTAATGATGGATGCATATCGCTGGGACAGGTCGTCGTAGCAGCGAACGGTATGAAGATATAGATATAGATATAGATATTTATTATCATTGAAGGAGAATAGAGTGAATAAAAACGGAGAAAAATTTTCAGCTGTTTTATTTGATATGGACGGAGTCCTGATTGATTCCCGGATGGTTATTGAAAATGGATGGCGTGAAGCGGCTCTGATGTATGAACGTCATCTCACCGACGAAGATATACAGAAGCATATTCACGGACATCCTGGCCCCTATACTATCCGGACATTATTTGGCGATCTCCCGGAATCCGACCAGCAAAAAGTTCAGGCACATATTATTCATGTAGAGAATACGACGGACTGTGAACTTATACCTGGCGTTGCCAGCCTCATTGCTTCTTTGGGAGAGGCCGACATTCCTGTTGGTATTGTAACCAGCGGCTGGAGGCAAAAAATTAACAGAGTCATAGAGTTACTTCATGCAGAGCCTTACATATCCGTTATTGTAGAACGTGATGATGTTACCCGTGGCAAACCTCACCCTGATCCCTATCTTCTTGCTACACAACGTCTGGGTATTCCAGCAAGTCAGGCAGTTGTCTTCGAGGATGCTAAAAGCGGCGTTGCATCAGCAGTTGCTGCGGGTTGTTATTGCGTTGGTGTAGGCGATGAGGAGCTCATGCCATTAGGCGCAAAAGTCATTATTCCTGATTTTAAAAATGTACAATTAATCAGAAACAGTGAAGATAGCTATATGCTTAAATTATGTGCTGATCACTCTGTTTTATTAAATAGTAAGTAATTCATTACAGTGATAAACAGCTAACACAGCAGGAGTAATGTTCATGGAACGGCTACAAAAATCCCGATGGGCCGTTACTGTACTATTTTTTGTCAACGGATTTATACAAGGAGGATGGGCTGTGCAGATAGCACAGCTTGCTCCTCGTTTTGGCGCCGATGATATAACCATTGGTCTACTTATTTTGACATTCGGTTTGGGGGCTTTATTTATGATGCCTCTGTCCGGTATGTTAATCTCAAGGTTTGGCTCACAAAAAGTTGTTCGATTATTTGCCGTATTAGCATCTGTTTCGTTAATATCCGTAGGCATTGTAAAAAATATTTCTTCATTAGTATTCTTTTTATTTCTCTTAGGCGCGATGATTGGTTCGATGAATGTGGCCATGAATGCAAATGCCGTTATCGTTGAAAGAAAATTAGCTTACGCAATACTGTCAATGTGCCACTATTCATGGAGCATTGGTTTATTTGTATCGGGTTTTACAGGTGGTTATGCAGTTAAAAACTATGGATACCTTGGTCATATTTTTATAATTTCTGGGATCGCTTTTCTTCTGGTTTTGACAGCACTTCATTTTATCACTAATGATCATCCACAAGAGAATCAGAAAAATAAATCATCATCGAGTTTACCCCGCCAGGCTAAAATCTATATTATAGGAATAATGGCTCTTCTTGGAATGATACCAGAGTGTGCGGTTGTCGACTGGTCATCACGTTATCTAATGAAAAACCTTAATGCTAATATAGAAATAGCCAGCCTTGCTTTTGCTTTTTTTGCATGCACTATGTCAATGGTTCGATTCGTTGGTGATGTGATACGTGATAGTTATGGACCCGTGAAAACTCTTCGTGTATCCAGTATCCTGGCAGCAGCCGGTATGCTAACAGCAGCCCTGTCACCGTCGCCGTGGCAGGCAATTCTGGCTTTTTCTCTGGCTGGCGGTGGTATTGCCAATATTGTTCCTGTCATCTTTTCATCCGCAGGCCATCAGTCTGGAATTGCTGTAGGTACTGGAATAAGTATTGTTACAAGCATCGGTTATTTAGGTACATTAATGGCGCCAGCACCAATAGGCTTTTTTGCACAACAATTCGGTTTTCCAATGATATATATAGCAATGGCTTTTATACTTGTTATGAATGCTGTGCTTGCACCATTATTACGTAATAATAATAACAAATATTAAAAACTTTCGTTGATGATAAAGGGTTAGACTTCTCGAGGCCTTTCTGGCCATTGTTCAGGATACAGATCTTCTTCTTTAACTTTTTGAATAATCGAAAGAGACGAGTGATTTGTCCGCATTAATCACGGAAATTTCCTGGCATTGTTTATAAAAATCCTTATATTATATCGCTAACAATTTTATTAATCGATCATTCCGTTTGTTAAACCATTTTCACTTTAACCAGTTGAAATCTGTATAATAACTATCGTTTTCTGGTCCCGAATGCGTGTTTATTTGAGTATGAAAATGTTGTTTTTTATCAATGAATGATATTTTAACCAAAAGTTCAATATTTCTTATTTACAAAATTAATGGGACGTATAGACTCTTAACCTAAACCAAATGCGTGCGCGTGGTATTGCTCTCGTCGGTTTTATTAAATGGATAAATTTCATCAGGATGAGCTATTATGGATAATAGATACAATTGTTGTTATTCAGAAGAGAGCGTTGAAAAACCTAAAATAGCGCTACAGAATGTATACTATCACGCAGGTCAAAATCCCTTTAACAAAACCCTGGTTGCAGGTGCTATCTTTCTTGCTTTTAATACCGCGCATGCCACAGATTCTTGTGATTATGTCAGTACCAGACCTGAAACTAGCTGTGTCTATGCTGATAACAAAATAAATATCCATATTCATACTGACATAAATAATCGTACTAGTACCCCAGCCTATCAATACGAAACTGATTATATGACTACGGATAAATCAGTTATCCATTTAGAGGCTGGCACAACAATTCATTCGGATGCAACGGGTATTGAGGCATTAGGACGTAGCAACACCGAAATTGAAGTGAGCACCTCTGGCAATATCTATACAGGAAACATCTCCGATGTTGATGTGCAGGAACCTCAGGCCCCCATCTCCGGGCCTTCCGGCGGTATAATCTTTGATATAACCAACGTTCGTGGAACCCAACACGCCAGTGTTTATCTGGCGGGTGCATCCGGCGGTCTATTAGCGTTGGGGGCCGTGACGCAATATTCCGATAGTCAAATTGTTAACCAGAGTGCCAGTAAAGATACAGCCGCAATATATTCTCAGGCGCTGGAATCTCGGATGACAACCTCAGGCGTTATTCGCTCTCAAGTTGGAGATGCGATTCGTTTACAGGATACCGGCCCTGAATATTCCTATAGTAGCGGCGGCTACATTATTCTCGATCCTCAGAGTGTGTTTGATGTTCACTTACAGGAAGGTAGTGTAGTTGATGGCGGCTCTGAAGGTGCGGGGATTAAAACCATCGGCGGAGCAACTTCCAGTATCACGATTGATGAAGGTGCAACGTTGGGAGCATTGTCTGATGTCGCGATTAGCACAACTGGCTATGATTATTATGATCTCAACTACACTAATAATCCGTCGGGTATTAATACATACCAATACACTGGGGCGGCTACCAGCATCACCAATGCCGGAACGATGACTGGTGTTATTCAATTAACCAGCGGTCAGGATAAGATCGTGAATGACACAACGGGCGTCTGGAATATTCGTCAGTGGTCAGATTCCGATCGGGATGGTGTCCGGGATGCGGTTGCTTCTGTGGCAACCAGTGATTTTGGTGGCGGAACGACTGAGTTAAATAACCTCGGTCAAATTATACTGACCGCGAATGCCGATGGCAGCGCAAACAGCGCGCTGTTGCAGAATTTGCCCACCTTCAAAAACCAGGGCCGTTTAATTCTCGCTAATAACGTCGTAGGTGATCGTTTTACTATCGACGGTGATTATGTGGGTAATAATGGCACTGTTGAGCTGGATACTTACCTTGGGGATGACAGTTCTCCTACAGACAGAGTCATCATTAATGGCTCAACCTCCGGACAAAGTTATCTGCTGATTAATAATTCTGGCGGAACCGGAGCTAAAACCAGTGAAGGGATCAAAGTTATTGAAGTTAACGGTGATTCCTCCGGTGAGTTTATTCAGCAAGGTCGTGTCGTTGGCGGTGCATTTGAATACTATTTGCATAAAAATAGCGTCAATAATCAGGATGGTGACTGGTATCTGCGTTCACAGCTTCCGATTATCACGCCTGAAGATCCGGTTATACCGAACCCGGAACCTGATCCTGACCCCGAGCCTACGCCAACTCCAGAACCGAAGCCTGAACCTGAAAATATCAATCGACCCGAACCGGGGAGCTATATGTTTAACCATATGGCCGCCAATAGCCTGTTCCTGATGCGCCTTCACGATCGTATGGGGGAAACCCAATATACTGATGCCCTGACCGGTGAGCAAAAGGTGACCAGTTTGTGGCTGCGCCAAGTTGGCGGTCATAACCGTTCTCGTGATAGCAGTGGCCAGTTAAAAAATCAGGGGAATCGTTACGTTTCTCAACTAGGTGGCGATATTGCACAATGGAGTAGCAATGGTTTCGACCGTTGGCATTTGGGCGTAATGGCCGGATTCGCCAGGCAAAACAGCAATACGGAGTCAAAATATTCAGGATATAAATCCACAGGTTCTGTGGCGGGGTACAGTGCGGGATTGTATGGCACATGGTATGCCAATGAGCATGATAAAACAGGCAGTTATGTTGATGCCTGGGCTTTATATAACTGGTTTGATAATGAAGTAAAAGGTGACCAGTTGGCGACGGAAAGCTATAAATCCCGGGGTGTTACGGCATCAATTGAAGCTGGCTATACCTTCAAACTGGGGGAACGAATCTCTGACGGTGTGAAATATTATTTGCAACCTAAGGGACAACTGACCTGGATGAACGTTCGCGCCAATGACCATACTGAACATTCAAGTAGTGGTGGTTCACGTGTTTCCTTTGATGGTGATGGCAATATTCAAAGTCGTCTTGGTATTCGTACTTATGCCAACGGTCATAGTGCTATTGATAACGGTAAAGACCGTAAATTCCAGCCATTTATCGAAGCCAACTGGATCCACAATACTCATAACTTTGGTGCAACCATGAATGGCTATAAGAATAGTATTGATGGAACCAAAAATATTGGCGAAGTAAAAGTGGGACTTGAAGGCCAGTTATCTCGTCGCCTGGATCTTTGGGGTAACGTCACGCAGCAAATGGGTGACAGTGGCTATAGCGATACTCTGGTTATATTAGGAATTAAATATCGTTTCTAGTGGAGAGCCATTGTTAAATGGAAGCCTGGCGGTTTTTATTGACTGGCAGGCTATCCGTTGCATTTGATAATAGGATTTGGTATGCAACCACGAGTTTTAATTGTTACAACTGAAGCCCCGGACGTGCTGTTTAGCGGTCTTGGTTTTTTTAATGAACACTTTTGGGCGGAATTAAAACGGCGTAATTATCCTTTTAAAGTGTTGTATCTGAATAATCAAAAGACAGCACATTCTCAGTTAGCTGATTATGAGATTGCAGTAGAACCGGCCTTACCCCTCGATTCATCGCTGGAGTCGCTCAGTCTTAACGTGGCCTGGAGTACAGCGCAAAAAGTTCAGCCGATCCTCAATGAGTTCAAACCTGACATTATTTCGGTACATGAAAACTCGCCGCTATTGCCGTTCTTTTTTGAGCTAAACCGCGTTCAGTTCACGCTGCATTCCAGCTATATCGGTATGCAACACTATCTGACCCGGACACAAAAAGGAATGCAGCATTACTGGGAGCAGAGGATCGCCGTGCGGCAAAGTGGCGCGGTGGTTCTTCATAGCGATTGGGCCCATCGCTCTGTTATTCAGCATGTCTCGGCGGATATCGTTCCACCTCACCTGTTTCCAATCGGTGTGGATTTCGCAGATTATCCGGCGGATAAAATTCCCCATCCTGAAGGCAAAGTCGTGATTAGCTTTTTTGGTCGCTTTACCGATATTGTGAAGAATTTCCTGATTTTCCGTGATGCCATCAATACACTTCCACCAACCTATCGGCAGCGCATAGAAGCCCGGGTTTATGGACCTGAAAAAATCCCCGATTATATGGAAAAAGAAGGTTTTAAAGGTTTAACCTTTGTGCAAGGGGAAGAGAAAAAACGGGCGCTGGCGGAAACTGATATCGTCGTTTTCCCAAGTATGCAGGAAAGCTACGGTATTGTTGGTCTGGAAGCATTGTTGTCGAATTGCGCATTAATCGCCACGCCAGGATTAGGTATGGATAGTTATATGCAGCCGGAATATGCTTGCGAACCGACAATCGCCGCGATCCAAAAGCGAATTATTACTTATCTTTCGGATGTCGAGCAATTACGTAAAGACCAGAAGGCGCAGATATTCCGTAATAGTGTTAATCGACCGGAGTTTACGTTAAGCAAGATGACTGAGTCATATATCAGCGTTTGGCAGGAATTGCATAAGACGTTACAGAAAGAACGACAGTGAGTTATTTTTATTCAAAATTCCCATAAACGCTGTTTTTCTTACAGCATAAATACTTGACCCAGACTTGATTGTGGGTCAGAGGCGGTCAATGACAAGTTGCCACGGTTACTTATCTTGTACTGTACCAAGTAAAAAACTCATTTACCTGGTACTCAACAACGATACCCTTAAATTGAGTATGTCGTTCCAGCACTGGCTGTTGATGATGATCCGTTTTATTATTGAGTTCGGTGACCACCTGAGCGATCACCTTTAACATGACGGCAGTTATACAGGTCTACCATAACACCTGTCTTTACTTACTGACGAACGTAATGGCCGCCTACGGAAAGAACTGTTATATCATTACCTCGCTTGATGAATACAACCCTATGCTCTTGATTTATCCGAAATGAATAAGTATCAGTAACACCGTGAAGTTTTTCACAATTTGCATCCGAAACAGATTTTGCCGCTGTTTTTGGATCGTGCCCATAGTCCCTGACAAGACGACGCCATTCATAATATTTTCTCATAGCGGCTTGCGGTACTTCGATATGTTTGTTTTGGCGATATCTGGTTCTTTGTTCACGATCATCAAAATTGTAATACATAAACTCTCATCTCCTTGAAAGCTGCCCATGGTGAGCTGCGCTGCTCATTACAACATTTAGCCTAACTAACTCTTCGTCGGTTAGAACAACAATTGTTTTGATTGAACGATAAGGTATTACATAGTGACATTTTAGTATCTGGAGTTTAAAGAGTGCGGAGATTTCGACAAATATTTGTATGTTGTAACTATTGTTTCCGTTAATAGTGGCAACTTTATTTCCAGACTGGAAATATTCCGAACATAAACGACAGTGTAAAAATACTAATGAATTGAATATACACGCTTATTTATCTGGCATAGCAATTGCTAAGTCATTAGCGAGTCGTTTATAAAATTAAGGAAAGAGTATGTCTAATAACCGCAATTATCGATTCGATACCAAAATTGTACACGCAGGACAACACCCGGACCCCTCTACAGGATCACTCAGCACGCCAATTTTCCAGACATCAACATTTGTCTTTGATAATGCTGAACAAGGCGCTGCACGTTTTGCACTGGAAGAACCAGGTTATATTTATACTCGCCTGGGTAACCCCACCACAGATGCCCTTGAGCAAAAAATGGCCGTCCTTGAAGACGGTGAAGCCGCGCTGGCGACCGCTTCTGGAATTTCAGCAATTACGACAGCCCTGCTGACTCTGTGTCAGCAAGGCGATCATATTGTCTCTGCCAATGCAATTTATGGTTGCACGCACGCTTTTCTTTCCCACAGCATGCCGAAATTTGGAATTACCACAAGCTTTGTCGACGCAACCAACATTGCTGAACTAAAAGCAGCAATACGGCCAGAAACGAAGGTTATTTATATCGAAACCCCAGCCAATCCAACACTGACACTGGTCGATATCGAAATGGTCGCGGGTATCGCGCATCAGCACGGCGCGCTGTTAATTGTCGATAACACCTTTATGTCGCCTTACGGTCAACAACCATTACGTCTGGGGGCGGATATTGTTGTACATAGTGTCACTAAATACATTAACGGTCACGGCGATGTAATTGGCGGTGTTATTGTTGGTAAAAAAGACTTTATCGACCAGGCGCGTTACGTTGGACTTAAGGATATTACAGGCGGATGTATGAGTCCGTTTAATGCCTGGCTGACCTTGCGTGGCGTTAAAACTCTCGGCGTCAGGATGGAACGTCACTCCAGCAACGCCATGAAAATTGCGCAGTTCCTTGAAAGCCATCCAACAATTACCCATGTCTATTATCCTGGATTACTGGCTCACCCTCAGTACGATTTATATAAGCGACAAATGACTTTACCCGGCGGTGTCATCAGTTTCGAAATAGCCGGAGGATTTGATTCTGGCAGACGGATGATTAACGCGGTCAATTTATGTTTGCTGGCGGTAAGTCTTGGGGATACCGAAACGCTGATCCAACATCCGGCATCGATGACCCACTCTCCTGTACCGCCAGAAGAACGATTAAAAGCAGGAATTACTGATGGAATGATTCGGCTTTCTGTAGGTCTGGAAGATCCTGACGATATTATTGAGGACCTTCAGCAGGCAATCGCAACAGCCATCGCCGGAAATTAATTTTTCAACAGCATATAAAATATCAACGCCTGCCCTCTGTCTTATTGGCAGAGGGATTGGGATGGAGGCACATTATGCAAATCAGCACGCAACAAGCGGATAATTATGTAAATATTTCTCACACACTCACCAATAAACTCCCCTTTACACGCTATGACTTTGGTTGGGTCTTATTATGCATTGGCATGGCAATTGGCGCAGGTACTGTTTTAATGCCGGTGCAGATCGGTTTAAAAGGGATATGGGTTTTCATTACAGCATTTATTATTGCTTACCCTGCAACTTATATTGTGCAGGATATGTATCTTAAAACACTTTCTAAAAGTGAAACCTGCAACGATTATACTGATATTATAAGCCACTACCTGGGGAAAAACTGGGGAATTTTTTTAGGTGTTATTTATTTTTTGATGATTGTCCATGGGATATTCATCTACTCTCTTTCCGTCATTTTTGACAGCGCTTCGTACATCAGGCATTTTGGTTTAACCGATAGCGACTTGTCACAATCCGTTATCTATAAGATCATTGTCTTTTCTGTTTTAGTGGCCATTGCCTCTCGTGGTGAAAAAATATTATTTAAAATTTCCGGACCAATGGTAATCATCAAAGTGGGAATTATTATTATTCTCGGTTTTATCATGATCCCTCACTGGAAATTTAATAATGTTAGTGCATTCCCGCCAATGAGTGATTTTTTTCGCGACGTTCTGCTCACCATCCCGTTTTGTTTTTTCTCAGCCGTCTTTATTCAGGTGTTGAATCCGATGAATATTGCCTATCGAAAAAGAGAAAGAGACCGGGTTATGGCCACCAGAATGGCAATCCGCACCCATCGAATCAGTTACATTACGCTGATAACCATCATATTATTTTTTTCATTCTCATTTACTTTTTCCATCAGCCATGAAGAAGCGGTTTCCGCATTTGAGCAGAATATTTCCGCCCTGGCGCTGGCAACGCAAGTGATACCGGGAGAAATTATTCATCTTGCTTCGACAATATTAAATATATTTGCAGTTCTGACGGCTTTTTTTGGTATATATCTTGGTTTTCATGAAGCATTGAAAGGAATTGTACTCAATATTTTAAGTCGGGTAATTAATGTTGAGAAAGTCAGCCCGCAGATGCTCACAACAGGAATAGGGATTTTTATTGTTGCTACACTGGTTGTCTGGGTTTCGTTTCGTGTATCCGTCCTGGTGTTTTTCCAGCTTGGTAGTCCACTATACGGTATCGTCTCTTGTCTGATCCCTGTTTTCTTAATTTACAGTGTCAAAGCGCTAGAAAACCTGCGCGGGGTCAGAAGCTGGCTTATTTTTATCTACGGTATTTTACTCTGTCTCTCACCGCTGCTGAAACTCATCGAGTAGTATTTGGGACGCCCCCATGTTTTAGATGGGGGCATTAATAAACCATATCCTGCTGGTAGCTGCGTATTTTATTCAAAACGGTAGTATGCGAGACACCAAGCACTTTAGCGATACCACGCGCAGAGACATTATCATCTAACATCTTTTCGATAATTTTTCGTTCAGTCAAGCGAACTTGTTCTTTTAAAGGCCCTATATTCCCACTGTGCCTTTGCTGATTCTCCCGGCATAGAGAATTCATCCATTTCATTTCGTCCATTGTTACTATTCCACTGTCCGACATATGCATCAAACGGATAATAATATTCTCCAGTTCCCTGATGTTGCCCGGCCATGCGTAATGCTGCAAAAATTCCAGACTATTTTTATCAAAAACCAATGCCCGCTTAAACTCGCAACAATGCTTTTGCAGAAAATGATCAATTAATAACGTAATATCTTGTGGATGCTGGCGAAGCGGCGGGATTGTTAACGAAAGAATATTGATTCGGTAGTAGAGATCGGCACGTAACTCACGATTCAACATCATCTCTTCCAGGTTCGCATTAGTGGCTACGATAACCCGAGTATCAAAAGAAACAACCTGAGAACTGCCTATACGGCGGATACAACTATCCTGCAAAACGCGCAGTAGTTTTGCCTGCATACTTAGTGGCATTTCGCCAAACTCATCAAGAAACAGCGTTCCTTTATCCGCCATTTCAAACAATCCTTTCTTCCCTTTGCCATCGGCCCCGGTGAACGCGCCTTTCTCGTAACCAAAGAACTCGCTTTCCATCAGTTCTTCAGGGATTGTCGAACAGTTTACCGGAATAAAAGCGTGTAAACGTCGTGGCCCACAATTATGAATAGCACGCGCCAGCAACTCTTTCCCTGTTCCCGTTTCACCGCGAATCAATACGGTAAAACGACTTTCCGAAAACTTTATCGCTTTTTCTATAAGCGATTGCATTTGCGGGCTTTCACCAATCATATCAGTAAAATATTCGCTCGGTTTTACTGATCTATGAGAGGTGATTCCACTATCGGTACTAAAATGCTCAATATTAATAATGTCTGGATGATGACTTAACCGTGTCACCACACTATTGATATCCCCTGTATGACGACACATTGATTTAATAAGAATGCGTCCGGCTGTCACTTTCATTGAAATAATATTAAATTTATAAAATGAAAATTCTTTTAAAACGTCTTCTATCATTGAAATACGGTCAATGGTTTTTATATTCCAGCGTATCGTAAACACATAAGCTCCATTGCATTTTTTGAACACATCGACAGGCATTTTACTGCAAGGAGGAGGATGTTCTGCCAAAGGCATCACAGAGTTGAGGAAAATCTCAATGAAGAACAACGTTAAGGGAATATGTGTCGCGTAGCATCGGAAACTGGAAATAGGAAATATGATAGATAAACTATTGAGAATAGATGATATTGTTAATGCCCATGACTCCAATGGACATTAACCAACGCTGGTACAGCTCATTTGCTGCCCAGGGAATGCAGTATAACCAATGCTAATTAGCGTTTTACCGCGTCAAAAAACGTATACATCTGACTAACTTTTGAACCTTGATGCAAAGATGTCATATTTTGCTTGAGCGTTTCGAGCCTGATATTGACTTTACGGATCAACTCCTCTGTACCGTTCATAAGCTCACGAACCAGACTTTTGATGCGTTCACGCTCAATTTCTGACAGCGTTAATCCACTGGTGCCCGTAATTAAGTCTTCCGCTTTCGCCAGAAATATATCCAGCAGCGCTAAAAAGGCATCCCATTTTTCTTCACGCACCATCGTTAACATCGACTGGTTCATGTCGAACAAATTATCATAATGTGAAATCAAATTAACCACGTCTCCCCCGGGTTTGCTGTGGGTCAATTTCTTCCCAGGTTTCTGCAAGCCGCATTAATAGTTGATCGACATGCTTCAGTAATTCAGGGTCGTTCGTTCGGTTAGCCTGAAACAATGTCCGTGACATATACTCATAAAGTTGTTCGAGTTCGCCTGCAATATGCAGACCTTTCTCATGATCAAGCGATGCCCGCAAACCATTATCAATAATATTGATTGCTTTAGAGATCATCTCCCCGCGGCGAGGAATATTACCCTGTTCAAAATAGATAATTGCTTTCTGGATTGCGCTATGAATTCCATCAAACAGCATAGAAATAAGCTGATGTGGGGTTGCTCCTGCCAGTTTGCTCTGTAGCGAAACTTGTTTGTAGGCTTCTGCGCCCTGTGAAGTGTACATATCAGACTCCTGCGGGGCTGGCGGAGTCACGCTCCGTCAGCCTTTACTCTTATTAAATCGTTGATAAAAGAGAGGTTAATTGCGAGTTCATGCTGTTCATTTTTGACATCGCGGTATCCAGATTCTGGAACTGGATGCGATAACGCTCAACCTGAGCATCGATCAGTTTCTGGGTCTTATCAATTTGCTGCTGAACCACCTTGTTTTGTGAATCAAGGCCGTCAGTGGTGGTCTTGATAAGCCCGGTTTTATCATCGCTACCAGTACCAATATAGCTACTGATGATATTCCCCAACGTAGTCGCCATGCCTTCATTACTGCCATGACCCATAAACATATTGGCGATCTGATCCGGATCATCGGCAATCGCGTTGTCCAGCTTGTCCTCATCCAGTGTCATCTGACCGGTTGCGGCATCAATTTTGATGCCCAGATCGGCTAATGAACCATAATCAGCGCCAGAATCACCATAAACGCCGTTTACCGTAGAGCGAATTTGACTGACCATTCCGCGCAGCGTGGAATCGCCCATCAGCGCCCCGCTCTTGGAACTGGGCGTTGCGACATCATCATCACTCAGACCGGAGGTATCATTCTTGACGTACTTACTGAATGTAGTTGTTGCTGACAGCAGTGCATTGTATTGCTTAACAAAATCCTGAAGGTGAGTTTTAATAGCAGACGTATCAGCCGTTAATGTCAACTGCTCAGATTGTAATTTGGTCGGATCATTTTTATCTGCTTCAGAAACGGCATTCAGATTCAGCGTCACACCGTTAATGATGTCAGTAATGTTGTTACTGGAACGAGTAAAATCAGTACCATCAACAGACAATTTGGCATCTTTAGCATCCGAAACCGAAATCATCTTGTCAGCTGCACCAGGATCGCCCGCAACACCATTTGGATGCTGACCGCCCGCTGACGTGTCCAAGATGTCCGCAAGATTCTGATCGCCGTCGACCTTAACGCTCATTTCACCGTCGCTGCCGGTTGTTTTAGAACTCAGAACCAGTTGATAACCGTTGCCTGTAGGCTGAACGCTGGCACTAACATCACCATTTTGCTTGTTGATAGCCTTGGCGATGCTGTTTAACGACGTTTCATCGTCTTTAAGTTCAACTTCGGTGGTTTTTCCGTCTTTTTGCGTGATGGTGATCTTTCTGGTGCCGCTGCCAGTTGTACTCCCCAGGGGGGTGTCAGCACTGGTCTGGAGTGCCGTTTTCAGTTTATGGGCAGATGCCAGTTGTTCCACAGTAATTTCATGAGTATCCGCCAGCGCACCCGTGCTCGCCGTCGCAGTAAAGGCTTTGTTGCTACTCACTTTCAGGGTATTGAATGCATCACCACCTAATGATTTCACCGATTTTTGCAGCGTAGACAATAGGTTGGAGATAGATCCCCAGGCTGAAATCTTCAATTTATAGCTATTCTGAAGACTGGTATAGGGCGTCAGGCGCTGCTGTTCGCTGGCTTTAAGTTGCTCCAGCATTGATGCGGTATCGATCCCTGAACCGATTCCCAGTGATGATATACCCATGTTGTTTCTCCTGAGGGGTTGTGATTTTTAAGAATCTCTTCCCTATATCGGCATAAAAACAGACTGGATAAATATTTAACTTTTTTTCAACAATCCGAAGAATGAAATTATTCGCTTTCTTTAATTTGTCCTCTTACATTTCCGCCCTATTTTTACTTTTTTTATCTCATTCGCTTTAGCCACTTTATTTCCACGCCGATATCTGTGGTATGCGGAGTTACAACGCATATTCAGTTTAAATTCTATTCCGGGCGGATCGCACCGCCAGGTTTTAATTGAGGATATATCATGTCACAGGTCATTAATACCAACGCACTGAGCCTGGTTGCACAGAACAACCTGAACAAATCTCAGTCCACTCTCGGCACTGCGATCCAACGCCTGTCTTCTGGTCTGCGTATTAACAGCGCAAAAGACGATGCTGCTGGCCAGGCTATCAGCAACCGTTTCACCGCCAGCATCTCTGGTCTGACTCAGGCTTCCCGCAACGCTAACGACGGTATCTCCATCGCTCAGACCACTGAAGGTGCGCTGAACGAAGTGAACGACAACCTGCAGAACATCCGTCGTCTGACTGTTCAGGCGCAGAACGGCACTAACTCCGATTCTGACCGTCAGTCCATCCAGGACGAAATCAATGCCCGTCTGGATGAAATCGACCGCATCTCCAATCAGACTGAATTTAACGGCGTTAAAGTTCTCAGCCAGGATCAGTCTCTGTCTATTCAGGTAGGTTCTAACGATAGCGAAACTATCAGTATCGATCTGAGCAAGATGGATGCCGGCACCCTCGGGATGACTGATTTCAACGTGGCTGGCGGTATTAATGCCGCAACCCTGAATACAACAGGCGCTAATGTGAATGTTGATGAAGGCTATAAGTATGA
>NZ_VATP01000048.1:0-2405 GCF_005781125.1 Escherichia sp. E2748
GTGCTGCGTGTCACTGCGCAGCAGGCGGCCCAGCGCGTCACGCTCCTGCCGCTCATTACGCATCCCGCCTTGTGTGCCCTGCGTCTGGATGATGACCGGAAATCCGCCCGCATTCAGCGCCAAATGGCTGAGAGAAGCGGGATTTGAGATCGGCACGGGCGTTACCGTGAAGATCTCGGAAGGTTGCCTGATCCTGCTTGCGGATAACAACGAAGTACAGGAACTGCGCAGGGAACTTTATCAGGTTAAACAGTCAGTTAAGGGGATGCGGGATGGGATGTTTAGTGTGCTGAACGAGAGTTAAATAATAAAAATCCGGGAGGATTTAATTTTTTTCCCGGATTTTCATTTCACAACTTATTAAAGCGCAGCTCGTATTCTTTATTATACTCCAACTCACCAATAATCTTGCAACACCATTTATAAGGCTTAAGTTTATAAGGATTCTTTATAACAAAACCCTCAGCAAAGATATATTCTGGCAAGACTTCATCAATTGGCATAAACATATATATATAATCCCCTTCATTTATGCAAACCGATTCTCCTGAAAAAGTATTAACATGATCAGTCTGGGTAAGACCAACGATATCAATATCCTGTACTCTTTCATTATCAAAATCCGCAAAAATACGGCTCTCTAACCCATAGTATTCTAAAGAATGTTTCGTCATATTATTAACATTCACGTTTAGGACCTCGTTGTTCAACCGGTATTGGATTGGGTTGTGTAGGGTGAAATAGCTTTTCAGCCTGCTCTGCTGTTAAGCCATCAACAGTTGCATGATTCATCATCATGCTTCCATTAGGCGAATTTAATTTCCCATCCAAAGTTATTGTGCCACCCGCTTTTTCTATATCAGCTACTGTAGCGACACCAATCTGATTATTTTTAAAAGGCTGAGATAGTGTTTCTAATCCCGCGTTAGGTTTTGCCTGAGTTGATATACCGCTCAACTTACCATTAGCATCAGCAGAGACACCACTTCCATTTTTAAAGTTATCTGCTGAACACGTCCCACCTCGGCAAACAATATCCGTATCAGCCAAAATATCGTGCAACCCTAGTGGATCGATCCATCTCAGCGGGTTCGGCGCATACTGATAAAGATTCAGCCCTCCCCGGATCGAAATCGGGTCCTGGCTTACGAACCTCCCGCACTCCGGCGCATAATATCTGAACAGATTGTAATGCAGTCCTGTTTCTTCGTCAAAGTACTGCCCCGGCAGCCGCAGCGGCTGTTCAAAGTACGCCCCGCTGTTGCTGATGTCGCCCCGGTTTTCTCCAAATCCCGCCTGGTAGCCCGCCCACACCAGCGTCCCGTCCGGCGCGGTCACCTCCTGTACCGTGCCCGTCAGGTCCGTGTGGTAATACCAGATTTTCCGTCTTTCTCCGCGCCCCGTGATAGCCGCCACTGGCGTGTATGGCTGTTCCGCGTCGTACAGGTATGTCCGCTTTCCCTGCCACGTCGTTTCCTGCAACAACCGGAACCTTTCCCACACAAACGTCGTCCGGCTTCGTTCTCCCCGGTCCGTATGGCGGCCATATGTCGCCTTGCTGATGCGCCTGCCCAGCGCATCATACTGATACCGCGTCTCGCTGTTGCTGCTGATGACCCGCGTTAACTGGCCCTGCGCGTTCCACTCCAGCTGCTGGTGCCTGCGCTCTGTCAGTTCGCCCCATTCGTTATAGCGGTAACGGTCACGCCCGTAGCCCGGCAGGCGGTTATCCGGCACCGCTCCCTGATACTCGTCCGTCAGCAGGTTGCCCGCTTTGTCGTAATAATAATGGTCATGGTCGTACATCTGTCCCGTGCGGCTGGTCAGCCAGCCGCTGCGGTCATAGCTGAACACCAGGCAACCGCGCAGTTTGTCATTGATGCCGCCAACTTCACCGTCCGCATTCCAGATATAATCCCGCGCCGTCACACTGTCGTTCTGCGCCGGGGGGTTACCGGCCTGCTGCGGATTCTGGCTGCCGCCCGGCAGGCTGCGCTGCCAGCTTAACCGGTTGTCGGCGTTGTAGCCGCTGAACGTCGCCAGTTTCCCCTGCGTGCGCATCACCTGACGGTGCAGGCTGTCACGCTCATATTCACTGACCGTGATACCGTCCAGTGCCGTCTGGAGCAGATGCCCGCTGCCGTAGTAAAGATGGCTGAGATGCTGCCCGTCCGGCAGGGTAATGTCGGTGGGATTGCCCAGCGCGTCACGCCGGTATCTGATGCTGCCGTGCACGCTGTGCTCTGCCGTCAGCCACCCGCTGCGGTCATAATCAAAGCGCACCCTGTCCGCCTGCATGTGGTGCAGCCGTTCCCCTTCTTCCGTGGGGGTGAGCGTCACTTCCGTTATCTGGTCAAGACGGTTGTAGCTGAAGGTCCGTGTACTGTGCTGCGTGTCACTGCGCA
>NZ_VATP01000049.1:0-2533 GCF_005781125.1 Escherichia sp. E2748
CCTTCACTGTCGACAATATAATCGGAGTTGGGGCTGAAGGTATTTTCTTTACCTGCGCGTAGACTGCCTTTGGTTATATTGGTATCACCAGCATAGCTATTGGAACCAGATAATGTTGTCGTTCCTGAGCCAACTTGATTAATCTGGCCGTTCCCCTGAATATCGGAGGCCAGCAGAAAATCGGTACTGGAGTGATTAAAGTTTACTATCGACGTGGAGGAAGGATCTACGGCTCCCAAATGAATAAATGGCGTATTAATCGAACCAGCAGGCTGTTCAGCCTCACCTTGCGCACCACCAATATTTATAATGCCTGTTGCGCCTGGGGCAACGGTCACCAGGATAGACGAATTTGAATTAATGGTTGCATTGTTGCTAACAGTGAGGATGCCGGTAGTCGTAACCGGAACATCAGGGCTAAATCCGCCAAGAGAAATAGATTGGGCATTCAATATTGAATTTTCACCGTCAACCAGAACATCTCCATAACTAGTGAAATTTTCTGATATCCCATTGGCTGGATAAGCATATCCTATATTGAGTTGAGCTAAGGATGTGAGTGTTCCGCCATTCGTAATGTGTAGGCTACCTGTCCCCAGATTGCCAACAGTAGTATTTTTAGATGTAACTGACGAGTTTTCGCCATCAATAAACATCATCCCTTTGGCATCACCAATCCTTAGTTCCTGCAGGCCACTTATCTTACTGCCTTCTAACACATATACGGTACCGGAACCATCCCTTACACCCAGCTCCATCATGACATTAAGCTGCCAGTTGGTATGGTTTAATAAAGTGATGGAACCTTCAGCATTATTACCTATGGTAGAGTATCTGGTAATAATTGGCATATTATCAAGGAGAGCGTAGCCATTAGAGATTTCGCCCACAATCAAAAAACCAAATTGCCCCCATTTGGGATTGTAACCCTCTGAGGCAATGAGTTTTAATTCTTCATTATTATTGACGACAACTCTGGTATTATGATTTTCGGGAAGGTTAACGGCCAGAGATACTGGTGTGTATAATATTGTTGAAATGGCTATAGCCAGGGCTGATAAAGCATGTTTTGTTAACTTCATATCACTCACTTTCATCCTTAAATATAAATAGCGAGATGTGTTTTATTGCACTATTTTCTTCCTGAAGCCTTGTAAGGCGTATGTATACAAGTTATATGATAATATCTGTAATGTCGCCAGTTAGAATCTTTTTCAAGTGCTTGGTGTTCATTGTTTTTTTATGCGTTTGTGGTTTGCAAATGATGTCAATGCATTTTCTTATTGTCCTTAAATAAAATAATAATGAATTATCTGAAGGTTTCCGTAAATGAAATAAAGAAAATCTATAGGAATCATATTTATATGTTTTGGCTTTTCTTTTGTTCGGAAAAATAGCAGGGTTTGTGTGAGTTTTGCATTGAGTTGTGGGTAGATTGGATATTTCAGATTTTTGTGAAAAATATTTAATAAGCGCTATCGATAATTGTGGCAAGAGTTATTAAACCGCAGGGCGAGTCTAGCGCGCATTAAGAAAAATACAAATATATTCTCTTTTCCTGTGGGTTTTTCCTGAACGCTGAACCACTTATTAATCAACCCAGAATGATGGCTATTAGCTTCAGGGTATTGCCCTAATCACACATCATGGTCGGGTACGAAGGTAGCGTAAGAGAGGTCGGATATATGAATGCAACTAACTTCCTTTACACAGATGAAAAATAACTTGCACAACGCAGGTGTTCATACACGGTGTGTAAAGGAACTATAGTGATTTCACCCATAAATAAGCTGAATTAACTTCATCATATTTATAGTAAAAATGACTGAATGCGAGCGAATCATAAAGACCAGGGTTCGAAAAAGAGTGCCACCTGTACGTGACAGGTGGCAAAGTGGCATTAAAAGAGATATTTCATGCCCAGCATTCCCTGGGTATCACTGTAACCATTGTCGCCCAACTGCTGGGCGACATTGCCCCACAGTTGCAGACGCGGGGTAAGCTGACCTTCTACCCCCATTTTTAACTCGCCAATATTACGCGTGCCAGTAATTGCATCGCTGATGCCATCCATCTTCACGCTGTAATTGCGGGAATTATAAATCCAGTTGGCTTCCACGAAAGGCTGGAAGGAACGCTCTTTATGATCATCAATAGCATTATGACCTTGCAGATACGCTTTCACCCCCAGACGCGTTTGCAGGTTGCCTTCGGTGCTGTCCTCAACCAGCGTGCCATTGTCTTCCGTATGATTGTCTGCCTTCACATCCATCCACGTCAGTTGCATTTTGGGCTGCAACCAGTAGCTGGTGCGGGCATCAGCGCTTTCACCGAGACGGAAGGTGTAACCTGCTTCAACGGCAGCAGTGATGCCGTCAGAGTGATATTTCTCACTGGGCAGATACTCGCCGGAGACGGTGTTATCAAACCAGTTATAGAGCAACCAGCTGTCAACATAAGTCCCTGTTTTGTCTGCTTCGTTAGCGTACCAGGTGCCATACACGCCCACACTATAGCCGTGGATTTGCCCACG
>NZ_VATP01000050.1:0-18756 GCF_005781125.1 Escherichia sp. E2748
GGGCTGTGATATGCCCCCGCAGGGCGTGGATCAGAGCACGCTGAGAGTGGAATACTATTGTCAGAATAAGCAGGAATACTCTTATCTGCGCGAAGTGTTCATTGATATGTATCCGTAGTCATCGGAAATACCCAGCCTTTCTGGCTGGGTATTATCACGTGTGACATTAGCATGAACCATTACACAATCTGTCAAGAGCCAGGTTCAGATGTCTGTTTCCGCCATTTCATCATCACTGATTGGCGTAGCGTTTTTTGCCAGCATTCCCACTTTGCGTTTTTCCTTTAACCGGCAGCTTTCTCTTTTGATGTTCAGTGTGGTGGACAATCCCGTAGATATATATATCCGCACGCTTTAGTTCTGTTTTATTTTTTTTCGACAAAATAATCAAAAAGGTAAATAAAATAAACGTTAGGTATTTTCTTTATGCGTTCTCTTTACATGTTGAGACTTCGAGTAATACTGTAAACCATATACGTTATAATCGCTAACCGACAAATAATCCAGAAAATTTAATTTATATTCCAGAGTAAACGAGCTGTTCATTTCAAAAATATGTTTGTAAAAGTGTATAGTATTCTGATTGCCGAAGTTTAACTGTGCAGGAGAAAATTTAGCAGATAAGAAAATTGGGGCACACTCGTCAACATTAACTGTTCTAAACAATAATGAAATAGCGGTACTTACATCATCAAAGCCTCTTAATTTCGTGCTGTTAAAATAGAACATTCTTGCCGTAATGGTTATAGTAATCCGTCCGTCTCCGCAACCATCCAATATTCCCAGATCGCATGGTTCACAAAATGTGTTTTTCGCATATTTTCGCTCTTCATTACAAAAACAAGTTTTTAAATGTAACTCAGTGACCTCGTTTTATACGTGCTAAACTTATGCCATGTAATTGTAACTTTCTTTGCATTACCAATTATAATGCAACTTTTGGTACATACACCCCCAGATACTCCTTCTTCACCGTATTGCCTGGTCACGGTAATTTTATCTCCTGATGACTCCTTTCCTTCCACACGATCCAGTAAATTGTGATCATGTCTTCAGTTTCTTCCCGAAACACATAAATTTGTGAACACAACAAACTGAGTGATATCTCCGGTGACTTTAATAGTTTCGAATTAGATATGCGACCTCTTGATTTAAAATAACCATACCGAAGAGATTATCAGTTTTTTTTCACAAATGGGACTTTTTTTTGTGTTTTTTTGAGGCATTTTGAATGCCTGGAATGCAGCTGGAAGTTAACAGTTTGAAAAGCACGTCAGATGGGAATGGGAGGGTCGTATGAGGATGTTTTCTAATGCTACATAAAAGTAGCTTTTTTGACAATGGGTATTGGTATTATTGTGAGTTGATAAGTACTGTTTTGCCATTTAAGTTATACATATATCTAGTGCCACTTTTTCGAGAAAAATGATCCTATGATTTTTGTACATAGTGCCACTTTTAAAAAAAGTGACCCTATATCGTGATTACATAGGGTCACTTTTCATCAATAAGTGACCCTATGCGAGGTGCACATAGGGCCATTTTTAAGGAAAAAGTGACCCTATGTCGTAGTCATCCTAAGCAATCAGAGATATAATCACGCAAAGACGTTTTTTCGCGAAAGTTTCTCGGCATATCGCAGATACTGATTGCAGTATTGCGTTTTTTTTAAGCAGTAAAATTTTCGTTAGCAGGCTCAGGGGTTTTGAGAAAACCCTGGAGACTTTGGTTAAAAAGTGATACAAGTAAGGACAATAGTTTAATGGATGGTTTAGAAGCTTAAATCGATAGTTCAAAATTTATAAAAGTTACTTTTCCATCTCCAAAACCGATCTTTTAATTCGAGTAGAAAATTATTGCAATTGTATTTATGCAAGGGCAATGTGCTCATATAAGAATCTGATAGTTTAACGCATAACTTACTCTGTAAAATATAACGAACCGATATTTCTATTATTCGTACCTACCGTGCACATCTAATGTCATTACCTCTTCATATTAGGCCTGAAGAATATCAACAACACCATTATTTTATTGGGCGCGATAAAAAACACTTGGAACTAAAACGGGCTACTTGCTATTATCCATGGCTATTTTAAATGGTAACACCAGGGAACAGATTGTTGAGGAAATAATAGACATCAATCATATATTTTTAATATCAAAAAAAAATATAAGCACCAACTAAAACACTTACAATTCCACTCACCATCCACTAATAAAGTAAATATTTTCCTTTCAGTGTAAATAACCCAGATAATATTAATAGGATTTAAAATGGCGAAATAATTATTTATAGAACATATAATTACCATATGTTAAATTCTCTCGCCAGCCAGTATCTGGATAGTTATTATCAAATTACATTCTCAGTTTAAATTGAGAGTTGTTTGGTATACTGGATGTAAAAGATCATGTCCAACGATTGTTCGGTTGTTTTCGTTAATAATAAAAGGGATATAATGGAGTGCTGCCTAGGTTATTATATTAAACCACCTTTCTTTTATCTTGATTAGAACTGGTTGTATCATTTGAGATATTGTCGGACAAACAGAGTCTGATAATTGGTGAGGCTGCCATTTTTATGATTTACAATCAATGATAAACCACTCCTTTCTATAGATACGCGGTCAGTACTGTATGGGCAATGGAAAGTAAATCAAACAACGTCGATATAGCTGAACAACTCAACAGGTTCCATTGACTGATGCAGGTTGGTAGCGTTCGACATACATACACTTCATTGCAACCTCTGCTGAATGTTATTAGCAAAAAAGTTGCATCCATGATGTACAGTGATTATAGTTGTAAGCGTCTAGCATACAGGGGGACGCGTTGGTTACATCATATTTAATGAGGCTAACCAGCCTAGCGCCCGAATGGAGAGAGTGAAATTCGATTTCACTCTCTCTTTTTTTCATCTAAACCTTTATTGTCAAATGGTTATACGCATTTATTTGTATTAGTCACGAATGCATCTGATACATTGACTTGTTACTCATTGCTAAAATGAGTAGCGAAGTTCATATCCAGTCATTAAACAGATTAAGAAAACGATAACTAAATAGTGGAGTTGACTCCTTGAACAGAGAAGATGTCCATCAACTGGCTACGCAATTGTTTGAAGGTAACGAAAGTGCGGCCCAAAAGTGGTGCCATGAACCCAACCGAGCGTTACGGTGGCAAACCCCTGAAGAACTTATGGGGAGCGAATCAGGAATCCAAACGGTAATAGCGTTAATAACACGACTAGAGCAAGGCGTGTATTCTTAGACCTTCTGCCCAGAGCCGTTCTGTAGTTTTATCATCGCATCAAGCAAATCGTTTTCATCCCGTGAATGCTGAGACTTGTTCCGGGTCACATCGGGGCTATTCACCGATGGAAGAGCTTTAAAACGACGGTTATCCCTTTGTTCCTGTACCAGCTTCGCCACATACAATACTTGGCCCAAATTCTGGGGTTAACAACTTACCCAGCCGAGGAAAACATCTGCAGTCCTCAAATAGACATTAGCATTGAGCCCCTACACTCGCACCAGTTGATAGTTCACTGCTTGTATGTGCTATAGCGTAAAGAGATACCGAAAGTATCCGCGTCAGCACCTGAAGAATTTAAGAGCCTGGAAGGAGGAAGGTTGCCAAAGGATGACGATGGATGCATGGGCAGTAATGCCGTGTTTGGTGTGATCACTCACATCAATGATGCCAGGATTGGGGAAATTTGACGATTGCCCGATAATTTAAGGCGCAAAGAAGTGGTATTTCGTGTCATTAAAACCCATGATTGTATACACATAACGAGTACACGAGGTTTTTATGCAATCCATCAACTTCCGTACCGCACGCGGCAACCTTACTGAAGTGCTCAACAATGTTGAAGCCGGGGAAAAGGTTGAAATCACCCGCAGAGGCCGCGAGCCAGCTGTAATTGTCAACAAGGTTACTTTCGAAGCCTACAAAAAAGCGACGCAGGATGCCGAATTTGCATCCCTGTTTGACACACTGGATTCCACCAACAAGGAACTGGTTAACCGATAATGAGGCATATATATCACAGGAAGAGCTTATTGCGCTTCATGATACGAATATAAGCCACTACGGCCTACCGGGCATGTCGGATCCGGATAGGGCAGAAACCATTATCGGGAGAGCCCAAGCCAGAGTTGTATATGAAGAGATCATCGCCCTTTTTGAAGTCTCCGCAACCTACCTGGTGGCTACTGCGAGATGGCGTATCTTCAATTATGCAAATAAGCGCACCGCGCTAAACAGTGCGCTGTTATTTCTGCGCCGTAACGGTGTGCAGGTCTATGATTCTCCCGTGCTGGTAGACCTTACCGTGGGTGCGGCCACTGGTGAGATCCCCGTATCTTCAGTAGCCGAAAAGCTACGTGAGTTATATGGGACCAACACTTAAGAAGTGGAGTTATTGACATCCTCCACGCCCTGAATGACGAGGATCCCTGCTACGTTCAGCCTGTCGCCTGAATCATTTCGGTGGGTTCCTGCTTCAACGGGCGGCCTGACTGCACCATCCCTCCACAGGCAAGAACGGCGTGTCCCGCCGCTAAAATGTTACGAGCGCCGTTTACATCGGCGTTCGCAGTATATCCACATACCTGGCATCTGAATTTACTTTGTGACAGGCGGTTCTCTTTCGCTGCATGACCACAACACGCGCAACGCTGGCTTGTGTACGCTGGCGGAACAGCAAGCACCTGGCCGCCACGCCAGAGCTGCTTGTACTCAAGCTGGCGGCGCATTTCATACCAGCCCTGATCCAGTATCGAACGGTTTAAACCTGATTTTGCCCGGACATTGCGCCCCGGCTGGCTGACCGTACCCGCGGCTGACTTTGACATGTTGCTGACCTTCAAATCCTCAATGACTATCATTGCGTGGTTTTTGCTGATTGTCGTTGTGACTTTGTGAAGGTAGTCCCTGCGGATATTTACGATACGGTGTACCACTTACCGCAGGACTGGCTGACTGTGACATTTTTTACAACTCCCATGACCTGACGACTGTTCCGGTAGCGCATCCAGCCAAGTTTCGGCAGAAAAATACGGCTGTTTTCCTGATCGAGCTTAACGCCCTGCGGGTAGCGAAATGCATCATTCTGTCCCCGCTTTTTGAATCGGGGAAAAGCCGCACGCTTCTGGAAGAAATTTTTGTAGGCTCGCTCAAGGTCTTTCAGTGACTGTTGCAATGGCTGTGAGGGTGAATCTTTAAGCCATTGTGTTTCAGTGGCATTTTTCCACTCAACCAACCAGGAAGCCATTTTCGCGTAAGGGATGTATTTATTACCGGCCTCATGATTCTCATTCTGAAGCGCCAGAGCACGATTGAAAACGAAACGACACGCGCCTGCGAAGCACCTCATTTCACGCTCCTGTTGACCACCGGGTCTTAACTGGAATTTAAATGCTTGTAGTCGCTTCACAGGGCAAACTATACTTTGGTCTATGAAAAAAGAAACCGATATCCGACGCGGAAGGCACTGTGTTTTCCTGATGCATGTTCACCTGGTCTTTGTCTAACCAAATACAGACGCCAGATTTTTGACCATGACGCGACAGAAAAACTACGCACTTACTTTTCAAATGTATGTGCTGATTTTGAAGCTGAACTGGTTGAAATGGATGGCGAACCAGATCACGTCCATTTGTTAATTAACTATCCACCCAAACTGGCGATATCCAGTCTGGTAAACAGCCTCAAAGGCGTATCGAGTAGATTACTGCGACGAGATCGACCAGATATTGCAGTCAGGTATTACCACAAAGGCGTTTTGTGGAGTCCCAGCTATTTTGCCAGTAGCTGCGGAGGTGCGCCAATATCCGTCATCCGCCAATACATTGAACAACAGCAAACACCTGGTTAGGTGAAAAACCGCGCCTTATATCCCCGCCCTGAATGACGGGGATATAAGGCGCACTGGATAATAAAAAAGCCCGGATATCTTCCAGGCTATAGCAAAATCATTAATAAAATACTGCGGTAAGAATTACTCTACGACCATAACTATTTTGCCTACCTGACCATTGGCCTCCATATAGTGCCGAGCCTCTGCAATCTCGTCGAGCGTGAACGGTTGCAACTGTCCTCACACCTTGGAAACCAGAATGCCATGGTTAAAAAAGCACTGGGCCAGCTTAAAGAGAGCGGTTTTCTGGAATACTCCATAGACAAAGAAAACGTCGATTACGTGCTGAATATTCTGAAGAGAAACATGAAGCCATAATCGATGCCTGATAACGTAGTTGCCTGTGTTACCCGGTATAGTGGATATCCTTCTCCTCTCGCTTTGATTTACCTGGTATAGTGTATCTCCACTACACCGGGTAGCATCAGCCCCATTACCCCGATGCAGTCCATTTTCTTCTGCCTTTTCTGGGTGTCTTGTGTGTATTTTAGCCAAGAATGTGATCCTCACCCGGTATAGTGGATCACGTTATTGCCACCATACCTGATAGCATGACGGCACGGTTAGGAAACTTTACCTGGTACAGTGTATCGTGAATGATGATCGGCTCTGATAACGTGATGATACTGAAGTGAAAGCTGTACCCTGTGTAGTGGATCCAGTGAAAGTGCGCACCCGGTATAGTGTGCTTCATGGCTGAATCGGAGTTTGCCGCAGGTAGCCCTGCATCCATCATCATAACAGACACTGTCCGCAGGACTCGCGAGCCGTATGTGGGGTCGGTTTGGGAAGTGGAAAATTTTGTACGTTAAGCGCATTATTTAACCACTCCTGATTTGTAAGGGCCTGATTTAAAGTCAGTGGTCATCGCATTTAGGTTATCCGATTGAGTCAAGACCCCCTAAGAAATGCCGTATAGTTTTTTTCACCGGAAACCTGGATTTTTCCGCGCCCAGTAACCACGGGCGCGGTTTCGTAAACGACCGGTTGAGAAACAACGATTTTGATGCTGAAACCTGCCACATAACCCGTAACTTATTCAACGTCATACAAATCAGATAGTTTTTAAAACGAAATACCGTCCATTACTTACAATGTTTTTCCTATAAGTCCGCTTTCGAATTTTTTATCACAACGACATGTAACAAAAAATGTAACTGTTACAGCGAGTTATCAGTGCAAAGGCACACATCCGCACCAGGCAGTCATCACACTCATTGCATTGATCTTAACCAATAAAAAGTCACATATGAAACATTCAACCGCCAAGGCACCTACTTATAGTTAATCCCTCTGTAAATGACGACATAAGGAGTGAACAAAAAAACCTTTACCCCAATACTTAGAGATGCGCTCTGTTACAGAGTAGATGAAAATTCTTAATAAAATTACAATTATAGATTTTCGATCTGCAAAGTTGATATTTTTTAGCAAAACGTTCTATCATCGCTTTGTAAAGATACCTCGTGGTAACTATCACCACTGCCCAACAAAGGGAATGATATGGCAGATTCCAGCTTCCAGAATGAAGTGCCAAAAGCACGCGTCAACATCCAGCCTGACCTGCACACGGGTTCTGCCCAAAAGAAAGTAGAGTTGCCCTTAAAACTTCTCGCGGTGGGAAATTTCAGCAACGGCAAAGAAACTCTCCCGCTTTCTGAACGCAGCAAGTTAACTATTTCAAAACACAACTTTAATAGCGTTCTATCCGAGCTTAACCCAGAGATCAGTATTGATGTTGCTAACCCCCTGAGAGGGTATGGACGTCAATCTGTCGCGGGTATCTCAGATGCCGAAAGCAAAAGCATAAGGCAGGCGCAGAGATGAAAATTTATCGTCCATTGTGGAACGAGGGGGCTTTACTGTCCCCTCAGCAGTTCCAGCAGCAGGCAGAATGGGAGTCTTTTCGCAGCGCCGGTGCAACCGCACTGGCATCTGCATTCCCCTGGGGTGTGGAAAAGATTGAGTTTAACGACAGTCTTCTTTCATCGGGTCTGATCCAGATTACGCAGTTACGTCTCTGGCTGGAAGATGGAACGCTGATTGATGCGCAAAGAAGCGATCTGCCTCCGGCGCCGCGTGAGTTAGATGCCAGTCAGCTGGCAGGTCTTGATGCAGTAACTGTCGTTATCGCACTGCCTCATATGCAGCCGGGTGTTGCCAACGTTGAGCAGGAAGGCATCTTCCCGGATCGACCGCTTCGCTATCGCGAAGAATGGGTGACGTTGCCGGATGCATTTGGGCCTGAAGAAGAATCAATGGCAGTTGCCCGGTTCAATTTCTCCATCCGGTTTGCCCATGAAAGTAATGATTCCTGGAAAGTCTGCCCTGTAGCAAGGCTAATCCGGGACGGACATAATGCGTGGCTACTGGACCCGTCTTTCATCCCTCCCGTTGCGTCATTTTCGGCAAGCCCGGTTCTTCGCGAACGTCTGGCGCTGTTAAATCGCCAGTTACGTTCCCGACGCCAGCGTCTGATGACAATGCGTCGTGAGAGCAACGAGAGACTTGCCGATTTTGCCGTCGCCGATGTTTCCCTTTTCTGGTTGCTGAATGCGCTAAATTCCCACGCCGGGGTGCTGACGGAATACGAACATTTTCCTTCCCGTCCGCCTGAACAGGTGTGGGCTGAGCTTGCACGCCTGGCAGGAAGCATGCTGACCTTTTCCCTGGACCATGATCTCGACGCCATACCGGGATATGACCACGAGGATCCCGCCAATACGTTTCCTCCGCTGTTTGACCTGATCTCGGGGTTGCTTGAGGCAAGTCTGCCATCCAGGGTCATTGCTCTGGAAATGTCCCGTCCGGATGGCCAAACCTGGAAAGCAAACCTTCACGATATTCGTCTGCGCGAAGAGGCAGACCTCTACCTCTCTGTTCGCTCAGACATACCGGCCTGGCAGGTTGCCGATAAATTCCCGGCACTTTGTCAGGCGGGTTCACCTGATGACGTCAATGAGATCTATGGTGTTGCACTCAAGGGGATCCCTCTGATCCCTGTCAGCAGGGTCCCGGCGGCTTTGCCTGTACGCATGGAAAACCAGTACTTCGCGCTTGATATGGAAAGCCCCGCTGCGCATGAAATGCAGGAGCAGGGCGTGTGTATGTTCTACGTGCCTGAAATGCTTGGCGCACTGGAACTTGAACTGTTTGCGGTATTGCGCTCATGAAACAGGATATCGATATCGACCAGCTGATGGCAGAGACCTGGCTCACCGTCACCATGCTGAAGAAAGGCGCCGTCACGCTCAATGGTAGTGCGCTTTACAACAAGTGCGTTAAACAGGTTGAAAGTGTGCGGGAAGCGCTGGTGCGTGCCGGTTATGACGAGGACAGTGTCGGGCATATTTCCTACGCACAATGTGCCTTGCTGGACGAGGCGGTGATGAGCCGTAAGCCTGAAAAGTGTGAGGAAGGAGAAGAGCCGAAAGTTGATGAGGGCCAGGTGGCATGGCGTAAAGTCCCGCTTCAGGCACGATTTTTCGGATCACTTCGAGCAGGTGAGGCTCTGTGGGATAGCATTGCAGAGGTCCTGCGTCAGCCCTCACCGAACCCGGCCGTTTTGACGTGTTATCACCGGGTAATTGCACTGGGTTTTCAGGGGGTGTACGGATTGAAGGCGGTCAGTCAGTCGCAGCGGGATGAAGTCGTCAAAGCCCTGTCTGAGCGATGCTCTCCGCCTGATGCAGGCCTGTCACTGATTGTTCACCGGATGGGGAAACATCGCTGGAGTCTGATGCGTTCAGTCTGGTTCTGGATAGCGCTTGCCATCATCCTTACCGGTGTTATCTGGTGGGGCGGTCATCTGTGGCTCCAGGCACTCTTGTCAGCACAAATACCGGAGCTACGTAACTAATGCGTAGATCAGTCATTATTCCGGTTGCCCTGCACACCTTTGCAGCTGTTGCCACATTGCTGTGGTTGCTCTGGTATTTCATCCCAACAGGGAACGTGTTTAAAGGCCTGACCACGGTGCTGATCCTCCTGCTGGCAGACTGGACTGTTTTTAATAACTGCAGCCGGGAGCAGTCGGTATCCGACACCTCCGTTTCAGCTGCTGACCTGCCACTACTCGACACCCAGGGCCCCGTTGTACTGGTATGCGGTGACGGGCTGGGTGCGCTGTTTCAGGGGAGTCCTCTGCGTAAAACAGCTCAGGGTTGGTGGCTCCGGGCCGATGACGTCAGCCGGTTAACGGATGTTGTCCGCAGCATACAGACGCAGTTCCCACGCCAGGTCGGTCAGCTTTCGGTTATGTACCGTTGCCTGCCAGACCATTATCAGGATGAAGCTGTTCTGCGCTCCACATTAAAGACGCTCCGCCAGCAGAGTAAACAAATCAAAACTCTGACGGGTTTTACTCTACCGGTTGTGGTGAGTGCCGAATTCTCCGGACCTGAGACTCCGTGGATAATCGTTCGTGGTGACAAACCGATTGTATGTCCGGTAAATGATTCGCCGCAGGCTTTCATCGACTGGTTGCAGGCTAATGACAATATTACGGCGCTACCCGTGATCAGTCAGGCATTTTCATTTATCCGTAAAACCCTGACTGATGAGCTTGAGAAACCTGATCGGTTAACCCCGCCCGAACGAGCGTTTTCCGTGGCACTGCGCCTCGGTACCGTCCTTCCCGAAACCCAGTCAGTCTGGGCCGACTGGCTATATTCCCGCACCTGTTTGCAGTTTTCCCGAAAGCCTGGGCAAACAGATCCGGAAAGTTTATTTCCGGATGCAGTTCTGCCGCTGCTGGCACCTTTTGCATCAACGGTGCAGGGGGGGCACCGTACCCGTCGCCTGGTCCTGCTGATGTGGGTGTGTGCTCTGACCGCATTGGGTATTTCTGCGCTCAATAACCGTGACCTGATCTGTCAGGTGAGCACCGATTTGCAGCGCTGGAATGCAATCCCGATGAACCACTATCGCCCTAAAGCAGAATCACTGGTCGCCCTGAAGCAGGATACATTCCTGCTTGAACGCTGGCAGCGTCAGGGAGAACCTTTGCGTTACAGCCTGGGCTATTACCCGGGGCTACGCCTGTGGCTGGCCTTGCAACAGGCTATCGATACCTGGACTCCACCACCAACACCTAAACCAAAACCAGCATCTAAACCAAAACCAGTACCGAAAATTGTTCGTCTCGACGGCATGTCGCTGTTTGATTCCGGCAAATCGGCACTCAAAGACGGTTCTACCAAAATACTCGTCAATGCACTGGCGGGGATCAAAGCCAGACCAGGCTGGCTCATCGTGGTCAGTGGCCACACAGACAATACCGGCAGCGTTCAGCTCAACCAGACCCTGTCTTTACAACGAGCGGAGGCCGTTCGTGACTGGATGCGTGATACCTGGGACGTACCGGAAAGTTGCATTGACGTGCAGGGTTACGGTGACAGCCGACCGGTTGCATCAAACGACACGCCTGATGGCCGTGCGCATAACCGCCGTGTCGAGATCAGTCTGGTACCCCAGGCTGACGCCTGTCGTCTGCCTGGCGCGTAACACACGTCACAGGATGTACGTGACGTTTCAACTAAAGAAATGGAGAAGTAAACATGGCAATCCCAGTTTATCTGTGGCTGAAAGACGATGGCGGCGCTGACATCAAGGATGCCTCCTTCGAGAAGCATAACCACCTTGAGCAGATCGAGCTGCACTACGAAAAAATCACCTGGACCTACAAAGACGGCAACATCATTCATTCCAATTCCTGGAACGAACGCACCACAGCATAAGACTCTGGCGGGCAGATCCTTTCTGCCCGCCTTTTTTTTACTCCGCACAGCGCCTGTCAGACGGACGCTTTGCAGAGCAGTCTCACAATTTATCGGCATGAACCTTATGGGCATCGGTTGACGGCCAGGGGCGGTAGCGTGCCTGAACAAGAGGGAACGAAATGGAACATCATTCAGCAGTCCTGCTACGACGACTTACCCCTTATTGCGCCAGAGCACTGGAGGGGGCGGCTTTTTTATGTCAGACCCGTGCGCATGCGGAAATCACGCCTGAGCACTGGCTGTTGAAACTGCTGGAGCAGGCAGAAGGAGAGCCGTCATGAGCAGTTCCCTCTCCAACAAGGCTACCAGCCTGGTACATCAGCTTTTAGGGCAATCACGGTACCGGGTTGAAGTGCATGAATGCGACCATTTCCTGGATGTGTTACGTTACAACGCCGTTGAATCACTCAGCCAGCCCTGGCGCTATAACGTGGCGGTCACCAGCTCTTCTGCGGATATTGCTTGTGACTCGTTACTGCTGAAGCCCGCTTCATTCACTTTCCAGACACCCGTGTTTGACGGAACTCCGGCCCAGCCGGTCAGGACGGTATTTGGCGTGGTTGAGTCGTTTCGCCGCGTGTCTACCTCGAACGATGAAACCTATTACGCGCTGACGATCGTTCCCCGTATTGCCCTTCTGGGCTATACGAAAGGGAGCGAGATCTACCTCAATCAGTCAGTCACTGAAGTGGTTGAACAGGTACTGCGTAAACACTGTCTGGAAGGGCCTGATTTCGAGTTCCGCCTCTCCCGCGAATACCCCTCCCGGGAGCTCATCACCCAGTGGCGGGAAACCGACCTTGAATTTATCCAGCGTCTGCTGGCAGAAGTGGGCATTTACTGGCGCTATGAAATGGACAGCCGTCTTGAACAGGACGTGGTGATTTTCCAGGACAGCCAGCAGCAGTATGAATTTGGTGTCACGCTACCGTTACGCAACCAGGCCGGGATGAGTGACAACGGGCAGGAGAGCATCTGGGATATTCAGACCGCATATAACGTGGTGAGCGGAGGTGTGGCCACCCGGGACTACAACTACCGTGAAGCGCTACAACCTCAGGACAGTATCGAGAGCATTTTCAGCAAAGAAGGGATCACCACCGGAGAAACATACCATTATGCTGAACCTTTCCTGACAGCAGGTGACGCTGAAAGCCCGGAGACCGGGGCATACTTTGCCCGTCTGCGTCACGAACGTATTCTGAATGCGCAATATCACGTCAGCGGGCATTCCTCCAGCCCTCATCTGGCTCCGGGTCAGGTACTGGAAACTGACGGAACGCTTCCCGATACCGTGAAAGAAGGCATTGTCATCACCACGGTGCGCACCAGTGGCTCACGAAAAAGTAGCTTTACCCTGACCTTTGAAGGCATCCCGTATAGCGAAACCGTCTGTTATCGTCCGGCGCTGCTCAGTCGCCCGGTGATATCCGGCTCGCTTCCGGCCCGGGTGGAAAGCACACAGAAAGGTGACACCTGTTCCTGGCTCGATCCGGACGGGCGCTACCGGGTAAAACTGGACTTTGACCGCAACAGTACTGAACAGGGTTATGCCTGTTTGTGGCTGCGGCTGGCCAGGCCCTATGCCGGTGATACGTACGGCTTCCACTCACCGCTTATCGACGGAACGGAAGTGGCCGTCGTATTTGACAGCGGAGACCCGGATCGTCCCTACATCGCCTATGCCCTGCACGACTCAGAACATCCGGACCCTGTCACCAGTGACAACCATACGCGAAACGTGTGGCGCACTCCTGCGAACAATAAGTTGCGGATGGAGGATAAGCGCCAGGAAGAGCATATCAAGCTCGCGACGGAATATGGCAAAACGCAACTGAACATGGGACACCTGGTCAATGGCCAGCGTGAAAAGCGCGGAGCCGGTTTCGAACTGCGAACGGATGAACATGGTGCTGTACGTGCGGCAAAAGGGCTGTTCCTGACGGCTGATGCCCAGGCCAAAGCCCAGGGACCGGTACTGGAAATGGCCCCTGCGATAAGTCAGATTAATCAGGCCAACAGCCAGATGCAGGCGCTGAACAGCGCCGCTGAAGCCGCCGGAGCCCTGATCTCTGATATCAATACTCAGATTAGTCTTGTGACTGACAAAATCAGGGACCTCCAGTCTGCGGTCCTACTGGGTAGCGCTCCGCAGGGGGTGGCGTTTACCTCAGGTGAACATCTTCAGCTCAGCAGTACCCGCAATACCATGATCAATGCCGGTCAACATCTTGATATCGGTGCGATGAAAAATCTGTCGGTAACGGTGGAAAAAGCCCTTGGTCTGTTTGTCCATAAAGACGGGGCGAAGCTGGTTGCCAACCAGGGAGACATCGAGATTCAGGCTCAGCACAACACGATGGCCCTGTTTTCTGAAAAACAGCTGACGGTGACCTGTAGTAAAGACGAAATTATTATCAGCACCCCGGAAACGCTGACGCTGAACGGTGGCGGCTCTTACCTGAGACTGAGTAAGAACGGGATTGAGCATGGCTCCAAAGGGAATATGGTGATGAAGGTAGCGAGCTATCTGGTGCCCGGAAATGGCAGCAGCCTGCCACTGGAAACACCGGACTTTAAAATGACAGACGTTACGGTCACGGCTAAAAATTCCTCCAAATGGAGCAGTGAATAGCATGGAAGGGGATTTATGACAGCAAAGTTACCCAAAATCAGTTACCCCGTACCGTCAAACAAAAATGGCCATGCCTTTTCCTCTGTGGAAGCGTTGTTATCGATGATCGGAGGGGAAAGCTCAGGACTGTATCTGGTGGGAAGTCAGGGAATGTGGCATGGCGGTATTCATATTACTGATGCCACCATTCCCTGGTGCGCCCTGAGTACTGACAGTGAAGCTGAGAATGAATATTGTCGTGAGCTTTATAAAGGGGAGCAATTTATTCGTTGTATGGCCGATGGTGAAATAGTTGCCTGGCGGGTATGCAAGGATTACGAGAGTGCCGCGATTGAATGGCGAGGTGAAAAGTTGTTCATTTCGACCTCTTTTGTGCTGGTGAAACATTATATCCAGCCGGCTGATAACGCAGAAAGTGGACTGACGTTTTTTACGCTGTACATGAATCTGGCGCCCTATGCTGCTTATGAACAACAGGGTAGCCAGGCGGACAGAAAAGTGGCAGGCGTCCAGCGCTATTACACCAGTGCGGAAGATGTGCAGACATGCCGCGCAGCCGGAAAACTGAATAAAGACACGGTAGTCACGTTGAGTGACGCTATTGTGACCCGCACCAGCGACCTGCGTCAGTTTACCGAAGTGACCATTATCAGAGAGACGAAAAATGTAGCGGGAGACACGCTTGCAGCGAGAACAAAAGTCTGGACGGTATCAGACAGGGGGGCTCTGAAGGCTGTTAAATCAGCACTCGTTCCGTCCTGGTGGGCAAAATGTACTCCGGCTTACACTAATGAGTCAGAAGGCGTGGTGAACTGCACTTCGCGTACAGACTGGGCGTACTATCTGAGCAGTGACGATGTGCTGCAAGATAAAAATGCAGGCAGACTGACAGCCGATTTCCCGCTTTCATACGAGCCCGGTAATACCGCACAGCAGATCATCCGTCCAGGTAAGAATCCAGGCGATGCAGCAAGAACATTCAGTCTGGTCACTCTGGGCCGGGATAAGGATAAGTTGAAAAAGGGCGACCGGGTATGGGTAGTATCAGACGGCGACAGTCTGACGCCGGTTGCACCAGCAGCATCCGGTAGTGGATCCGTTTTTAATGATGTGTATGTCCCGCCAGTCCCTGTGACTGTCAGTGCAGGGGCTAATCTCGGCCATATGGGTTTTTATCAGCTACCTGAGGAAAACGGTAAACGCTCGCGCTACCAGGTACATATAGAGTGCCTGAGCATGGATGATATAGAAAAGTTCATCACCAACCCCGGAAGAGCAGGAGAGGATGCGCCAGTGTATCTGACCTGGCAAACCAACGCTCCATTATTTGAAAAGGGTGAGCGGGGAATGGTTGCGGGCAGTCGAAAAACAAAAGCCTCAGGAATTCTGACGCTGGCCAAAGTCCCTGGCGTTGATGCCGGGGGGAATACACTGACCAGTAACCAGGATGCTGCGTATTATCAGATACGCCCGGAAGGTGGCTGGTTACCTGCTGCCAGTGTAAAAAAGGTATCGCAGTACGCGTTAGGCGAGCTGGGGTTTGTGACGCTGAATAAAGCACCAACGAGCTTTGACCTGATTGATGGGATAAAACAACCGTATAACGTGGTTAAGGGTATTCTGGAGCAGTTGTATAAAGCAGCACAGGATGAAACGCGTACCACTCATGCCCTGAACAAATATAACTACCAGCAACTGCTGGAGATGATAGACAATAACCAGGACGGGTATTACTCGGAGCAGGAGTATCTTCAGGCGATCCATAATATCTCTTACCGCGATCGCTTATACCGTGTAATTGCGAAACACGCCAGTGAATGGTACTACGGTAAAGATGACCCGTTGTGGAAAAACTATCTGGATACATTAACCGGAGATGCACCGTTATGGAAAACGTATTTGGAAGCATTTCTGGATAAGATGACGTGGATGAAGGCAGTGTCTGAGAAGGGCGTGGCGCTGGGACCGGAGCCGTGGCATATGCATCCGGTGGTGTTTTTGGAGGCTATAGGAGATAAACGTATTGTTCATATAACAGTGGATATGCTTTATAAAGTATTCAATGGATTAAGATCACCAGCGAAATTTTCATTTCTTCAGGATATTGCCGATGAAATTAATAATCATGCGATTGAATACAAACTAGACAATGTATTGAGAGTCAATCATTTTTTTGCTCAAATAAGAGAAGAGATGGGAGGGATGGCTAGCCCTGTTGAAGCCCTTAATTATAGCGAAGAGGGTTTGAAGGCAAACTTTAGTTATTTTAGAAGACACCCTGTAGAAGCAAATGAATATTCATATACGAAACTTAATGGAAGAATTACGAAGCATGCAAATGAGATTGCTATTGCTGATAGAGTTTATGCTAATAGATTAGGAAATGGAAATATTTCGTCAGGTGATGGTAGTGCATATAGAGGTAGAGGAGGTATTCATCTTACAGGAAAAATAAATTACCAAGGATTTTCTGATTACTATAAAAAGAATTGGGTGGATGATATTGATTTTATAAAGAATCCATCATTGCTTGAGGAAGGAATTTACTGTATGCGATCAGCTATTTATTTTTGGCTTCGCGAAAAACTTTATGACATTGCTGATCAAGGGGATACAGGTTCAATAGTGGATAAAATAACAGCAAAAGTGAATTTAAATACAACTAGCTATGCAAAACGTCGGGAACATTTTGAAAGAATCAAATCAACTAACGTCTTTACTGATGCATTTTAATTAACTGAAAATCAAGGTTAGACGATGGTTAAAATTAAAGCTTTTTTAGGCTGTTTCGTGCTGTCGCTAAGTGCTTCAATTCAGGCAGCATACGTTCCATACGTAGTAAATAATTATGAAGGTTATATAGGGAAATATCCTGTGCATTTATCCCTCCAGTATTATGACTTTGGGAAAAATGTGAACGTAGAGGGAAATTATTATTACGATAATCATAGAACCTCCATTCCACTATATGGTGTGAATGAATCAAATTTGATTGTGTTATGTGAGGCCGTTAGTAATGAGAGTTTCGATAAATATATTATTCAAGGTGAGAAGTTTGAAATTGCAAAATGTCCTTTCAAGTTAACACGAAACTCTGTTGGTTTTTCAGGTGAATGGAGCAATGCTCGCTCCACTTTAAAAGTGGACTTAAGGGAGACATCCAGACTTAGTGATGGTGTTTTGAAAGGGGAGGCTAAAGAACTGGATATTCCATTTTGGGGGCAAACTAAACAGCATGCTTTCATTGGGATATATATAGAGGGGGAGGAAGGTATTGTTATCAATAAAGTAAATGTAATTGATAAAGTAAGTGGTAAATTAATACAAGTCATTAACCCACAATTGAATGGCTGTGAATTTGGTTCATATATGACGTCTATTTTTCAAAACTTAGAAAACGATGGAGCTCAGATTCACCTGAATTGTTACAGTATTGGGCCGGATATTAGTGTTAATTACATATTTAATAAGCAAACACAGAAATATGACATGATTACAGAGTAAAGCAATATTATTTTGGACTTTTATACTGACTTAGGCGTTTAGAGGATATCTAAAAAATCAGCAGAACTGATTTTAAAAGCTAAAGGATATCAGAAGAATTCTTATGTATCTAAAGTCAGTAATGCAAATAGTGTTACAGTTGAATATGGTTGTGATCTGGTAATCACACCAGTAAATGGTACTATATCAAGGATATCCTGCTGTTTAAATGCAGAGGTGTGTTACAGATTACTGGTCGTGATAATTACACCAAATGAATACGAAAAATGCTTCATGATGAATACAATAATCGCCTGATAGTAAATTACATAATGGATGATGACATGACTCATTGTATAAATGCAGTTGAAGATCAAGAGCAGTTGTTATCACGTATTGCAGAAATCAGAAAGGATTATTACCGTTCTTTAACTATAACCAACGGTGAACCTAATGCACAGATTAAATTCCTCAATGGCTGGATAAATAGAGTTAATGATTGTTTGAGGGTTGATATATGAAAAGAATATTATTGCTTTTAATTTTTATTTCATTTCACTCAATAGCTAATTTTTCTGGTCATTGGGTAAAGGAGAATGACTCACAATCGCTAACATTGGATTTAGACGAAGATGGTGCTCATCTTGTTGGTAAATATTGCTTTATAACTAATGACGGAAATAGAATTGACTGTTCTGAAGGCAATGATAGAAACATTAACGGTATAATCAAAGATAATGTTGGAATTGTGGACTTTGAAAGTACATTTGGGGGTATTGGTCAGGCAACTATATCAATTAAAAAGAATGTCCTTAAATATACCATCACTAATCCTACTCCATTTGTGAATGCTAATATGTCTGTGCCCAATGTGATATTTTAAAAAAAAATAGTGCAAGTCTCAGGCAAAGATGTAAGTATCCCGCATAATC
>NZ_VATP01000051.1:0-1851 GCF_005781125.1 Escherichia sp. E2748
TTGGTTTGGGAGAAGGTTCGGCATTACCCGTTGGTGTGCCTGTTCCGTGGCCTTCCGCCACTCCGCCAACAGGCTGGCTGAAATGTAATGGTGCTACCTTTGATAAGGTGAAATATCCCAACCTTGCCAAAGCATACCCTTCAGGGAAACTGCCTGATTTACGTGGTGAGTTTATTCGTGGCTGGGATGACGGACGTGGCATTGATGCAGGACGTGCTTTATTGAGCATTCAGGCTGGGATGCTGGAGAAGCACCGCCATATTGTTGTTGCCAACGATGGCTATGATTCAGGTGAAGAATGGGAGCTGGCTACAATTTTTCAGAACACATACACACAAGGTCGGGGGCTTGACGCCGTTTTTACAGGGGGAACCCTTATTCCGGCTCCGAGGTTGCATTCACGAGGAAGTATTGGTAACACGGGCGGGAACGAAACACGACCGCGCAATATTGCATTTAACTTTATTGTGAGGGCTGCATAATGAATCACGCGGTATTAAATAACGAACTTATTGCCGTGCAGGAAGGAAACATTATCGTTTACAACTATGACAGTGAGACGCGGGAATATATTTCTGCATCAACTGAATATCTTGCTGTGGGTGTCGGTATTCCGGCATATTCCTGTTTAGACGCTCCAGGTACACATAAGGCTGGTTATACAATTTGCCGTTCTGTGGATTTAAAATCATGGGAATATGTGTCAGACCATCGTGGTGAAATTGTCTATAGCACCGAAACAGGGGAATCAAAAGAAATCAAAACTCCGGGTGATTACCCTGAAAATACAACCACTATCGCCCCGTCAACGCCATACGATAAATGGGATGGTGAGAAATGGGTGACAGATACTGAGGAGCTACATCACGTCGCAGTAGAAACGGCAGAAACACAGCGTCAGTCAATGATTGAAACTGCAATGGCTTCCATTAGTCTGATTCAACTGAAATTGCAGGCCGGGCGGAAGCTGATGCAGGCAGAGACCACCCGACTTAACACTGTGCTGGATTACATTGACGCGGTGACGGCAACAGATACCAGCACAGCGCCGGATGTTATCTGGCCTGAACTGCCGGAGGCGTAGGCCATTCAATATCTGGAGCACTGGAAATATCGACCACTTCCAGTGCGTCCAGATAATCCAGCCACAAATTATATTGCGCCAGTTCCTCACCTTTCAGACGACCAATAGCTGCTTTACCAGGCCATTGCCTGCTGTTCATGTGTTCGTTGGCAGTATCTATGCGCTTCTGACGCTCGTATTCTGCCATTTTTATCAGTTCTTCAGGTTCCAGTGGCGGAATATTACCCCATACGGGATAACCATCATCATCCGCAATCCTCATTTTTCCCTCTGGTGGCTTCTGAAATGCAGAAAAAGTTTCTTCATCAACCTCCACGCCTTTTTCTGGCCATAACCCCACGGATTCATAATGTAATTTCAAAGCCAACGGATAGAAGGCGTTAGTTTTTGCATCATAAATATATTTGTTCATTTTTATTTCCCTATTGCAATCCAGTTAGCGCCAGCACCCGTTCCGCCAGTACGAGAACTCATTAAATAAAATGCAAGTAGTCCGCCTCCTGCCGGAGTTGTCGCAAAGGCAGGGCAATCTGTCGCACCGTTAACTGCACTGTCAAAAGACGTGGCAATACGATAACCAGATGTAAAAGGAATCGGGAAGTTTACAGTTGTTGGATAGCCGATTGGCCCTGCAATACTGACGCCAAACTGTATGATTGTACCATCCGGAAATTTCATCCAGCCTGGCCCCGACGTGAAGCTAGCCATATCCGGGATCTGATTTACCCCGGTTCCAACCTCCCGTTTTGCCGCTTCTCCCAAACCAA
>NZ_VATP01000052.1:0-2697 GCF_005781125.1 Escherichia sp. E2748
CCTTCACTGTCGACAATATAGTCGGAGTTGGGGCTGAAGGTATTTTCTTTACCTGCGCGTAGACTGCCTTTGCTTATATTGGTATCACCAGCATAGCTATTGGAACCAGATAATGTTGTCGTTCCTGAGCCAACTTGATTAATCTGGCCGTTCCCCTGAATATCCGAGGCCAGCAGAAAATCGGTACTGGAGTGATTAAAGTTTACTATCGAAGAGGAAGAAGCATCTGCAGCCCCCAAATGAATAAATGGCGTATTAATCGAACCAGCAGGCTGTTCAGCCTCACCTTGCGCACCACCAATATTTAAAACACCTGTGGCGCCAGGTGCGAGAGTAACCCAGATAAACGAATTGGCATTGATTGTTGCACCATTATTAACGGTAAGAATACCGGTAGTATTAAAAGCAACATCTGGGCTGAATCCACCAAGATAAACATATTCAGCATTCAATGTTGAATTTTTACCATCAACCAGAACATCGCCATAACTATTACGATTTTTTGATGCACTATTGCCTGGATAAGCATATCCAATAGCTACCTGAGCTGAGGTAGTGAGTGTACCGCCATTCGTAATACGTAAATTGCCGATTCCCTGATCGCCAACAATAGCAATGTTAGAGGAAACCGATGAGTCTTCCCCATCAATAACCATCAACCCTTTGGCATCACCATAATACTCGCCAATCCTTAGTTCCTTCAGGTCACTTATCTTACTGCCTTCTAACACATATACCGTGCCGGAACCTTCATTTGTACCCAAATACAAGTTGGATGAAGAACTAGTAAACTGCCAGTTGGTATGGTTGGATAAAGTGAGGGAACCTTCAGAGTTATTACCTACGGTAGCACTGGCAGTAATAAATGAAAGATTATCAATGAGTAATGAGCCATTAGAATCTTTACCTACAGTCAAAGAAGTAAAATTATTCCATCCGGGATCGTAACCTTCAGAGGCAATAATTTTTGCTTCTTCGCCATTATTAATGATAACAACGCTATTTAGCTCTGTGGGTGGGGGTACGGCCAGGGATATGGGTGTAAATAATACCGTTGAAATGGCTATCGCCCGTGTCGATAAGCTGTTTTTTGCTGATTTCATATCACTCACTTTCATCCTTAAATTTAAATGGCGAGATGTTTCTTATTGCACTATTTTTCTTCCTGAAGCCTTGTAAGGCGTAAACATGCAAGTTGCTAAATAAGAATATCTGTAATATTAGATGCAATAAATTTATTAAAGTGTTAGTTGTTCATTGTATTGATTGGTTTTAGTGGTTTGTGCGTGGAGTTAATGTGGTTTTTTTATGTTGTTTAGAAAAAACACATCTAATAATCCTAAACTTTATGTAAGTGAAATAAAGAAAAGGTATGGAAATTACATTAATAGATGGTTGGTGGCTTTTTTGTTCAGAAAAGTAATGTGGTTTGTGTGAATTTTATATTGGATTTTAGCGGAGGCAGGAATTTGAGATTTTTATGAAAATTAATTTAAGGAACACCAGCGATAATTGTCATGAGCGTTATTAAACAACAGGAGAGATGTGGCTATTGTTGAGAAAAATACAAATATAATCCCTTTTTCTGTAGATTTTTCCTGAACACTGAACCACTTATTAATCAACCCTGATGATGACTGTTATCTTCAGGGTATTGCCCTAATCACACATCATGGCCGGGTACGACGGTAGCGTAAGAGAGGCCGGATATACGAATGCAACTAACTTCCGTTACACAGATGAAAAATAACTTGCACAACGGGAGGGGCTATATATGGCGTGCAAAGGAGCCATAGTGATTTCACTCATAAATAAGCTGAATTAACTTCATCATATTTATAGTAAAAATGACTGAATGCGAGCGAATCATAAAGACCAGGGTTCGAAAAAGAGTGCCACCTGTACGTGACAGGTGGCAAAGTGGCATTAAAAGAGATATTTCACGCCCAGCATTCCCTGGGTATCACTGTAACCATTGTCGCCCAACTGCTGGGCGACGTTGCCCCACAGTTGCAGACGCGGAGTAATCTGACCTTCCACCCCCGCTTTTAACTCGCCTGCGTTACGCGCGCCGATGATCTCATCGCCGATGCGATCCATCTTCACGCTGTAATTGCGGGAATTATAAATCCAGTTGGCTTCCACGAAAGGCTGGAAGGAACGCTCTTTATGATCATCAATAGCATGATGACCCTGCAGATACACTTTCACCCCCAGACGCGTTTGCAGGTTGCCTTCGGTGCTGTCCTCAACCAGCGTGCCATTGTCTTCAGTATGATTGTCTGCCTTCACGTCCATCCATGTCAGTTGCATTTTGGGCTGCAGCCAGTAGCTGGTGCGGGCATCTGCGCTTTCACCAAGACGGAAGGTATAACCTGCTTCAATGGCGGCGGTGATGCCGTCAGAGTGATACTTTTCACTCGGCAGGTACTCGCCGGAGACGCTGTTATCAAACCAGTTATAGAGCAACCAGCTGTCAACATAAGTCCCGGTTTTGTCTGCTTCGTTAGCGTACCAGGTGCCATACACGCCCACGCTGTAGCCGTGGATTTGCCCACGTGAGCTGTACCCGGTCAGGCTGGAATGCGTGTGACTCTTGCTGTTGGCATAGCCAGCCATCAGGCCGAGATGCCAGCGATCGAGTGCGTTACTGCTCCATTGCGCAAGATCGCCGCCCAGTTGCAGAACATAACGGTT
>NZ_VATP01000053.1:0-1517 GCF_005781125.1 Escherichia sp. E2748
CCGGATGTCGGGCGGTTCATGGTAACGGATCCGATAGGGCTGGCGGGAGGAATAAACCTTTATGCTTATGCGCCTAATCCGCTGGGTTGGAGCGACCCGCTTGGGCTAAAATGTTCTCATTCTGCTAAAAATCCGAAAGAATTCCATGCGGCTGTAAATGAGAAATGGGGACATAAAATGACCCCAGCAGAAATGAGGGAAGTACAAAAAACAATAGATAGAATTAAGTCAAATAAGCCATTTTATTCAAATGATGGGACGACGTTTGGTAATACACATACTATAGGTAATCCTAATAGCCAGCGTCTTAATACTGGCAGTGGGCCATATAAAGAATGGACTGTAAAAACACCTAATGCTGGAGGGAATGGAGCAAGACGTATTGTTTTCGATACCTCTACAGGAAAAGCATACTATACTAATGATCACTATGATTCATTTATTGAAATCTCTCTTGGAGGATGGAAATAATGAAATTAGGGAGCAGAGTATTAATTGATTTTTACAAAGTAAAAACAATGGATGATTTTTACGATCAACTATCTGAAAAGTTAGGCTTTCCTGAATATTTTGGTAGAAACGGTGATGCCCTGATCGATTGTCTTTTTAGCTTACGCTATCCACAGGATGAAATGACATCTATACATGTAAATAGTGATGAATATTTACTGTTAGAATTAAGAGGATTTTCTTCCGTTGAACAAAAAATAAGAGATACTTTGGTTACAAGTATTGAGTTTGTTAGTAAGAAATGTAAAGAGAAAGGGCAAGCTCCTTCTATTGTTCTATTATTAAATTAATTGGATAGCATTAATTATAAACCGGGAAGGCCTTAAATCTTCCCGGTTTTTTATATTTAACACTCGTTAAACACACTCAACATCCCGTCACGCATCCCCTTCACCACCTGTTTAACCTGATAAAGTTCCCTGCGCAGTTCCTGTACTTCGTTGTTATCCGCAAGCAGGATCAGGAATCCTTCCGAGATCTTCACGGTAACGCCCGTGCCGATCTCAAATCCCGCTTCTCTCAGCCATTTGGCGCTGATTTTGATCACCGGCGTGTCGCTGCGGTTGGGCAGATGCTGCGCTGGCAGCACGACGGGCAGAGTCGGACGGTTGCCGCCAGGCGTACCGTTACAACGCGCTGAACGCGGTCACGGAAGTGGTGTTCACCGGGGACCGGGGCGGTGAAATCCGTCACCGGCTGGCGCGTGATGCGGTGGGCCGGCTCACGGCAAAGGAGACAGCCGACAGCCGTACGGAATACGTCTGTGATGCGGCAGACCAGCTACTGGAAATCCGCCGCCGGCGGTCGGATGCCGGGGAAACAGACGCACCGGAGATTATCCGTTTCAGTTACGACAGACTGGGGCGGATGCTGACTGAGGAGACGGCACAGGGCGTCTTAACCCATCAGTACGATGAACTCAGCAACCGGACTGCCACCACCTTTCCGGACGGCAGAACGCAGCGCCATCTGTACTACGGGAGCGGACATCTCCAGCAGATAAATCT
>NZ_VATP01000054.1:0-2162 GCF_005781125.1 Escherichia sp. E2748
CTTCGCCCGGGCAAAATGCTTTCTAAAATCGCCTGTTTTGCTGCCAGTATCGGAATGAGCATTCTGACGCAGAAGGCCACCACAGCCCTTCCGCATCCGGTCAATGCCGCCACCGGGGCCAAATACCTGGCCGATGACGATGACTTCGACTTCAGCCTGCCGGGCCACTTTCCGCTGGACTGGCAGCGCGTGTACAGCAGTCGTGACGAACGCACGGAAGGGATGTTTGGTCAGGGCTGGAGTGTGATGTATGAAGTGAGCCTCGTGCGCACACCGGGTAACGTGGACGAAAACTGCATGACCTTTGTGTCGGGCATGGGGCGACGCCTGGATATGGAAGCCGTACTGCCGGGGGGCGGGTTTTACAGCCCCGGCGAAGGACTGGCAGTACGGCGTGGTGAGCAGGGGCACTGGCTTATCAGCAGCGATGACGGACAGTTTTTTTTGTTTGAGGCCGACCCGCATCACCCGCAGCGCCAGCGGCTGAAAATGCTGGGCGACCGTAACAGCAACTGTCTGAATCTGTACTACGACGACCGGGGACGCATCACTGAAATCAGCGGCGAACAGCAGCGTCCGTGCATCCGTCTGTATTACGAACTGGCGGCGCATCCCCGGCGGGTGACACAGATTTATCAGCATTTCCCTGAGGCTGCTCCTTTACTGCTGCGTCGTTACAGCTATGACGAGGCCGGCCACCTGAACGGCGTGTACGACAGCACGGGGCACCTGCTGCGTGAGTTTGCTTACGACGAAAACCACTGCATGACGCTGCACCGCCAGCCTGGCGGCGAAGGATATTATTACCAGTGGGGCTGGTATGAAGGGCCGGATGATGCAGGCTGGCGCGTGACGGGCCACCATACTGACAGTGGCGCACAATACCGTCTGGACTGGCGGATGGCTGAACGTGTGGTATGCGTGACAGACGGGATGGGCCGGACCCGCTTTCATCAGTGGGATGCACAGAATCAGGTGACGGCGTACCAGGACGAAGCCGGGCAGGTGATGACGTTCCGCTGGAGCGACGAAGAACGACTGTTGCTGGGGATGACCGACGCTCAGGGCGGCAAATGGCGCTATGTGTATGACCGCCTGGGGCATATCACGGAGACGCACGACCCGCTCGGGCGGGTGACACAGACACAGTGGCACCCGGTGTGGCACGAACCGGAAACGGAAGTGGATGCAGCGGGGAACAGCTGGCGCTGTGAGTACGATGAACGCGGCAATCTTCTTGCCGTGACCGACCCGCTGCAACAGAACACCCGGTATCAGTATGACCGCCACGGCCAGGTGGTACAGATAACCGATGCCCGTGGGGGGAATAAATACCTTCAGTGGAACGAAGACGGGCAGCTCATGCGACATACGGACTGTTCCGGCGCGCAGACGGCCTGGTTCTACGACGAACGCACGCGGCTGATACGGATGACTGACGCGCAGAGCCACAGCACCCGCTACGGGTATGACGACAGCGGTCACCTGGTGGAGGTGATACTGGCGGACGGCCGCACGGTGAATTACCAGTCAGACGCGGCGGGCAGGCTGGTGAAGTACACCAGCCCGATGGGGAGGATAACGCGCTGGCAACGCGACGGGCAGGGCCGGGTGCGCAGCCGGACGGACGCGACGGGACGCAGGACGGCGTTCGGGTACGACGCCTACGGGCGGCTGACCCGGCTGACAAACGAGAACGGAGAAAGCTATCAGTTCCGCCACGATGTGCTGGACCGTCTGGCGGAGCAGATAAACCCGGACGGTTGCCGCCAGGCGTACCGTTACAACGCGCTGAACGCGGTCACGGAAGTGGTGTTCACCGGGGACAGGGGCGGTGAAATCCGTCACCGGCTGGCGCGTGATGCGGTGGGCCGGCTCACGGCAAAGGAGACAGCCGACAGCCGTACGGAATACGTCTGTGATGCGGCAGACCAGTTACTGGAAATCCGCCGCCGGCGGTCGGATGCCGGGGAAACGGACGCACCGGAGATTATCCGTTTCAGTTACGACAGACTGGGGCGGATGCTGACTGAGGAGACGGCGCAGGGCGTCTTAACCCATCAGTACGATGAACTCAGCAACCGGACTGCCACCACCTTTCCGGACGGCAGAACGCAGCGCCATCTGTACTACGGGAGCGGCCATCTCCAGCAGATAAATCT
>NZ_VATP01000055.1:0-1062 GCF_005781125.1 Escherichia sp. E2748
AATGCCGATCAGTTAAGGATCGGTTGACCGATCCTTAAACTGCGGCACTATAACGGCTTCCACAACAGGGAGCCGTTTTCTTATGCCACTTCTCAATGATCTGCTCGATTTCAGTGACCATCCGCTTATGCCACCGCCCTCTGCACAACTGTTTGCAGAGCACCTTCCCGTCGAGTGGATACAGCACTGCCTGACGCTTTCTGCTCATGCGACCGTGCGCCGCCGTCGTTTACCGGGAGACATGGTTATCTGGATGGTGGTGGCCATGGCCTTCTTCCGCAATGAGCCAATTACCGATGTGGTTCGCCGTCTGAACCTGAGCGCGGATGGCGAAGCGGGGATGAACCTGCTGGCCCGCAGCGCTGTCACCCAGGCGCGTCAGCGCGTGGGGGCCGCCCCGGTGGAATGGCTCTTCCGCCAGACCGCACAGACATGGGGCGCGGAACGTTACCTGAAGGATGACTGGCACGGCCTGCAACTTTTTGCCATTGATGGCGCACAGTTCAGGACACCTGATGAACCTGAGTTGCGTGAATATTATGGCTCTGCCAACACATCCACTGAGCGGCAGAGCGCCTACCCGGTTATGCGTCTGGTGGCATTAATGAATCTGGGAAGTCACATTCTGCTGAATGCCGTGACCGCGCCTTACCGGCGGAGCGAAACCGTGCTGGCCCACTCCATGCTCGCCACCATCCCGGACAACTCCGTTACACTGTTTGACAAGCTCTTTTACAGCGCAGACCTGCTGCTGACGCTGAACCGGCAGGGTTGTAACCGCCACTGGCTACTGCCTGCGTGGAAGAATATCGCGGCAGAAACAGAAGAAAGTTACGGTCCCGGAGACAGGCTTCTGAAACTGAAGGTATCACTGCAGGCGAGGAAAAAGAATCCTGCACTGCCAGAGTTCTGGTACGCCCGGGCGGTGACTTATGAGGTGAACGGTGTGGAGAAAACGGTGCTGACATCACTCCCGGCAGACCGCTACAAAGCAAAAGAGGTGGCGGAACTTTACCATTCACGATGGGAAATCGAAGTCGGGTTCAGAAACCTGAAAAGCAG
>NZ_VATP01000056.1:0-3081 GCF_005781125.1 Escherichia sp. E2748
CTGTACTGCACCAAGTTTACAGGTACAAAAAAACCGCTCAGCGGCGGGTTTAAGTTGTGTGGCGAAGTAACCACTCTTAACACGATACAATACTTTTTGCGTACGCGTTAGTGAAAAATATATACTATCAAGCACAATCAGTTAACCTTTGGTTCTGCTGAACTAAAAACAGCAATCAGTATTAGTGCTCGTATAAGGAACAGATATGCTCTTGGGAGATAATGAACGTTTCATGATCAAATGCCAGGTTACTTTAAAGAAGTATCCTAATGACGCACCTGACATGCCTTTAGTAAACTGTATTCCTGTTTTAAAAAATCGCTATAACAAAGGAGAAGCTGTTTACGAATTAAACAAAGGACGTTCTGTCATAAGATTGCTATCCATAAAAGACGATGAAAATTACCTGAAATTGCTTTTTCAATATATAAATAAAGATGCTTCTGATCCCGCCTTTTCCAACATAAAAACTGGTGAAACCAGAATTGAGAAAAAGCAAAATGATGAAGGTATGGGGTACTCTGCTCATGTGCTTATCAAAAAAAGACCGAGCGACTCATCATTCCAAGATTGTTATGAGGCAATTTTAGAAGAAGTTCCGGGCATTACCAGAGGTTTATTAGCCCAAGCTTTAACTTATTTCCTGCGAGAAAATAATTTTTCCTTTATCCGTTCAGGAGGGAAAAAAGAACTTAAGTGCAGACCTATTTTCGACATTGATTTTTTGGCTGCAACAACACTTGAGCAATCTCTATCCACTGGTTATTTATGTGGACTTACTGCTACTCGTCGCTTTAAAGATAACTCTTTAGATGATGATGGCACAGTAATGGTTGAAGAAGAAACACTAAAGCTATCAACAAAAATACGTCGCGGAGAGGGTGCAATTAAGGCGATTAAGTCTGCATATGACAAACTTCGTGGTAGAAAGTATACAATGTTAAGAATTTCTTATAAAGACAAAAATAAACGCGTTTCATCAGATCTTGTTTCCATCGGAAAAGAAATGAGCTTACAGGAACTCGCAACAGCACAATTGGCACAACGTGAAAAAGCAGTGTTGGCATCAACAATTGCCGTTTGCCAAACAGCATTTCACGAAGAACTTCTCGCAAAAATGCAAAACTTTATGTTAAAGTGAAGGCATGGAAAACCTGTCAAAAGGAGGCATATATGTATGTTTTATCTAAGGTTTTTACACCTATAGACTACCTACGCATAAAGCATCCTGAGAAGCGATTTTTTGACTGGGTTTTACCCATTTTCACTGCTGCAATTATTACTTTATCCATCTATTACTTACCGAAAACCATCTCACTTCTCGGGAAGGATAGTCTTGTGTCTTTAGTAAACGGGATACTTCAAATACTATCTGGTTTTTACATTGCATCTATGGCTGCAGTTGCAACCTTCAGTAAGGATGGTATGGATGAAGTTATGCATGGCATACCTCCGGTATTAAAAGGTAAAAAACTTACAAGGCGTAAATTCCTCACTTATCTATTTGGTTATTTAGCGTTTATGAGCATCGCGCTGTATTTCGTTGGAGGAGCACTTCAACTAACCAGCGCAAGCATCAAGGAATTACACCTTTCATCATATCCACTAGTGAAATCATTACTTTTGTTTATTTATTTAAGTACCATATGCAACATTATATACACAACGGCATTAGGTATGTATTTTATGATAGACAAAATGCATGATGAAAAATCGAAACTTATAATTAAAGATAAAGAATGAGGCTTACGCCTCATTCTTTTTAGAACTCAATCAAACAAATACATCCTTCAACAAACCCCAAGGCAGTCTGCAATTTTTTCCTAACTGTGCCATCTGAACATCTTCTCTTCTTGGCAATAGTGCGTAATGAGATACCAATGACAAAGTGAGCTATGATTAGCTCATATTCCTCTGGTTTATACTTTCTCAACCGAGCCACACAACTGTCTATCATAATGCCTTCGTCATCATCACACTGAATCCGGGACTTTTTGCCATGAGGTAAAAGCCCCTTGAAGCCTGCAGCTATCGGCTGCCAGTCCACACTACTGTTATCTGCTGCAGCCCATGCTCCCCAGCGGTCCAAAACTTCATACATGTCACGCATCAACTTTCTCCACAAAATCAGGCCAGCACGCCAATTGCCAGCGCACGATCGATAAAACGAAATATCAACTCCAGCTGGGAGCCATACTTCTCTTCAAATGCCACGGTATCCGCATGCAGCTCGTCGTGATGCTTTCTGCACAAAGGCAACACAAAGAGGTCATGTGCTTTTGTACCCATTCCACCCTGACCGTGGCCTATCAGGTGGTGGGGATCATCAGCAGGCTTTCCACAACATGCACACGGCTGAGTCTTAACCCAGCGCGTGTACTTTTCATTAACCCAACGGCGACGTTTGGGGCGTAACATAAAAGACTCCGGCGACTCCGGATCCACTTCCAGCGACAGCACCTTTTTCGCTTTATCCTGGATGATGCTGGTGGCAGGAACCGAAGGAACAAGGTCACTTTCCCGGGTGACAGACGGCACAACAGGCTTCGGTAATCTCAGTGCCTTACGGGCTGCACTTTCCGGTAAGGCATCCGCCAGGTCATTACGAACCAGCCACCAGCACAGTTCCGGCATTGTCACAACGTGACTATCATCAAAACCGAGATCACGGCGCACAACAGATAACACCCAGCGGGCACAGTTATCCGTTGCCATTGATTCCAGCCGTTCCGTGAACTGGTCACGCAACTGGTTATCGCAGTGCCAGCACAGACGGATTGCGCCCGGCGCATGGCGCGTTGTGGTCATGTTTTCGCTGTGCCAGTCGGAGTGAGGCCACTGACAGCCTTTTTCACGAAGTAACCAGCTTTCAAGACATTCCACGCCACCAGCACGACGGATCACTGCCTCATTGCGGAACACGGCCCGAACGGCAGGATCATCCGCCAGCGGTTGTGATGCTGCCGGAACGGCACCACTGGCGAAAGATGAATAACGTTCCGGCTCAGGCTCCAGCAGGACACGCCCCTGCATAAACAGGGGCATCAGTTCTGAACCTGGTCTGAACAATACGATCCCCAT
>NZ_VATP01000056.1:3231-4271 GCF_005781125.1 Escherichia sp. E2748
TGCAGCCTTTCGCTGTCAGCGACCAGAATTTTTTGATGTTGTTAATCGCGGTACGGCTGTATCGTTCGCGTTGTTCAACGATCCCCAGCTTCACCATCTGGTGATATGCCTGATTAGCCGTCAGGCGGATACCATACTGCTTCAGCAGTGCACTCAGCGACAGCGTGGGGCGACTTGAGCCATCGTGTGCATCAGCAGGAGCATCAATGGCATAGCGCGGTGCCAGATTCGGTAAGCCAACAGCCTCCTGGAGTTTCTGACAGGCTCCAAGCACTGAAGAGTTAGACAGATTTAACTCCCGGCGCATAAAGTCCAGCAGAATCACGCCAGCCTGCATCTTGTCAGCAGCCTGTCCGGATAACTTTTCCGGCGCGCTGGTTACCATATCGAAAGTACGGATCACCTTCAGATGGAATGACGGACTGATCCACATTGCATAGGCATACACCAGTTCCTTGCAGACATACGTCCCCTGGTTATTTCCGCCACGAATAACGTTAACTGGCTCTATATTGACCGAGTTGCAAATCTGCAACTCGCTTATTAAACGTTCAGTTTGCTCATTGCGGAGCCAGAATGCAGGCTTATGCTTATCCAGAGAACCGGCAGCCCTGTGCAGATCGTTCAGGCTGTAACGCCCATAAGCATCACGACGAACTTCAATACCATCAATGACCATCAGATTATTCATACTTCGTTTCTCCTCTTGATCAGGCGGCTGCACCCGCCGTTTTCTCGTACTTACTGATAGTGATCTCGACCTTCCCTTCCGGGATAACCGGTCCCCACTCCACCAACATTCTTTTCACCTGGCTGTCGTCTTCCCACACACCCGCGTGGGTCAGGGCGTCAAACAGCGCCTTGTTATAGTTGTCCAGATCGCGGATCCGGTTATCCGGAGGAAACAACACGATCTCCACTGAAGCAGGTGCCGACGTTGGTTTCGGCAGACGACGTAACTGCTCAACTATTGCTGCACACGCCGCGCTCTGGAATTTTCGCCCCGCCGCGCTTATCAGGCTCTTACCAGCAAACGCCCC
>NZ_VATP01000057.1:0-2080 GCF_005781125.1 Escherichia sp. E2748
TGTAAGTATCCCGCATAATCGTGCCATTCATATTTAGAGATCATCCGGCATAATCAATCTGCCAACGAAGGAGATCGCTATGCGTAAAGCCCGTTTTACTGAGCATCAGATCATCGCTGTGATTAAGTCAGTTGAAGCCGGACGAACCGTTAAAGATGTCTGCCGGGAGGCCGGTATCTCTGAAGCCACCTACTACATCTATGGACTACCTCCGTTTTGCAAGTACTGAATCAGGTTTTAGGTTGTTGCTTACATCTATCCGGCATCAGAAATATCTGTGCCCAAATGGGAAATCCGCACACAATCGCCTCAACAACTGGACGGCCACGAAGGCCAATATAATAGTCAGGTTCCGATCGTGCAGGTTCAACCAGTGGCCATTTTTCAATACTTTGCAACTTTTAAAGGTATGCTATTACACTGCCGGTCTGTACTCTGTTTCATTGTGAAGAATTGACCAAATAATTCGGGCATTTTTATTGGCGACTGCAACGGTTGTTTTGTTAAATCCTCGTCGTTCTTTTAGCTGATTAACCCATTGATTTAAGTAACCCTCATTATTATTTGCAGCCACTCTAACGACTGCCCGGGCTCCATGAATAAATAAGGTTCGCAGGTGCTTATCGCCTTTTTTGGTCATGTTCATTAGCACCTGTCTGTCACCACTGGAGTGCTGCCTTGGTACTAGTCCCAACCAGGCTGAGAAATGACGGCCATTTTTGAATTCAGTTCCTTTGCCGATCGCAGCAACAACTGCAGTAGCTGTTTTAGGGCCAATACCTTTAACTTTGGCAATCCGCTGACAAGCTTCAGATTGTCGGAAAACAGTATCAATTTCTTTATCAAAAAAGTTGATACGACGACCAAGATCGTTAAAAAGATCATAGAGTTCTGCGATCGTTCTGCGCATTCTGGCACTAAGACCATTTTCTGCGTCTTCCAGAATCAGCGGAACAGCGTGACGAACTCTGGAGACAGCCGCACCGATTGTTATTCCACGGTCAAGCAGCAGTCCTCTGATTTGACAGACTGTCGCAGTTCGGTGATTAACAATACGCTGTCTTGCCCGGTGCAGAGCCTGAATATCCTGCTGTTCCGGGCTTTTGGGTGGTACGAATTGCATTGTTGGTTGCATCAGAGCAATTGCGATAGCCTGTGCATCATTACCGTCATTTTTTTGCCCGCGGACAAAGGGTTTTACATACTGGGGACTGATCACTTTTACCTTATGTCCCAGTTTTTCGAACTCACGCTGCCAGTAAAATGCGCCCGTGGAGGCTTCCACACCAATCAGGCAGGCCGGAATATTCGCGACGGTCTGTAGTAACGTTTTACGATCAGTGCGTTTTTTATAAACCGGTTTACCCGCCTGATTTAATCCACAAAGCTGAAAAACATTTTTAGCCAGATCAATACCGAGATAGATAACATTCATGATAATGCTCCTGCTGAGTATATTTTGTTCAGTTAACCTCAGAGGGAGGAGGTAGTCCATCCCATTAACTGGAAGTCCAGATACGGCGGCATGGAGGCTTCTGATATTAAAAAAATCAAGGATCTTGAGGACGAGAACCGCCGTCTCAAACAGATGTTTGCTGACCTGAGTCTGGAGAACCGGGCGCTGAAAGACGTTATCGAAAAAAAGCTTTAAAACCAGCCTTTAAGCGTGAGCTGGTCACTCATCTGATAACGACATTCGGACTCAGTATCCGTCAGGCCTGCCGGAGTCTGAACCTGAGCAGAACGGTTTACCATTACCGCCCGGATACCACGCGTGATGAACCCGTTATTGCCGCCCTGCAGGCTGCGGCTGAGCGATACCCGCGATACGGCTTTCCGAAGCTTTTCCAGATTCTGCGACGGCAAGGATACTCGTGGAATCACAAAAGGCTCCACCGTATTTACTGTCTGCTGAAGCTGAATTTTCGCCGTAAGGGCAAACAACGACTGCCGGTACGCAATCCCTCACCACTGGCTACGCCAGAAGCGCTGAACCAGAGCTGGTCTGTCGATTTTATGCATGATGCGCTGGCCTGTGGCCGTCGTTTTCGCACGTTCAATGTCGTTGATGACTTTAATC
>NZ_VATP01000058.1:0-1264 GCF_005781125.1 Escherichia sp. E2748
GCGGGGGCATATCACAGCCCGCCAGATCGTCTATGGAAATAACATCCGTCAGATAGCCCCGATTTATATCGGCATCTGTTACGGTATGGGGCTGATTTAATTTTAACAGCGGATTACTGTTTTCCATTTCCTGCGTCTGCTTATTCCACGCGTGCAGATATGCCGTGGCCATTATCTGATCGCCCGCCACCAGGTGTTTTTGCCCGCCGGATAACGGAATACGATATTCCAGCCCCTGATAGCCGATTTCATTGCGCCCGAGCAGCACATCATCTTCATCAATAACCGCGCCGTCTTTACAGACAAATTCCGGTGCACGATAGGTCCGCTTCACCCCGTCCGGTGCGGCAGGCTGGTCCTGCGGAATTTTAAATTTGATTTCCTGCAGACGGAGATAATTCACCCCCTTGTGCAGATAGGCATTTTCGACAAGACAGGCATGGATGTAATAAGTCTTTCCGGCCTCGAAATTAGATTCGGTAAAATACAGGGCGATATCGGGCGCGCCACCACTGGCTTTAAGCGGGATCTGCGTTTTTCCCAGTAACGTCAGCGGCGTGTAGTGGTTCTTTTTCTGTATCTCTTTTCCGGCAAATAGATACACCGCGCCGCCCAGCAGGTCGTGCTCCTTCACCGCCTCCCAGTTCGAAAGCAGCGGGAATGTCGCCAGGCCATAGCTGTCATCACCGGGGCGCGCCTGAGGGTTCTGCCCTTCTGCCACGCTGACAGCTGGCGCCGTCGCAGCCTCCCAGGCACTGTTGATAAAAAAGTTCGCGGTGTTGACCATCGTCCCGACGCCATAAATCCCGGCGCTGAACGCGGTAAGCAGCGTGCGGTTTTCCCGGGGCTGCACGTTAATGACAGCGCTCCCCAGGTCGTCCAGCATGACGTAAAAATAATCCCCACTGGTTCTGTCTGCCGCACAGGGGACAATTTCACTGAACGAGGCGTCGCTGATGATGGCATCTTCAGTAATGCGGGTCACGAGGGGGTAAAAACAGGCCTGGGTGTTTCTTAGTCCCGGCACGGTCAGCCGCCAGGCCATAGCAGGACGTGAGGATAACGGTCGCGTGCTGTCATTGCTGTAATCAATTAACACCGGTGTATCGGCAGCAAAAGTGACGTCAACATCAATATCGGCATCCCAGGCTACATTCCAGGTCACGGTTTCAGAGGTAACCGGGATTCCACTATTATCAAGGCAGCAGGAAACCGTCCACGACAGGCGGTCACCTTTCATCAGGCTGTCATCCACAGTCAGTAA